>CACIWI010000006.1 GCA_902590355.1 uncultured Prochlorococcus sp.
TAGATCGAATGTACCAGCTGACAAGCTTATTGCTCTGACATGGCAAGAAGAAATTAAAAATTCTCTAAAAGATTGCATAGATATTGAACTCAATGGGGTTGAATCTACAACGGTTTATAAGAATTTAAGTTTAGGAATTTATACAGCAGTTATTCTCGATTGGACTGGAGCTTATTCAGATCCAGAAGCCTATCTCACTCCACTTTTAAGTTGTACTGAAATAGTTGATGGCATATGTAAAAAAGGAGAATCAGTTTACAGCGGTAGTTTTTGGGGATCTAATAAAGTGGAAAGTTTATTTATTGAGAGTGAAAAAATAAGTGGAAATAAAAGATTAGAAAAACTTGTTGAAATTGAAAAAATAGCAGCAAGTTCAATACCTTATATTCCTATTTGGATCTCCTCTCAAAAAGCATGGTCACAAAATAAAATATCAAAACCTATTTTTAATGGCGCAGGAATAATTTCATTGAGTGATCTTGAGTTTATTTATGAGTAGAAATTTAAATAAACTATTAAATTATTCCTTATTAAAAATTTCATTAATACCGATAATGTTGTGGATAATTTCTTCATTAGTTTTTATTTTATTAAGAGTTGCTCCCGGCGATCCTGTCGATGCCATACTTGGATCTGGTGCAGATGAGGTTTCTAGGGAATTTCTAAGAAATAAATTGGGGCTTGATGAACCTTTAATAAATCAATATTTTTCATATATTAAAAATATATTGCACTTAAATTTTGGCCAATCTCTTAGTACCCAAGAGCCAGTCCTTAATATTATTATAAAGTCGTTGCCTGCAAGTCTTGAGCTTGGATTCTTTTCAATATTAAGTGCCATACTAATAGGATTTCCATTGGGAATAATTGGCTTAAGAAATAGAGGGAAAAAGACTGATTATTTTGCGAGAATATTAGGAATTGCTACATATGCGATCCCTCCTTTTTGGGGTGCAATGTTAGCTCAATTATTATTTTCTGTATTTTTTAATATTTCCCCAATTGGAGGGAGATTTCCTATATTTCACCAAAAACCCCAAATTACAGGTTTTTTAGTTTTAGATAGTATTCTTTCAAATAATATCATTGCCTTGAAAGATAGTCTTTATCATCTTGCACTTCCTTCGATTACCCTTGGCTTTTTATTAAGTGGTATATTCAGCCGCTCATTAAGAGTAAATTTGGATAAGACATTAAAAAGTGATTATGTAAATGCTGCTATATGTAGAGGAATATCGAGGAAAAAAATATTTTTAAACCATGCATTGCCTAATGCTCTATTGCCAATTGTCACTATTTCTGGCTTGACTATGGCCTCTTTAGCAGGAGGTGCTCTTTTGTTCGAGGTGACTTTCTCATGGCCAGGTATAGCTTTAAGATTACATGAAGCTATTTCTCAAAGAGACTATACCTTGGTTCAAGGAATTGTAATTTTTACCTCTATGCTCATAGTCTCTTTAAATCTATTCGTGGATATTTTAATCGCATATTTAGATCCACGAATAGAGTACTAATTTTCGGAAATTTCTTTTATCGTTTCAAGATCTAAAAGATGGAAGTCAAGTCCCAAATCTCTTTGGTTTTTAACTACATTAGGGATCTTTTGGTCTTTAATATTTTTTAAAAATTCAACTATAAATTTAGTAGATAAATCTTGTACTAATATTGGCTCTGAACCAATAAAAGATTCACTTATTTTGAAGAGGTCATTATTTTCTTCATAGCTTTTATTTATTCTTATTGGAGAGAAATGACTTGCCCCTTCAATAATTAGAAATCTATTTGATGGATTATCTAAAGCATAAAAAACTCTAAATTGTTCATTCACTAACGGTGTAATAAGGTCATAAGTACCACCTATTAGAAGAGTTGGAGCTTTAATGCCTGTACTATTTTCTTTTGGCCAAAGTAAACTGCCAAATGAATTAAAACCTATAATCGCGCTGGCGTTATTAGTGTTATTTTTCTTAGGGAATGGTATTTCGCTCAACTGACATTGAAGTAATTTAGATAAGTTTGTTACAGCAAAGTCTTCTAATGCCGAATCACATTTGTCCTCTAATTGTTTAGTAGGTTTATTGCCTTCATGTAAAAGTGCTATTAAAGCACCAAGTGAATGTCCCATCAAAATATATGACTTATTAGGTAAACCAAATTCTCCATTTTCATGAGCTTTCAATACAGCATCTAAATCTTTAATTCTATATAAGAAAAAGTCTGCACTTCCTGGTATTGTTCCCTTACCTTCAAGTACTTCTTTGAATGATTCTAAATTACTCCCTCTATGATCTATGAATAATATTGGCCAACCTCTTCTAGCCAATTCGTTGCCTATCCATTTGAAATTATTAATTTCGCCCCCAAGTCCTGGCATAAAAATTATCAGTTCTTTATCATCATTTGTTTTGTTGCTTTTCGATATTTCAATTTCAAAGGGTTTCACTCGGTGAGGAGCATAAATTTTTTTATCAATTTTTATTAGATCTTGAGTTGATTTCTTTTCAGTATTTTTAAAGGGATTTTGGTTCGTTCTTTCCAGTTGATTTAATTTGGTTAAAAGTTCTTGTTGCATTGCTAATTCATTTTTCCAAGATGAAATTATTAAAATTAAATTATCAATATCTAGTGAAATTTCTTCTGATGGTAATGCCTTTATGATGTCTAAAGTTGAAACTTCTTCTTTTTGATCTAATAAATTTTCTATAGTGTTATATATTTCTGTTCCATTATTCTCATTTGGAACTTTAATACTTTTGCTTAATTCTGTAAGAATATTACGCCCTATCCAACTTCTTAATATTTCTCTATTTAATCCCTCTTCTTTAAAAACTGGAAATTCTAAAAATTTAGATAATTCAAAAATTCTTATAAATCCATTTTTTTTTAACCAATCTATTAATTCTGTTGAATCATCTTTGTATTTTTCTAATTTTGATAATTGTTCTATAGTAAGAGGGATTTCCATCTCTTCAAATTTAATATTTATCTTTTCAGCAGCCCTTAAACCATTATTAAAAAATAAACCACAAAAACTAAAAAAAATTATAAAAATGTATTTCACTAGTGATTAGTCCTAATAGTTTACAAATTAGCCAAAATTGGTGGATTCAATTTCCATATCATTTGAGGTTAATAACCAAGATAAGATTTTACGCTGCATTTGGAGCAGGAGGTGTTATTTATTTAACATCACTTATTTTTAATAACTTAGGATTATCGGCAACAGATATTGGCTTAGGGTTTACCATTTCAGCAATAATTGGAACCATAACAAGACTCTTTACAGGAAATTATCTTAACAAAACAGGGAAAATCCAATTTCCTATCGTTAGTTCTTCAATACTAAGTATTGCAGCAAGCTTATGTCTCATTTTTTCAAGAGACACTTTTTTGTACATAATTGGACAAGCACTTGTTGGGGGTGCTGCAGGAATATATTGGCCTGCTGCCGAGTTTGGGGTACCCTATTTTTGCCATCCTATCGATACACGAAAAGCGTATGCTCTTGTAAGAAGTTCGGAAGCATTAGGAATATTTCTAGGGGTATTCTTAGGGGGTTATATGACGAATTTTTTGTATTCAAAATCAATATTTATAAATGATATATTTTGCATGTTAGTTATCACTTATTTAATATCTAGAAATAGTTCTTCTATAAAAAGAAAATTAGAAAATTTCCAAAAAAAATTAGTAGATCCAATTAATCAGGGACAATTGAAATGGAATAAAAATTCAACAATAATAATTTTAACTATTTTATTGATAACTACCTCTTTAGCCTTGATACAAGTAACTTTACCTCTGGATCTTGTTAAAGGTGGAGTATATCGCAATGCATTAAGCAAAGAAATTATTAGTCTTATAATTTCTATTCAGTTAATTTTATTGTTGTTTTTACAATGGCCTGTCGGTTCTTGGATATCTAAGAAAGAAAGATTATTTGGCTTGAAATTTAGTTTAATAAATTTCTCTTTCGCTTCATTTTTATTATTTATTTCTAGTTATTTAAATATCCCAGCGTTTTATCTAATTTCTTTGGCATTGATTTTAGTAAGTGTAGGGACTGCTTCATTTCTTCCAACATCAACAGATGTCGTTTTCAGAATAGCTCCTTCAAATAAAAAAGGTTTCGCACTTGCTCTACTATCACAATGTTTCGCTATGGGTTATTTTTTTGGACCATTTATTTCAGGACGCATATTAGATCTATTTGGTTATGCTTCAATAATCTGGCTTTCAATTTCTTGTTGTTGCTTTATTGCCTTTACAATTCTATTTAAGAGATTATTTTAATTAATCTTTTCTAATTCAATAATTCTTCTCTCTCTTAGAAATAAGAAAAAAGGTGCAGAGAATGCGAAGGCTATAAGAAAAGTTCCAATGTATACAACCCACATATTCTTCATGTTTAGTTTTTTTGATTCATTTACTATCCATATAAAAATAGCGCTTGCACCTACTAATAAGTCTCTAGAAATTGACTGAGCTGCAGGGTTTGCATTCGCTAAAGAAATGAAGTTATTTATATCAAAGCTGTTTCCATATTCCCTAGCAAATTCGAAATTTGCCAACATTGGCAGAACAGCTCCCAAAATTGATAGAAAAAGGTAAAGAAAAGATAGTATCTGTTTATTATCTTTTAAAATGTTAAATGAATTCACTTGTCAAAAATATTTATTTTAATAATAGTATTTAAAAGCTTATGGTTGTTGACAAGAATAATAAAGTTGAAGACTATAAATTTAAAAAAGGAAATTTAAATTTTGCCGTTATTGGTCATGTTGAGTGGATAAATTTTTTAAAGGTTGATCAATTACCAAAACCCGGAGTTATTTCTCATTCTGAAAAGTCACTTGAGTATCCAGCTGGTGGTGGATCTATTATCGCGAAAGTACTTTCTGATTTAACTTTAAACCAAATTCATTTTTTTACGTCATTAGGTAATGATGATTATGGAGATAAGTGTTTCAAGATTCTCTCAAATATGGGAATTAAGTTGCATGTAGCTTGGCGTGATAAACCAACTAGAAGAGGATTTAGTTTAATTGACTCTCAAGGTGAAAGAGCAATAACAGTTATTGGAGAAAGGTTAGCTCCAACTCATAAAGACAATTTAGAATGGAACATTTTAAAAAAAATGGACGGAATTTTTATTACTGCATCTGATTCAGAGATTTTTAAAATGGCTAGATCAGCTTCAATACTTTGTACAACACCAAGGGTAGGATTAAATACAATTAATAATTCAAATGTTCTTTTAGATGGATTAATTGGCAGTAATCTTGATCCCGGAGAAGTTTTTTCTTTTTCTGAATTATCGTTAAAACCGAGATATACTATTAAAACCGAGGGAGAGAAGGGAGGCATAATATTTCCAGGAGGAAGATATAAGGCTCTTAAAAACAAAAAATTAAAGGTTGATTCTTATGGATGTGGTGATTCTTTTGCCGCGGGCATTCTTTATGGAATGGCATCTAAATGGGATATAGATAAAAGTTTAAATCTTGCTAAAGTAATGGGAAGGGACGCTAGTGAATTTTTCGGACCATATGCAAATATTGATGAAAAATAATTGAATTAACACTTACATGAGCAATCTAGATAATAAAAATAAAAATATTCTTATAGAAAACATTATTGTTTTCTTTTTATTTACTGTTTTCTTGGTTTTTAAATCTTTGAAAACTTTATCTAGAATTTTTACTTATGGAATCTTAAGAAAAGAAATATTAACTACTAAAAGTAACTTAGGGGTAGATATTAAAATAAAAATTAAATAGTTAATGAATATATTTTTATTTTTTCTAATTTTAGGATTTATTTTTTTAGTCTATAAAAAAATTAAATATAAAAAACCAAAGAACCTAAAATTAAACAAATTTAAAAATAAACTTCAAAGCACGCAAACAAATATTGAAAGAATTTTTTTAAGAGAGGAAGAAAAAACCTTTTCAAACCCTAATATAAATATATATATTGGGAGTTATGATAACGAAGAAAATATTAATAGGAAATCTAATATTCACAGAGCAAGGCTTTCAAAATTTAAGAAATCCAAATTAAATGGTGAAATGATATTTCAAGATAATGAACAGAGGATTTATAAATTTAATAA
Source organism: uncultured Prochlorococcus sp. (assembly GCA_902590355.1). Lineage (GTDB taxonomy): Bacteria > Cyanobacteriota > Cyanobacteriia > PCC-6307 > Cyanobiaceae > Prochlorococcus_A. The sequence continues at coordinate 6,116 of CACIWI010000006.1, forward strand.
TGGTAAGAAAGTTTATTTATAAAGAGTTTACTTATAGTTTTTGTTTTAACTACACTCAAGACTTTCTCTGGTTGAAACTCCTGTTGTTGGATTGATCCCATCAGCAATTTCACAAAGATTTCTTTGATCTTCGCTGTCAAGAATAGCGTAAGAAAAATCTGCTCCTTCTATTTGAGCTCCTGCAAAACTGCTACCTGATGCGATCATATTTATTAAAACAGCATTTCTAAGATCTGTTTTTTGGAAATTAACTCGATCAGAAAGAGTATCGGTCAGGTCGATTCCATTTAAATTAGAACCTTTTAGATCAGATAGGGTTAAGGTTGTCCCATGTAAATCAACGTCACTAAAATCTGCATCTCTCGCAACTGCTCCAGCTATAGATGACAAATGAAGATCCTCTCCATGGAAATCAAATCCTGTAATATTAGATCTTACATAACTTGGAACTTCATCTCCCTCGCCCTTAACAGCTACATTTGCCCCAGCAAAAACTGGAGAGGATAAAACTAAGAAAGAAAAAGTTATGCATAAAAGATATTTTAAAAATCTGAAAAATTTCATACTAGAAAATTCGAATATTATTATTTTATAACAATTAGATAATTTTTTGAATCGATGAATAAATTTAGAATCCCTTTTTAAGATTATTTAACACTATAAATTTTAAATCTAGGTTCTAAATTAGTTATACAATCTAGAAGTTTTTTATTATCTTTGCTATTAGTAACTTTGAATTCAGATTCAACTGTACCTTCTTTATCTCTTATAGCTTGATTTAAAACTATGGAACCGTTTTCGTCAGATACTGATCTATGAAAAGTTCCTCTAGGTATTCTTAGAATATATCCACAAGATTCTAATCTAACTTTATAAAAAGGATAATCCCAGCCAAAATTGACAAGAAAAAATGTTCTTCCCCCAGAGATAGCCAATAGATTATCTTCTTGATTGTGATGTATGTAAAATTGCCAATTATTAAATTCTTCATTATTTGGCGGACTAACTGCAGGACCACTGTGAATAACTAGATCTCTATAGTTTGATTTATTAACACTAATATCAAAAAATCTTACATCTTTTGTATCGCGAAATTTTTCATAACTTATCAATTCAAACATTTTCGATTTGTTTGATTTGATAACTGGAATTTCTAAACTTGAGTTCAATTTTCTTTAAAGATTACACAAATGAAAACAGATATATTTATCCAAGAACGTATCAATTAACACTAAAAAAGAAACATATTGTTATTTATATTTTCTTGTTATTTAAAAGATTAAAAATTTAGTATTTATTTTATTTCAAGAGGTTTGATTTCCCAGGATAAAGTATTATCTAAATTATTTTTTCCTATAAAGTTTCCTGTAATTACAGAAGTTAAATTAGATTTTGAAGAGGATACTAATGTTAAATATCTATCATCTATTAATCCTTTTCCGCTTGGATCAAAACCTCTCCAACCAGCGCCTGGAATATATAATTCAGCCCAAGCGTGTAAATCCAACCCAGAGGGTAACGGATCTTCAAAATGATAACCACTTACAAACCTACTTGGGATACCTATAGATCTACAAGCTTCTACCATCAGCATTGCTAAATCTCTGCATGAACCTATACGTTCTCTAAGCGTTCTACTTGCCGGCCATGCTGGTCCTGTATGTCTTTTGGTATATTTAACCCGATCTTGAATAATCTCTATTAGCTGGTAGGTAAATGATAATGCGTTATTAATGCTTCCTGCTAAGGCTTCTTGGGCAAGTTCTACTGCAGAGGGATCGTGTTGTCCATTAGGCATCCATCCCTCTAATGCTCCCTGTAAATCTCTGTTAATAATGCTTCTACAAAAAGGTAATGTTAAATCTCTATTTTTAACTCCATCAATAATGTTTGGATGTTTAATAGTTTCAACTTCACTGATTGATTCAATAATTAAATTATCTGTTAATCCATTGAATCTGATTCTATTAATCTCTTCTCCGCTGGCAGCAAGTAATGGATAAATAATTTCTGGTTCTGGGGTTATTTTTAATTCAAAATTCTTTAGCTTTTGGAATCCATTTGACCTTGGCTTTATACATAACCTATGTTCGCCTAATTGAACGGGGTCTTCGTATTTATATTCAAGTTTGTGAATGTATTTAATTCTCATTAATAAACTAATTAATTAATAAAATATTTTTCTTGAATGAGATCATTTAATTTATTTAAATCCATTTGCAATGAATCGATTGCCTCATGTAAACCATCATTGATTATATCTTCAATTCTGATATAACTCCACTTTGCTTTAAGCAAACCTCTCATGCATTCTAATTCTGAAGGATTTTCAGTAGATGGTGAGGTATCTATCGTTTTAAGTGTATTGCTTATCCCATCAAGACAGTATCTTACAGATCTAGGGAAAATTGGATCAAGTAAAAGAAATCTCGCAACTGAATTAGGCTTTATAGAATTTTGCACTGCTTTCCTAAACATTTGATAAGCTCCAGCTGATCGTAAAAGTGCTATCCATTGCAGCTCATCAAGAACTCCTCCAAGTTCATCTAAGCTGGGTAGGAGTAAATAATATTTAACATCTAAAATTCTTGATGTTTTGTCAGCTCTTTCGATTAATCTTCCAAGAATGCTAAATCTCCAGGCAAGATCTTTGCTTAGAGTCGCATCTGTAATTCCATAAAAAAGCTGACATTCCCTCCTTATTTCACTTAATTGTTCTTGTCTTGGTTTATTCCATATTGCCTCTCCTTCTTGCATATTCCAATATAAAATATTAATCTGTTCCCACATTTCTGTGGTCATGACATCTCTGATTTGTCTTGCATTTTCTCTTGCCATTTGAATGCAAGAAATTATACTATTTGGGTTTAAACGATCTCTTATTAAAAAATTAATAACGTCATCAGGTTTTTTCTCTGGGAATCTCTTATCAAAAGATTCTCTGTCACTCGAAGCATCAATTAAAGGGAGCCAAGGTTCGGCACTTCCTGGTGGACAATCTAATGACATAGCTTCGCTTACTTCCACGAAACGAGATATGTTTTCCGCACGTTCTAAATAACGATTGATCCAATAAAGAGATTCTGCTACACGACTTAAAAGCATATTATTTACCTACAACCCATGTATCTTTGCATCCTCCGCCTTGAGAAGAATTAACGACTAATGATCCTTTTTTTAATGCTACTCTCGTAAGCCCGCCTGGGCTAACCCATGAATCTTTTCCTCTTAAGATATATGGTCTTAAATCAACATGACATGGATATAGTTCTCCCTCACATAACGATGGCACAGTAGATAATTCTAATGTAGGTTGTGCTATGAAATTTCTAGGATTATTTTTAATTTTATTAGCGAATTCTTCTATCTCACTCGTTGTTGAGTGAGGGCCAATTAACATTCCATAACCACCAGCTTCTGAGACAGACTTAACAACAAGTTTTGATAAATTTTCTAGAACATATTCTCGATCCTTTTGATAATGACAAATATAAGTTTCTACATTTTTAATAATAATTTCTTCATCAAGATAATATTGAATCATTTTTGGAACAAAAGAATAAATCATTTTGTCATCTGCTATTCCAGTCCCAGGTGCATTTGCTAAAGCAACATGACCTGCCTTAAAAACATCAAGTAATCCGCTAACACCAAGGCAGGAATCTTTTCTGAAATTAAGTGGATCTAAGAAATCATCATCAATTCGTCTGTAAATGACATCTACTCTTTTTAATCCAGAGGTAGTTTTTAAATATACATAATCATCATTACAAACCAAGTCATGACCTTGAACTAGTTGTATTCCCATTTCTTGAGCTAAATAACTATGTTCAAAATAAGCACTATTAAAAATTCCTGGAGTAAGTAGAACTATCTTGGGAGTATCTGTCCAAACTGCAAGTTCTTGAAGAGTTTTTAAAAGATATGATGGATATTCATCGATAGGTTTTACTATTCTGCCTGAGAAAAGATTAGGGAAAATATTCTTCATGACTAATCTATTTTCTAAAAAATAAGCAACACCAGAAGGGCACCTTAAATTATCTTCTAAAACATGCCAATCTCCTTTTCTATCTCTTATTAGATCAAGTCCTGAAATTTGACACCATTTATTTAGTGGAGGTTTGAAACCTATCATCTGAGGTCTCCAACCTTCTGAACTCTCTATTAATTCTCTTGGAATTATTCCATCATTAATTATTTTTTGAGAATTATAAATATCATCTAGGAATAAATCAATTGCCTCAAGCCTTTGTTTTAGTCCTTTTTCTAAAGTTATCCAATCATCTTTACTTATTATTCTAGGAAGTGGATCAAAAGGTAATATTCTCTCAGTACCTTTTAAACCAGTATCATTTAATCTAAAAGTTGCACCATGTCTTAGTAATAATTTTTTTGCGGCAGAATGATTCCTGTTTAACTCCTCAAGTCCCATATTATCTAAGGATGAAAGAAGTGGAATCAATATTTCTCTAGCAGAGTTAACATTATCCTTAAAGTATTCATCAAAACTATTTTTAGGCTGATAACTTGAAAACATATATTTCATCTTTTAATAACTTTTACTTTAGCTTTATATCTTTATTCGTATTTATGGCTACCAAAAATAATATCTCTTGACTCGATCTATATCATTATTTTGATGATTGAAGTATATTTTTTAAAAATCTAAAGAGCATGAATTCTAGTAATTGGCAATTTGTTTTTTTTAGATATTTTGCAAGCTTTCTTTTTATCCTCTCTCACAGTTTGCTGGTTCTTGATCATCTGCCAGTAGGGGCAGCACTTCATGGACTTGGAGAAGTTTTTATTGCGCCTTGGGCTTTTAGGGAAAGAGCATGGGATCTTGTTGTAATTGCAGTTTTATTTTTCTTCTTCGATATCTGGGGACTGATAAACACACCTTGGAATTAACTGATATTATTTATTTAATAATTTTGGGAAAATCATAATAAAAATGAACTCTTATTTTTACCAAATTTATAAAATAATCTTTCTTTTATTACTTTCGAGTATTTCAAATTTATATGCACATAACTTATTTAATGGTGGTTGCAAAGAACATTGTGGGCAAAAAGTTAAAGTAACAAGTAATAAAAATAAATTAAAAAATATTGATGATCAAATAAATATTGAGAGCAAAAATTCTTGTTTAAATAAATCACTATGTAGAGGTTGACCTCTCGAGATTTTTTAAATTGTTTTATGAAAGTGTTTCTTTGGTAATTATGATTAAAATACTATTTGCTTGATAATTTTTATTAGGAGGATTTATTTGATTTTTAATTAAAAAAATAAAAGTATATATCAACGGTAGAAGTAATGATGACGCTGCAACTAAAGCAATTATCTGGTTCAACCTAATAAATGGTTTTTTTACAAGATCCTCTCCGCACAAGCCACAAATCAAATTACCTTTTGAGGATTGTTTTTGAAATTGATATTTAGGATTGCAATATGGGCAATAATATCTAACCATTTTAAAATTTTATTGCTTTAATCATTATCTATAAAACTAGAATAAAGTCATCTTATAAAAAAAGAGGGCTTATTTAAGCCCTCTTTTATCTCTTACTTATATTTTTTACTGAAGTTAATAACGTACCTAAATCATGGATCCTTGTTGCTAACTTCTATTAAGCTAATGCTCACCAAAATTAACTAATTGTCTTTAACTGGGGCAAAAACTCTAGAATTAAGCTTGTTTCTTAAAGGGCACCTAAACGATGCAGAAGAATGAAGCTTAGACATTAATAAAAAATAATTGGAGCAGTTAATTAAATTAGTTCGGTTTATTCCGAAATTTCAGGCAGGCTATCGATCATTTTGAAAGACCTCCTAGAACTCAACAATATAAAATTAGGAAAATATTTCTCTAAAGACAATCCGTTTTTATACGCATTGCTTTTTAATTAAAAATGTCCGAGAGTAGTAATCAATCGTTCTAATTTTTTTGAGATATTTTTAGTAAGTTTTGCTTATTTCCTTTGATATTTAATTCGTCTATCTTAATTTTAAATAATTGAGGAAATCTTTTATGAATCATTCGAAAGAAGTTAGTAAAACTGATAAATCTAATCCCATAGACGAATATTTTCAATGTCTTTCATATTGCGATATTCACCCAAAAGGGATAGATAATGACTGTGAGGTTATATGTATGGAAAGACATTTAAAAGCTAACTATTGGTAATTAATAAATTTTTACTTTTTACTTAAATCCCTTTGAAAAAAGGTTAGTACGAACTTTAAATTTCCATACATTTACAACACCTTTTGCATTGACTGCTGCAAGTGCACAATCATCAGGTCTCCAAGATATTGCCCCTACTAAATCTCCTGCGAATGCAGCCCCAACGGGATCACCATTACCGTCATTTTTGAGAAAACTTGCGACAACAGAACCATCCCTAGATCCTGAGGCTACAAGCATACCTTTATTTGAAAAGGCTAGGCTCGAAATGGGTTCTGTATGGTGACATAGCTCTCCTGGCATAGTCCCTTCTGGACCATTTCCTATAAAGCTCCAAACTGTAATTCTTTCACTGCCACTAGTTGCTAATAATTTTCCGCTGTCATCAAAAGAAAGATGACTTGGTTTACCAGGGTATCCAGTCATTTCAGCATCCATTCCTGTTGATCTTCTCCAAAAATGAACTGAATTGTCTTGACTCCCACAGGCGACTATATCTCCATCAGGGCTTAATTCCATAGATACCAATGATCCTTGCCATTCGAGTTTTTGATTCGTTTTATTATTAACTATGTCAAAGAATGTCACTCTTCCATAGCAAGCAGTTGCTAGCTCATTTTTATTTGACCACGTTATTGCACTTACTGTGCTTGGATGGTCTTCTGAGATCCATTTCTCTTCACCAATTTCATTAAAAACATATACTTTTTTTGAGGAAGCTATCGCTAGAAATAAACCATCATTAGACCACTTGAGGTGTTCTACCCAACCTTTGCCAAGATCAAGTGTTTTAATAACTTTACCTTCATGGCAATTACAAATTTGAACATTTCCATCCTGACCTGATGTTGCAAAAATTTCACCCTCTGGATGAATTGCCATTGCTAGTAGACCACCAGAGTGAGTATTTTCTTTTTTCCAAATAATTTTTCCAGTATCTCCTTCGAACGAAAAAAGACCTCCTGCTACGTCGCCAACAATAAATTGTTTTCCTTTAAGAGCCCAGCCACATGCTATGGCGTAATCGTTAACTTCAGCAGTCCATCCTTCATGGAACATGCCTCTTGGGCTAAATGGTTCTATATCAGGCATTTATCAAAGCCTTCTTGCATCTCTTTCTCATTTAAATTTCTACCGATAAAAACAAGTTGATTTCTACGAGGTTCGTTACCCCATTCTTTATCAGGTTGTGCAGTAAATAACATGTGAACTCCCTGGAAAACTATTCTCCTTGGGTTACCTGAGTAACTTATGAAACCTTTAGTTCTGAATATATCCACTCCTTTTTCTGAGAGAAGTCTTCCCATCCAAGTATTTAGTTTTTCTGGGTCAACATCTCCAAAACGCTCTATAGCAATTGAGCCTACTTCATCATCATGTTCGTGCTCTGCTTGCCAGAATCTTTCAGTATTATATGGAATCTCTTTATTTTCGTCACTTTTAATGACTTTCATATTGAATTCTTCAGCAGTGTGCTGTGTAAACAAACCTATTTTTGTTGGTTTTTCTATGTTCAGGATGAATGATTTATTTCCTTTATCCTCCAATTTGAGATTTATATGTTCTCCATATGGGATGGTATTTCCAGGATCTAAACTATTAGCTTTTTCTGCATAAAGTCTCACGGAGGATTCAGCACCATCTTTAAGTTCCTCTTCACTCTCTCCTTGGTTAGCGAGGGCTACTAAGGACATTTCTGGATCGGGTCCTTCTTCTAGCATTAATTCATATTTACCTGCATCAAGATCGTAAACACCTGTCCATTCAAAAGGATATTCTGGTTCAAGGAATGTTGGCCTGCGTTTAAGGATCTGATCAAGATCAAATGCACTTAGATTTAAGACTGTTTCAATTGGTACTTTGGCATTCTCGGCTCTAATAATTCGTGTCATTCGGTTCATATCTCTCAATCTCGATTCAAGAGTGTCTAGTGCATCATCAGAGACTAAATCAGTTTTATTAAGGACAAGAACATCTGCAAATGCCACTTGTTCTGAACTTTCGTCACTCCTGCCTAACTGTTGATCAATGTGGGCAGCATCAACTAAAGTCACAATTCCATCAAGAGTGAATTCAGAACTAATCTCTTCATCCATGAAAAATGTCTGAGCAACTGGGCCTGGATCAGCTAATCCTGTTGTTTCTACTAAAACATAGTCAAACTTATCTCTTCTTTTCATAAGGTTGCCAAGGACCCTTATTAAATCACCGCGAACAGTACAACAAATGCACCCGTTTGACATCTCAAACACTTCTTCATCGGCATTAATTACGAGACCTTGATCTATACCCACTTCACCGTATTCATTTTCAATTACTGCTATTCTTTTCCCGTGCTCTTCACTCAATATTCTATTAAGCAAAGTAGTCTTCCCTGAACCTAAAAATCCAGTGAGAATAGTAACGGGAACTTTATCTTGGATGCTCATTTACTGATTTTTACAAAATAAACAATAGTTTAATAATAGTAATAACTAGAAATGAAAACCGTTTTTATTAGAAAAATTTAATCTGAAAGTTTGTACCATTCAGACTCAAGATTGGAGCCAGATTCTTTATCGCAGCTTCCACCTAATGAATCAACAATTGTACAAGTGTTGTGTACAGCTACTGAAACAGTATTACCATCCATCATCAATCCATCAACAAATATTTGATTAGGAGAAATAGGAATAGAACTTTGTCTGCTTAGATTTCTTAACAGTTTGGAAGCAGGTTTTTGCTCTGGGAAAAGAGCCAAAACATTATCTTCTTTAAGTTCTTTAAGTACGGACTTTATATTTTCCGGTCTTAAGCTTGAGGAGTCTCCAAGAAAGTCAAGTAAACTAATGGTTTCAAAACCAAAAGCATCTCCGTAGTATTCCATCGCCTTGTGTTTAGACACAATTACTCTGTTCTCCTCAGGAATGGAGCCTACTTGTTCGACGATCCAACTATCCAAGTCTTCCAAGATAGAATCAGCCTTTTCAAATCTTTCATTAATTTGCTTTCTTATGCTTTTCTTAGAAGCATCCTTCTTTAAACTTTCGTTTATAACATTTCCCATTTTTATAATGTTATGAGGATCATGCCAGACATGAGGATCTAGTCCTCCATGGTCATGATGATGATGCCCCTCTCCTTCATCTGGTACTTGTGCTATGGGCTCTACATCATTATTCAATGCGTCTTTAAAAAAGTGCTCATTTGCCTCAAACTCAAAAGGCATGTGTTCAGTAAAAAATGTGTACTGACCATCTTCTTTAATTTCCACGTTGAAAACTGTGCTTTCTTTTCGTTGATCGAAGTTAAGCACAAAAGCTTTATCACTTGCTTTAAGAGTCCCATTATTATTTCTCCTTGTTGAGAATCTAGATCCTAATAGTTCTTTAGCTAAATCTTCCGATCCCTCTATGTCATTAGATTTTAGAATTACCATTTTCATTGCAGGATCTGCATATTCGCCATCAACTTTTGCGAATGACCATTTGTAGGATCCTTTAGATAACTGGAATTTACCTGCCCATTCGAAAGCTCCTTCAGCGTGGTCATCATGTCCACCATGATCTGAGTGATCATCGTGACCTCCATGATCAGAGTGATCGTCATGACCTCCATGATCAGAGTGGTCATCTACCTTAGCTGAATGTTCAGCGTGATCATCATGTCCCGCATGATCAGAGTGGTCATCTACATTTATTGCGCTAACACCTATAACAACTGTTTGCTTTTTGCTTTCCCAATTTCTCATACTTGGAGTCATTTCTTTACCAAGAGTGAATACTTTATCGGCGTTATTAAGTAATTGAGCTTGTCTTGGATTGATCTTAAAGTCATGAACATCCTGCTTTCTATCTACTAAGCAAGTAACTTCGTCAGAAGGTAATGCAATTGATTTAACTAAATCACAAACTAGTGGTTCTACTGCTACGTATGACTTTCCCTTAGCCAAAACATCCTGCCCAAAACCAGAAAATATTATTGTTCCTGCTATCAGGGAATTTTTGATAATTGAATTACTTGAACTTGTTTTATTTGTTAAAAGTCTTTCCAAAATTGACATAAAAAATTATTAAATACTTAAAAATGATAATCATTTTCATTATTCAAAGCAAGTAAAGGTATCAAATGTTATGAAAATAATATGAAACTTGTATTATTGGTAAGCTTATAAAGTGACTTTTTTAAAGATTAATTAATGGCTACTTTAGTCGCGGAAAATTTAACCTATTCATACACAAAAAAAAGTAAGCCAGTTTTAAGTAAGGTATCGGTTGAGATTAAACCGGGTACTCTAACAGCGCTAGTTGGTCCAAACGGAGCTGGCAAATCTACTCTTTTAAGAATATTGCAGGGACAATGTATTCCTGATAATGGCCAGATAACAATTGACGGGGAGAAGTTAATTAGACAAAGATCTCAAGTCTCACTTATGCCACAAAGAAGCTCTATGAATTGGAAATTTCCAATAACTGTAGAAAAACTAGTTTCATTAGGACAAATAAAATACTCAAAATCAAAAAGTAGTAGTCCTTTTCAAATAAAAGCTCTTCTTGCTAACCCTAATGCATGGATTAATAAATGCTGTGAATTGGAGGCCACAATGCAAAGAGTCGGCATTGCAAATATTGCTAAAAGAAGGCTTGATTCTTTATCTGGTGGACAACAACAAAGAGCTCTATTAGCCAAAACATTAATGTCTCCAGCAAAAATTTTCCTTCTTGATGAACCTTGTGCAGCTTTAGATCCACCTGCAAAGGAGGATTTTCTAAAAATTGTTCGTCAACTTGCTGATGCTGGTCTTTCTTTAATGGTGAGCAGTCATGATTGGGGTACCTCGTTAAATAGTTATGATCAAGTTATTGTTTTGGATAAAGCTGTATTGGCCTGTGGAAGCCCTGATTCCATAAAAGATAAATTAGAGGATATAAATATCAGCTCTATTGAGGATAATAATTGTTGTGATTAAAAAAATATTTAGTTTTAACTTTGTGCTTGATAGCAGTTCTGGCAAAGTCCGAAATACTCCAGAGTATGGAACAACAATTGGAATTTCTTTGGATTTGTTTTGGGTGTATGAATATCTTTTACAGGGCACCCTTCCATTTTTGAAGTCTCACCACATTGAACGCATGTCAAATGATGAATGTCTCTATCTACGGGAGTGTAAAGAACCTCTCCTGTTGGGAGATGTCTAGAACGTATTAAACCATGCTTTATAAGAACTTGAAGATTCCTGTATACAGTTGTCAGTCCCATAGCTTTTCCGCTTTCAATCAATTGTCTATGCAACTCTTGACCGCTCAGTTCATCTTCACATTTATTAAGTTCTTCAAGAAGTTGTTCTTGTCTTTTGGTAATGTCAGACTTAGTTACCATTGTTTCCGAAATCTTTTTTTGTCCCGTATTTTTGATCATACCGAATCAATAGATTAATGTCTTTTATTAATAGCAGTTGGTGGCTTGTTCCTTTAATAATAACTATTTTTTCAGGAATTCTATGTCCAGCTATGGGAACTGTATTAATAACACATAGGAGATTACTTCAAGTAAATTTAATCTCTCACTGCGTTTTGCCAGGGCTTGCTTTAGCATTGGCGCTTGGAATTCATCCTTCAATTGGTGGGGTTATCAGTGGTCTTTTAGGTTCTGTAATTGCAGAAAGTTTAACTAATAAAAAGAGTGAAAACTATGAAGCAATAATGAACACAATATTAGCCGGAATGCTTGGGTTTGGAGTCCTTATAATCCCTCTACTCGGAATAAGGATTGATTTGGAGGCAGTATTATTTGGCGATTTATTGACAGCAAATTTTGGAGATTTACTTAGAACAATAATTGCTTTTTTAGTATTTATACTTTTAATGACTTTTGGATATGAAAAGGTTGTTTATGTTGGATTAGATCCAGAAGGTGCATCCGCAAGTGGTATAAACGTATCTTTATTAAATCTTGCTTTGAGTTTTACAACGGCATTAGTAATTGTTAGTTCAATGTCAGCAGTGGGAGTGATTCTTGTTATTGCTCTTCTTTCTACCCCAACACTGTTAGGGCTTAATAAGGCTCATAGTTTAAGAATTGGAATGATGAGGTCTTCATTTTTTGGATTATGTATATCACTTCTGGGCTTTATTCTCTCTATAGTCTTTAATTTGTCGCCTGGACCTGCAATTAGTGTTATTTGTGTCGCATCTCTTTTGATTCCTAAACTTCGTAAATAATTAAATCTTAAATGTCCAATCAGAGTTTAATGCTTGAGCTTCTGGATTGTTTTTTAAAGCTACTTCCATAGCCTCTTTTTTATTATTAGCTATAACAACTTCATCAAATTCCTTTCCATTTTTTTTGAGACTTACTTTGAAACGCATAAAAAAATTTTTTAATTATTCAAAAGTTAACCACTAAGCAACTAGATTTAAATACTTTTAAAAGTTAATTGATGAAATAGAAACTTTAGTTATTTTGAAGTTTTTCTACTACAGATTCTTTCTCAATTTTAGCTACATCCTGTAATCCATTAGCATCAAACCAAGGAGCGTTTTCCCAATTAAATCCTTCACCAAACGTATTATCGGGAGCAGCTACGTACCAGTGACATGACGAATCGGGAACATCTACAGCACATTTTGACCAGTCAGCTTCCCACTGTGGAACTTGTACCCACATCACAGATGCTAATAAAAAAGAAAAAATAAAATTCATAATTATCGGTTAGCAAAATTTTGAAAGATTTTTTTCACATTCTTTCTTTCTTTTCTTCCAGTAATTCTCAAGTATTTGATATTTATGCTTATTTTCAAATTGACTTAAATGAATATTATTCTGATTCAGAACTGAAGTATTTTTGATTTTCATGACTCAAACTGTCTATGTAGAACATATTTAAGACACTTTATAGATTTTTTGAAGTGAATTTATACTTAATTTTGTCTTACTTTTGTGTAGGTAAGTATTTTTCGGGATTATTTTCAATATAAGTAAGCGAATATTTGACAATACCGACTATTACTGAAAAAAGAGCAATTGCCGAAATAATAAAAATGATTTTTTTGTATATGCTTTTCATGAACTTTTTATGTTTTTGATTATTTTTTTCATCAACGCCCAATTTTTCTGAAAGATTTAAATAATTAGTAATTTATACTGTAGCCTTTTAAATTACCTACGGAGTAAATTAGATACATCAGAAACTCCTCACACACTTTTTTCTGATAACTTTAAAAGTACTCGACCGCAATGTTTGAGTACTTTTTGTATTTTTTGCGATGTGACAGTTAAGATAGAGGTCTATTAGGCATTACATATTTTGAAATTAAGTGTGATATTAAATATGTGTGTAGGAGGAATTGATTTATTTCAGTGGAAACAAGGAAACACTTTATATAAATCAATTTTAAAAAGATCTCTCTCTGAGAGGTCTTTTTTTTTTTTTTGGAATTTTTAGCAATACATATTAAATTCTGAATATAAAAACATATATGCTTTCTTCCAAAATAATTAGATACGTCATTACAAATTAGTAATTTAATTCGTTAGATTATGGTTGGATAAATACTTCTGTTAATGAAAATACTTTTTTTAGCAATTTTAATTTGTTCAAGCTTTTTATTCCCTTCTTCATCATTTGCCTCACATGTAGAACTAAAACCTTGTGTAGAGATCGCTCATTGTGTACGAGAAGAATGGGAGGTTAACAATATTGAGAAACCTTTTGAAGAGATTAAAACATTTATCGAAAACACTCCAAGAACTGAGATCATAGAAATTGATGGCGATTATCTTCATGCTGAGGCAACCAGTAAATGGATGAAGTATGTAGACGACTTAGAAGTATCGTTTCTACCTGAATCAAGCATTTTATCAATAAGATCAGAATCAAGAGTTGGAGAAAGTGATTTAGGAGTGAATCAAAAAAGAGTTGATTTACTAAAATCGAAAATGTTTTAAGATAAAAAATAATTTGTTTGTATTGTTTTTTGTATAACTTTTCCATTTAAAAAAAAATTTAGCAGATAAAAACGTGATAATTGTCATCATGCCTTGATAATGGCAAATTTATTAGATTTCCTCTGAAAAGATGATCATAAATTTTATATATTTATTTTTATCTAGTTTTGTTTTTTTCTGGTTTTATATAAACATTAAAAAATATGGACTTAAATGGATAATCAAAGGTCTTTTTCAAATTGGAATATTGGTATTATTCATTGGAGGGTTTTTTAAAATATTTTTCACCTTACCCCCTAATATATTTATAAAAATATTTTTTCTTATTATTTATACATGGTGCACTGTTGGAATAAATGTAAATTTCATGATCCCTTTGATTAGTTTGATTGATCAAAAAATAGTGAAAAAATAAAACTAAAATAAATCTTTTTGCTTAATCTGCATCATTAAAATTTATAGGATTTATTTTTTCCCTTTTGAAAGTCTTTTTCTTGTGTACCTAGTCTTTAATGCCAAGTCTGTCATTATGTATATTCCAAATAAAAGAAGAACTATTCCAATAAAGTATTTCATTATATTTTTTGTAATTACTATGTTAGAGATTTATCATTATGCCAACTAATTTTAATATCTATTTCTTGAGATAAATTTCTTGTAACTGGACATTCTCTGGAAGCTTTTTTCAAAAAATCAATAGTTTCATTAGAAGTGTTCTCTGGTATAAAAATATCTATTATTAGTTCTTTTATCTTCCTCTCGCTATTTTGTGTCATTACTTTTTCAATATTTAAATATATACCTTTCAAATCAAATCCTTTCGATTTAGCTTTGATTGCCATAATGGTTAGCAGGCAAGTACCTAGAGATGTCGCTAATAAATCAGTTGGGGAAAAACTTTCACCTTTACCGCAGTGATCTAAAGGTGCATCAGTTCTAATAAGACTTCCAGATTGTAGATGAATAGCCTCACAGTTTAAATTTCCTAAATAAGAACATTTAACTTTAGTCATTTTAGAAAAATTAAATTAGGAAAATATTATTAAAAAAAAATTATGGAACATAACAAGATTATTGATGAGAAATTTTTATTTGCATATTAGTGGAGTATTAAGGAAATTCATCATTCAAGTTTTGAAATCAGTTTTTATATCCATATTCCTCTAAGCAATACTCAATTAATTCAATTGATTTTTTAAGAGTTCTTTTATTTTTATTTTCTAGATCGAAACATTCATTTAAAACACGTACAGATTCGTTTAAGAATGATTCTTCTTTATTTTTTATATCTTTAACTTGATTTATATAAATTAATTTTTTAATCCCAATTAGGGAAAATATGATTATTGATATTGTAAAAATTGCTATTTTGAATTTATTCATACAATTAGTTATTACAAATATTTAATTTACTTAATATCTAAAAAATTTACATAGCTTATAGAACTAAGTAATTACATATGTAGCTGCTGTTATTGCGATGGCAGTAATTGAAATGAAGATGTATGGAACAACCTTTAAAGGTATATATAGATTATTTTTAGACATAACTACAACATTTATACAAAAAATTACATTCCCTTTAAACTTTATAAGTCTTCAAATATACAAATTAATTTTCTTTGTATAAATTCAATCCTTTTAAGGATTAACAAATTTATATTCATTGAATTTTCATTAAATAAAGTATCTCTAAATCCTGTCTTGAGTCCGATATTTTTCTTTTTAAAAAGATTAATTCTTCTTGGCTCATTTTTGATTCTTTTATCATCAATTCTGCTTGTTCAATAGCATGTTCTATATTTCTAATTTTAATTTCTCTTATTGAGGGATCATCTTTACATGCTTTTTTAGTATTTGCATCTAACATGTGTACGAAAAAATCACCTTGAATATAATCTAAATTAAAACTTCATTATGCTACAAACGCAAATTTAATTAAAATAAATTATTATCAAGATAAGAACTTTAATCTTAGCTAACCCTCTCTTCAATTGATCGAGTGGGTTTTTTTTATGGTGTAATATACTCCTAGCATTTACTATTAATTTGGAAGATTCAAAACTTAATCCTGAGGAAAATAATTCAATCGAATCGTCCCCCAATTTGAATGAAGACAATAAAGATCTTAATGATGGGAATAAAAAAGAAGAAAATGTAAAGGCATTTACAGAATTTCTAGAGAAAGCAAGTAATCAAGATTCTTCAGAAGAAAAAGTAAAACTTGATTCTGGGCAACAAAAACCAAAAATTGACAAGTCACTTTTTAAAAGATTTCTTAATAATGGATTTGATGGTATTTCAACTAATCCAAACTATAAAATGTTGGCATTATTAATAGTCCTTTTAATTAATCTGTCTCTATTTTTTGTAATTGGCAATATGGGTAAAGCGTTTTTAAGAAATGCAGGAATTATGGGTTAAAAATTATTTATTTCTTTTTGGATATTCATCTTTACAATTTTGATTCTTCAAATGAAACTGTGATATTTTCTTGTCAAATTAATATTTAAAAAAAAATTTGGATAATAAAGAGCCAGAAAATCCAGTAGTTTATCTTTCTAATTTAGTCAAGAAATTAGATGTAAAAAACAGAAATGGTTTAGTAGCCTTAGCAATAGTAAACCTTTTAGTGATACTTTTATTTAAATTCTATTTGAAAGGATCTGGATTATTATCTTGAATTTAACTGCTGGTAGTATTATTCAGCATTCTCAAATTGTTTTGCTAATCTAAATGCCTTCTTAATTATTAGAAAGCCACCATATGCTCCTGCCAGTAAAGGTAATACTATTAAAGGGTTAGGGGAATAATCTGAATAATTTTTCACACCCTCAACATATTCATAACCTGAACATTTAAGAAAGATAAAGCTAAAAAATGTGATACTCCAACCAATGATTGATAAAAAGCCACCTTTTTTATCACCTTCGTAGAATCTGTCTAGACCTAAGCCCCAACCTCCTATTAGGAATATTCCTCTAACAACAGAATTTTTTTCTTGATTTCTAAGCATAATAAAAAAATGTTCATTATGAACATAACCTATTTGTATTTAAGATGTGAGAAGTTTTTATTAAGTAATCTTTAAAATAAATTTTTAATGGTTTTCTCTATAAATTACAAAATTATTATTCAGTGTTTTAATTAATCATTAGAGATTGAATTTGAATTCAACAAGGAAATTGAAGGCCTTATATAAATAAAAATAGACCCATACATATCCTGCATAATTCTCATTTCATCGTCTAAATATACTATTGAAACCTGGCAATTTGGCGATTCTTTATTCCAAGGTAACTTATTCCATACCTCTTTAACTGGATACCATCTATCCATAAGTAATTCACTAAATAATGGAATCTTATTAAGTCCATCAACTTTGGAAACTTTTGTTTTTTGTAGGTTCATATCAAGAAAATTATTTCTTAAAACTAAATCACTTGCTAGGGTTATTACTCTTCCACCAAAAGTAGGCAATAGTTTGAACCAACCTAAGATAGGAATAGTTGTAAGCCCAAATATTGTAGTGTCAAATGTAGATATAAATTCTTTTTTTTCAAAATCAATCTTTTGAGCAATTCTCCCAATAGTTGATATGCCAAAGGATCCTACTTGCAATTGATGTAATTTAAAAAAAAGATTACTTTTAAATTCATCATTTAATGCCTTTTCAATAGCAAGGAAGAAAGGAGAACTTCGAAATAATTCAACATTAGAAAAAATCAATTCCCACTCTCCAGACAATAATTTTTCTGATATTTCAAAACTAAAGTCTTTAAGAGCATCAATCAATTCATCCATTTCATTAGCTTTTTCCTCATACATAGGAGAAATTAATTTATTTAATCGTTGCCCTCTATCTGTAACAGCAGCTATTTTATATATATTTGACTTTATCTCTCCAATTTCTTTCATAACTCCAATACAAGAAATACTTATTAATCTTAGGAATTTAATTTGATGTTGATGGCAATTTTAATAATGCTGGTAATAAAATCAATTAATATTCTCCCCATCTTTTACCAATATCAAAACCCCATTCAGTGGTTAATTTAATTACTTCATCATGATTCTTGCATTTTGAAAGGGATAACTTTTTACCAGGATTATTTTTTATTAGCTCAGCAATTTGATTAAGTTGCTCTATCTTTTTTAGAAAATTACTTAGATCTTTATCTGACATTTATCTAGGAAGTAAATTTTTGATCATAAGTAAATATGTAATAAAGAACCCAGGCAACACCAATAATAAGAATCGCAATCATTATATTTACTGACCAAACTACTTCTATCATGTAATTTTTTTTATATATTTTTAATATATCCAAAATTTAAATTAAATTAAATTAGCCGTTAATAATTTAAATCTAGAACAATACACTACTACTACTGGGTATATAGAATAGTCATAAATAGTTTAAAAATTATGGGAGAAGCTAAGAGAAGGGAAGAGTTAGGTTTACCACCTAGAGAAAAGAAAAAGGAAAAACAAATATCGAAAAATCAACTAAACAAAATTTTAAATAAATATCCTTATTTACCTTTCATTTTAGGTTTTTCATTATTGGCAATATTAATTATCGATTTAGTTAATTACTACAAATAGATATATAAAAAAGGGGATACTTTCAGCAGAAGATAAGATTATCTTCGCAATTGCAAAATTATTTTTCCATAATAAAAATAAAACTCATGAAACCGATTAACACCTCATGTGCCTTAATTTTAGGGACCCTAACTTTGTTTTCAATATCTAATGCGAATGCAGGTGGCTGCAGTTCTTATCCTGAGAAGAAGGCAGAAATTGAATGCTTGTCTGATGATAAAAAATGTATAGATATGAAAGAAAAAGAATCACTATACAAGGTTGAGGCCTAAATGTTTGATAATCTTGGAACTGCTTTAGTACAGGCATTAGGCTTTTTTGTCGTATTTGGTTTTTTTGTTTATCAAACTTTATTCGCAGATAGCAAACCCAAAAATTCAAAATTAAATACTAAAAAAACAAAGATTTCCGAAACAAAAGAATCAATTAAAAAGGAACCTAAAAAAGGGTTATTTAACAGAAAATCTCAATCTGTTGAAGAGAATTTACCAGTCCAAAAAAAGGGATTATTTGGGAGAAAAAAAGAAGTTATCAAAGAAGAGATTAAACCAAATAAAAAAGGTTGGTTTAAATAAGTAAAGATACTTAAACTCATTTTTGATATCTTTTATACAAAAAATTTTTTTAGTAACTTTATAATTTATGGAAGTTAACATTAAAAATGAACCATAGAGAAATTACAAAAAAATATAGTGAGTTACTCAACAAGGCTGAATATGCTAATGGCCGTAAGGAAGTTGTAGGTCTTCTAAAGAAAGCTGCCAAATTGAAATCTCAGATTGAAATCAATTATTAGATCTAAAATTAGTTTAATTCTAAATGTAAAAAATTTTTTTAAATAAGTTTTTACATGAGATAATTTCCATATATTATTTTTATTATGAATAAAAAAGGTTATACAACCGAAAGCGGTGGTAGACAAAATGGTTTCGCAATTGAACCAAAAATTAACCCCATATCTGAAGGCGAATCGAAGAAATCCATATTTTTATTTATTGGAATATTATTACCTTTTCTAATAGGCGGTTTTTATTATTTAAGGACTCTGAATATATTCTGATATTTTATAAGCCATTTTTAGTAATATATTCTTCTGAACTAACTATATCTTGCATTAAGCTATCTGATGAAGGATTAAATCCATTTTGCTCTAAAAAAGATTTAACCTTTTCAAATTTTTGCTGAATTTTTTTTGTATATGGAGTAGTCATCAAATAATCATCTTTTTCTGTTGAATAGTTCATTTGATTAACGGATTACTTTTATATTTAAATTTTGCAAAATATGCTAATGCTAGTGAAGTTATAAATATTACATAAATAATTTAATAGTAATAAATACTTATAAGTCGTTTTTGTGAGGTCGATATTGGTTGTTTTTTTAAAGAGTACTTATAGTAACTAGTTCCATTAAATCTCTGGACTGCAGATATTTTTGAAATACTTCAGAATAAAATGCTTTTTTAGCAGCAAATTTTGATTCGAATTCAATTACTAATCCTAACTGCCCTCCATCCCATTCATTTGAGGTTGATTCTTGTATTAAATCTCTTTTTACTATTACTCCTCCCACAGATTTAATCCAAGGCAATACTGTCCTTATATATTCCAGGAATAAATCAGCATTTGGAATTGAAATTTTCTTAAGCCAATAGCTCTTTGTCATCAAATCAACATATTCTGGGTAGAATATAGCACATGGAGGTAAGTATTTATCCTTAGCTATATACTCCAACGTTTATTAAATGGAAACCGAAAATGATTTATTAAATTTACTTCTTAAATCTCCAAATTCAGAGAGTATTCGTAATTTTGCCGAACAACTTGAAATTGATCATAATTTTTCCTTTACCAAAGATAGAAATGATTTGCAGGGTGTTTGGGAGCTTAGGTGGAGTAGTTCTAATAGCCCTTTTTTAAAATATTCTCCTTTTATTGATAACCTTCAAATTCTTGATCCCTTAAATTTAAATGGTCTAAATTTACTTAAACCTAGAGGAATAAAATCAATTATTGGTACTGGCATTTTAATAAGACTTAATTACATAAATGAAAAAAAAATTGGGGTCAAATTTACACATGCCGGTGTTATTGGTCCTAAATTTGGAAGAAAAAATATAAAGGCTATGAAAGAAATAAATAATGAACAATTAGGGTGGTTAGAGATAACTTATTTAAGCAATAAGCTTAGAATCTGTAGAGGTGATAAAGGAACTTTATTTGTTTTAAGAAAAATAAATTCACCGACTTTATTCAATAATTTCAAGGAATTTATTAAAATCTATTAAAAATAGAAATTAATTCTTTATCCAAATAGACTTTAATACGAAATAAATTGGTAAATATTTAAATGATTCTTTAGGTATTTCATAACTTAAGAATTTTAGTGCTTCTTCTAACCAGTAACCAATATCAAATCCTAAAAGAATTTTTTCTACAACAAACCAAAATTCTTTATCAAATATAATTCTGAAGTTTAAATAAACATATTCCCAATGAAAGGTATTCCAATATTGGGTTAAAAATGAGGATAAAATAAGCCATAGTGATATAAATAGAAAACTTTTAAGAAATTTATAAAATTTTTTCATATACCAGCAGCTGTCTTATTTAATTTCAAATATCCCTTAATATTATTTGGATCAAATTTTATTTCTATTAAATATATTCAAAAAGATATAAAAATATTGTGAAAATAGTAAATTTTCGTGGCATTAATAATCTATTCTTCTTTTTTTAGATTCTGTGCCTTTAGATTTTTATTCTTAAGAAAAAATCCTAAAAACAGAAAAGCAGAATATATTAGTAAGCTTATGCCAAAAATTAAAACTATCTTTGAAATATCCATAAATGATTTTTTTTTAAAATTACAGCAATTTTTTGCAAAGTTTTATCTTTGGTAATGATTTTTCATTTATCACGATAACGAGCTTCAATTATTAAGCTAATAATACTATTTAAATCATATGCAAGTAGCTTTTGCCTGGAGCCTTTGTCTATCAGTTGGGGTTGTTTTATTATCAATTATTCCATTAACTATAGGGAGAGTTAAAGCGGGATATTCTGTTGAAAATATGTCTGCTCCAAGGGCTTTATTCGATGAATTACCTTCTTTTGGAAAAAGAGCAGTTTGGTGTCATCAAAATTGTTGGGAAAGTATTTCTCTACATGCACCCGCATGTCTTCTTTGTTTGATTAGTTTAACTGACTCTAATATTGCAATAATTGCAGCATTGATTCATCCTATTTTTCGTTTTTTATATATTGGTGCATATATATTTAATATCCCCACAGCTAGGGGTTTAATGTGGGCCTCAGGAATTTTTACAACACTTTTGCTTTATAAAGAGGGCTTAACTAAATTGATATAAACTTTTTAAAAAATAAATTTTTCTAAATCTTTTAATTGATATTCATTGATTAGTTCCACTTTATTTGATTTTGCTAGTTGATGAGCAGACTTTGTAAAGCCAGATTTTGAGACTATTATTGCATGTGTACCTTTCCAAAATAATTTACCAGCTGAAATTTCCTGAACTGCTTTATTTCCAATGGCTTTTTCATGATCTTTGCATTGTATACATATTCGCAAATCATTTATTGACGCAATTAAGTCAACCCCTTGATCTCCTGTAATAGGGGTTTCTTTTACTTCCCAGCCATTTTGTTTGAGAATTTCCATACAATGATTTTCAAATCTAATACCTTTTTTGTAGTTTCCCTTTTTTTTACTTGAGTAGCTTTTTTCTATTAGGTTTAAGCATGATTTCTCAATTTGACTTGCTATGAAAACAAACCAATCTTCAGTCTCGAGCTTTCTAATAGATCCAATTATCTCATCATCAATAGTAGGATTTTCATTACAATAGGATCTCCAATTTTCGAAAAATAATTCCGTACTTCCAAATTCTTTTAAAATTACTTTTTCATAGAAGTATGGTATACCCTCTTTAAATCGCTTAGATCCATTAAATATATTTTTCTCAATGGCTTTTTCATCAAGAGGTGGATTGCCAATCCATTTTTTATAATCCTCGTTACCGTAAGCATCTATCTCCCTTAATCTGATCCTCTCCTCTAACAAATTGTATTTGTTATCGTCAATTAATTTATTAATTGTTTGAATAAAGAAATTGGAATTTAAGGCATTTTTTAATTTTAACTTTTTCTTCTTAATTTGATAATCTCTTACAATTATAAAAATTAAAAAAATGATAAAAATAATTAAAATAAAAAAATTTTTCATTAAAGATTTTATTTTCCTTCTAAAAAGTTTTTGTTTTCCTAATAACAAAATCATTTTTTGTTATTACTGAAGATTCATTTACTTCAAACCCATTAATTGCTGATATTTCTCCTTTTATGCCTTCTAATGTTAATTGCTCGATAATGCCTTTTATTACTTCATCCTCGACCAATTTTCTATCAATTCTTTCAGGTGTAATATCTGTAAGCCATTTTGAGGTCTTTTTTTTTACAACCTCTGTAGGGTTAGTTATTTTTAAGTAAATAGCCATTTTTTAAGTAATTCAGTTGAATTATAAGCAATAAATCTTCTTAACTTTTATTATTGTCATTGCTTTCCCACTCAAGAAATTGAAAAACAAAAATTGCAAAGATAGAGAAAAATACTATAAACAACCCTAACCACCCTATAAATTTGTGCTCTGTAAAAAGATTTGTAAGCATTGATTTTTCTTGATATCTTGATTCCATTTCATATTGATAAGAATCAATAACTTGAAATATATTCATAATTAGGAAATTAATAAATCGTTCAATTGGCGGATAATAATTTCAACCATTTAATTTACTAAAGGCTTCCGATAGGAAATCTGGCCTTTTTCTTATTATAGAAAAATTCATTTTATTTATTAAGACTAAATTGACTTCAGCAATGGTTAAGATTTCATTCTTCTTGTTATAAAATTTTGATATTATATTAATCCTAGGACTTTTATCAATATTGAATTCGCTCTCGATTAATATTTTTTCACCAAGAAATAAAGGAGATTTATATTTTATTGAAGTATTGATTAAAGGTAAATCTAAGCCATTTTTAGTTAGTTCGAAATAACTTATACCTACTTCTGAAAGTGCATTTATTCGGCTTTCTTCAAGCCAATTAAAATATTTACCGTGCCACATTACGCCTGCATGATCTGCATGTTGAGGTAAAACAATTTTTTCTATTTTCCAAATTGGTTTTGAGTTCATCTTTTATTTAAAAAATATTTTTATTCAATGAAAAAACTTATTTTGATATTGTAGATTAATTTTGTTTATTAACATAAGAATCATCAAAACTATATTTATAAAGTTATGTTTAATCGTAAAAAAAGAAGTAGAAAAATGAAGAAGATTTTTCAATGGGAAGAATATTTAAATTGGAAAAATATGTCAAAGGAACAGAAATTAAATTTCAAGAGGGCGTGCTTATTCCCCTTTCTCGTCTATATGGTTTATGTTTTTCTTAATCAGTACTCCTTGGCAATTCTTTTGTTACTAGGTCTTTATTTTTTAATTAGATTTAAAAATAGAAATAAGTTGGGAAGATGATTATTTTTTGATTTTGATTTATATAGATTTGTTTTAAAATTCTCTAGTTTTTCTAATTAACTCTATTGGCATATAACAATAGTATTAGATAAATTTTTTTTATGAAAAGAATTGTTTTGTTTTTATTTGTATTAGTTTTTTCAATATTTTCTAGTGCGAATAATTTATTAGCAAAAGAAATTGAAAATAACATTAAAGATAATATTTCTAATGAAATTGAAGAAATTAAGCCTGATAATAAAAAAACTAATATTTCTAATTCTTCGGTAGAAGATATATTTGGTGATGAACAAACATTTCCATTCGTTGCAGGTTTAGGGAAAAATGCAGCCCATTGATATCAACGTTATTGATAATTTAGAAAATGATTTTTTTTAATATTAATGAAAGGTCTTAGGGTCCTAGAACTTTCTGAAGCACTTAATGTGGATATCTCCGACTTATTAGCTGTTTGTGCAATTCTAAAAATAAAAGCCACATCTAGATTAAGCATGCTTTCATTTGAAGAATGTAAAAAGATAACTGATTTCTATGAAAATAAAAATTAAATTTTTTTTTATTAATTATTTTATTATTTAATTTCTTTAATTTCTTTAATCATTGATACTAAAGTTGAATGAATTTCTTCTTCAGATATTTCATTTTTAAAATTGATAATTGCTGATTGGCCATCGTAGTTGATTTTTATATAACTATTATTAATTTCTTCCATATAAGCATTTTCAAATCTTGATATCTTCCCATAATGAATAAGATATTTGTGCACTGAATCTATGTGATCATTGTTCATGTGATCACATACTCTTTTACTTGTTTCTTTACTAATAATTTTCATTTAAAAAATAAATTTATTTTAAGCTAATCAATTTTTTTCATTATTCAAAGTTTTAATCATTTTAATTATTAAATTTTTAACTTCATTTTTATCAACAGCTCTAACCAAGTTATTTCTCAAATTTGATGCTCCTTTAAAGTCTTTGCATGTCCATGAGATATGTTTCCTTGCTATTAGCAATCCGTGATCACCTTTTTCTTTCATTAATTCATCAAGATGCTCAATAATTAAATATAGTTTTTCTTCTGTGTTTGGTTCTTTAAAATTTTTATTTTCTCTAAGGGCAAAATCTATTTCTCCTATTTTCCATGGGGATCCTAAAATTCCTCGACCAATCATTACACCATCAGCGTTTGTTTTTTTTAAACAATTAAGAGCGTCATCTGGATTTTTGATATCTCCATTAGCAATTACTGGAATTTCCAACAACTTTTTAAGTCTCCCGATCATTTCCCAATCTGACTTGCCGGAAAACCCCTGTTTTCTGGTTCTTCCATGAAGTGTAATCATAGTTGCTCCCGCATCTTGAAGTTTAAATAAGAAATCCTCTATATTTTCTTCTTTACTATCCCATCCGAGTCGTGTTTTTACTGTAACTGGAATTTTGACAGCTTTTACGACATTTTTGACTAATTCTATAGCAAGTTTTCGGTCTTTAATTAAAGCACTGCCTCCACCTTTCTTTGCAATTTTTTTAACTGGACATCCCATATTTATATCAATTAAGAAAGCTCCAGAGTCCTCAGCTTGTTTCGCAGCTTCAGAAACAGCATATGGCCTATTATCAAATATTTGTACTCCAATTGGACCTTCTTCTAAATCTATTTGATTGATTTTTTGTGTGCCATATCCTTTTTTAAGACTTGTGGCATTTATCATTTCTGTAAAAAGTAAAGAGTTTGGAGCCCATTTTCGTACAAGTCGTCTAAAAATGTTATCTGTAACTCCTGCTAATGGCGATAGCATTACCTTACTCGTAATTATCCTGTTAACTCCCCTTCCTTTTAGTTTTATATTTGAAGACATATAATTTTAAATTTATTTTATCTTTGTTTATTATAAATTCAGATATTGAGATGATTTTATTTTTTCTATTTATTTCTTAATTTATAATAAGTGCTTTTACTTAAATAAGCCTAATTGATTACTTTTTTTGCTAGTTTATGTTGAGTTGAAATTTAAAAGGGAAATTTTTTCTTGTTTATATTAGTATCTATTTTTCTTCCAATAATTATTTTTATTGCGCCAATAAATGTAAATGCTATGCAAGGTAATTTAGATTTATCAAGTGCTCAAACTTCTGTTGGGAAAAGATTTGCTAAAGTTTTTTGTGATGCTAAGAGGGAAGGTTTAGATTCTGATTTTGCTAGTGAATATGCTTTGAATAATACATATCTGAAATTTGTAGCATTTCCAGATGACGACGAATATTTGGCTGATTTATGGAATTTCACCCATAATAATATATTAGATAATTGTGGTGAATTTGTAGATATAAATGATTTAAAAGACCTAGAGATTTTTTTTAAAGAAGAAGGTTTAATTGCATCAAATAGGGAACTCTATTTACCAACTTTTGAGAATAATTAGATTAAATTTTTAGCATGTACTAAAATATAAATAGAATATGAAATTTTATGAAACTATTAGGTTTAAATTCACCTGAAATATTCATAATATTAGTAATTTTGATTTCAATTTTAGGTCCAAAAAGAGTTGAAAAAAGTTTCTTATTATTCAAAAAACTATTAAAGTTCCTCTTAAGTAAAGATGAAGATCAGAGTTCAGCAAATTCAAAAGTAAAATCAGAGGAACCAGAAGAAAGTGAAGTTAAAGAAGAAACAATAGAGGCAGAGGTAAAATCAGAGAAACCAGAAGAAAGTGAAGTTAAAGAAGAAACAATAGAGGCAGAAGTAAAATCAGAGAAACCAGAAGAAAGTGAAGTTAAAGAAGAAACAATAGAGGCAGAGGAAAAAGCAATTAAATCTAAAAAAAGAACTGTTAAAGATGAAATAATAGACGTAGAAGTTGATACTGATAATAAATAAGATTTAAAATAAATTAAAGAATACTAGAAAATCTTTGATCCTAAAAAAAGGAAATTTTAAAATAATTTGCTTATTTTTTAACTAAATAAAAAAGTCTTTATTTTTAATATTTTGATTTGAATTATATGAGGTTGTTATGAATCTAAAGCTACCTCGATGGCTGCTATTAAGTTTTCGTCAAACGGTTTAACACCTGGTTTAAATCTTGCAATTACTTTACTATCTTTTCCTATAAGAAACTTCTCGAAATTCCATTCAACATCTCCTTCAGGTTCAACTTTGTTAAGGGTTGTGTATGGTTCTGTGGTGTTGCCTTTGGCATGAACTTTTTCATAGATTTCAAACTTAACGCCATATTTTGTTGTGCAAAAATCTTTTATTTCTGAGATAGAGTCGGGTTCTTGTTTTCCAAAATCATTACAAGGGAATGCAAGTATTCTTAAGCCTTTGCTTGAATATAAATCATGTAGCTTTTGGAGATCCTCATACTGAGCAGTATTTCCGCAATAACTAGCTACATTAACAACTAAAATTACTTCACCTGAGTATTCACCAAGTTTTATGGATGATCCGTCTGCGGAGAGAACAGTAGTATTTTGCACGTCAACTTGCATGTCTAAAAAAAATCACCCTTTGAAGATAGCATTGTATAGACTTTATTGTGTTTAATTTATATGATGATTTTGGTTATTTCTTTTATAAGTTTTAATTTTTCATTTATTTAACCCTTTATAATTAATATTATTAATCAGTTTGATTTTGGACCCTCTAGACCCACTTACTGAAATTATTAATTCCGGTCAAGTTTTTTCATCTGCAATTGCTTTAGAAAGAATTATTTGGGCAATGATTGGAGTCTTTTTTTTAGGGGCAATTTCAAGATCAATAACTATTAGTATGCGAAGTAAAAATTGGTTTGGTAGAAATTTTTTATTTAGTTATTCTAAAGATAAAAAAATTACAGATGATACATCTTCACAACCTTCTGGTGATGAAGAATAAGTTTTATAAACATGAAAGATTCAATTTTTTCTAAAAAAAGAATATTACTGCTTGGTAGTGGCGAGCTCGGAAAAGAATTAGTAATAGAAGCCAAAAGATTAGGATTAGAAGTTATTGCAATTGATCGATATGAAAAAGCACCTGCAATGCAAGTCGCGGATTATTCAAGAGTAATTGATATGGGAGATAAAAATATTTTAAAAAATGTCATAAAAGAATTTAAGCCTGATTATGTGGTCCCTGAAATAGAGGCCCTTTCAATTGAGGCCTTAAAAGAACTAGAGGATGAAGGATTCAATATTGTCCCAAACGCCAGAACTGTAGAAGTAACGATGAATAGGGATAAAATTAGAGACTTAGCTTCTAGAGATTTAAAAATTAAAACTGCAAAGTTTGATTATATTTTTGAATTTGATGATTTAGAAAAAAAAGCAGATGAAATTGGATTTCCACTTTTACTTAAGCCTTTAATGAGCTCTTCAGGCAAGGGGCAGAGTTTGGTTGAAACAAAAAATGATTTACAAAATGCCTGGAAACAGTCACAAGCAAATTCAAGAGGAAAGGTTAAAGGTGTAATTATTGAAGAATTTATTAAGTTTGATTTTGAGTTTACTCTTTTAACTGTAAGAAAAGAAAATGGTGAAAATATTTTTTGTTTACCAATTGGACATCTTCAATCAAATGGAGACTATCAATGTAGTTGGCAACCTATAGAGATCAACAAGTCCCTAATTATTGAAGCTAAGAGAATGACAAGTAGAATATTAAATAACCTTAATGGAGCTGGGTTATACGGAGTAGAGTTTTTTATAAAAGGAAGTGAGGTTATCTTTTCAGAATTATCTCCAAGACCACATGACACTGGTATGGTTACATTAGTTAGTCAAAATATTAATGAATTTGAATTACATTTAAGGGCTTTTTTAAATTTACCAATACCTCGTATAGATCTAATAGAGCCCTCTGCAACCAGAGTTATACTCTCTAATCAAGAGTATCTAAATCCTATTTATGAGGGTCTTAATGAAGCATTAGAATTTGAAAAGACCAGAGTGCTCATATTTGGAAAGCCAGTTTCCAGAAAAGGAAGAAGAATGGGTGTTGTTCTCTCATCTAATTCTGACATTAATTTGGCTAGAAAAAATGCAGATGAAGCTGCTCTTAAAATAAAAGTCAGTACTACATAAATATTAAATAAAAATAACGAAAAAAATACTTATTTCCTTTGTTTTTGTTCTATGTCTCTATGGGTATTATTTGAGTATGTTCTTTATTTCATAATGATAGAAAATTATAAAGGTTGGGATATAAATCTAAATTGGGATAATAAAGATTATCTTGAGGTGGATACTACTAAAAGTTATTTTATTAACCAAAAGGAAAAATGGATTGGTGTTCACTTAAATGGTAAAAAAATCTATGGTTCTTCTCTAAAAGAAATTAGGCATATTATTGATTATCCTAGTTTGCATGCAAATTAGGTTAAATGATTTTTAATTATCCTGATTATTTTCATTATCTTCAATTAGTTCATTAGCAAGTTTTCTTAAATCTCCCTTAATAGAGACCCATGTAAAAGCGATTATAAAAATCGAAGCAGATATTGCAACAGTGATTTTTTCGACAGGTGACATTCCAAGCGCAATAGCAAACATTTCAAACCAAATACTAATTTTTTATTATATTGAATTTTTTTAAATAGTTAGAATGAAAATTTTTTTTGCAATGATATTTAATTATTTAAAATATAATAAATTAAATTTAAATTATTTTTTTTATTTATTGTTTCTGATTTCAATTTTTAAGTAAGATTAAATTATGGAAAAAAAAAAGTGTCCCCAATGTAAAAATTTAATTTCAAAAACTTCACCAACATGTTTATATTGTGGGAGACCTAATAAATTTATAACCAAAGAATACGTCAATAAAAAGTGGAATAAAGATAATAGTAAAAATGTATTTGACTATATTTTTATTAATAAGTATCTTGTATTAATTTTATTTTTAATTCTTATTATTATTATTATATTCAACTAAATATTATCAATTAATTATTCTATTATTGCATCTAATACTTCTTTAGTATTTGTTGATAGTTTATTTTTTTTAATCTGCTTTATTGTTTTTATCATATTACTTTTGTAAGGGTCTGAATAATTATTGTATCTACTAAATACTTTCACAAAACGGGAAATTACGATTGGATTTAATTTATCAAAGTCAATTATCTTTTTAGCAATATATTTATAACCTGAACCATCCATTGCATGAAAATTACTATTTCTTGTTACGAAAGTATTTAATATAGCTCTTAAAGTATTTGGTGATTTTGAATCAAAAAACTTATTTTCAAATAATTTTTCAATGCTGTTTATTGTTTCATCAATTGCTATAGATGAATTGAATGCGAACCAAGTATCCAGAACGACACTATTATTTTTCCATTTTTTGAAGAATATATTTGAAATAATTTTTCTTTCAGGACAATTAATCCTACTGAAAGAATTCAATGCAGCTTTTGCCAGCGTCATTGAGTTACCACCGACATAATTAATTATTTTGCTTTTAATTTTCTCATCATCACTGTGCAAGATTAGTTTCCAAATAGTTTCGATTAGTTTTCTTTCACTTTTACCATCTGGCCAAACTTTATCTAGATTTTGCTCAATTTCTTTGAGCTTAAAATATAATTCTTTTTTTAATTTGGTACCGAATAAATGATTTAATTCGTCAATAGTTTTATATATTTTTAGAGGGTCTATATTTTCCATCTCTGATTCAATTTCAGCAAATGTCGGAATACTTAGCAATTCTGATAAAAGAGATAAATTCATATCTTTATTTTTTATAAATGATATTAAGGTACTTATTAATTTATTTTCAATTTTATGATCTGGTTTCTCATCTAATCGGCATAAAATAATTTTTTTATAAAATACTTTTACAGTTTTTGATAGTGTAAAAAAATCTTTTTCATATTTTAAGATTAAAAAATTTTCATCCAAGGTAGTGTCTGATTCCCAATCTACTGGTGAAGAGAATTCGCGAAAATAAGTTACTAAGGGGATTTGGAGGTGAGATCTTACATTCCTAAAAATAAATGCTTGCTTTTTTGTTTTTAAAACAACTGTTTTTTCTATTGTATTATTTTCACCGCAAAATATAGCCAGATTTATAGGAATTATTAGAGGTAAATCATTATATGGGTTCTTCTTTATTGGATTACTTTGAGAAACCTTAATGGTAAGTTTTTCTTCTGTTTGATCCCAGATTCTCTCGAATTTTACTTTTGGGGTGCCATTTTGCTTGTACCAGACTTTAAATTCTTTAGGATCAATTTCCTTATTGTGCTCTAAAATTTTTTCTACAAATTGGTCTATTGTTGCAGCCTTACCATCATATGTTGAAATGTAATTACTAAATCCTTTATAGAAATTTTCATCTTTTACAAGCTTGTTAAGCATCCTAATTATTTCTGCCCCTTTTTCGTAAATCGTCGTCGTATAGAAATTGTCTATTTCTTTATATTTTCCTGGCATAACAGGATGTGATGTTGGACCAGAATCTTCCCTAAATTGATTTCTTACAAGAAATTTTGCATCCTCAAGTCTCTTAATTTCATGATTATGAAGGTCTCCAGTGAATTGTTGATCTCTAAATACTGTTAAACCCTCTTTAAGAGATAATTGAAACCAATCTCTACAAGTAACTCTATTACCCGTCCAATTATGGAAGTATTCATGAGCGATCACTCCTTCTATTCTTTCTAATTCTTGATCAGTTGTTGTTTCGGAATTTGCAAGAATTAGTTTTGAGTTAAAGATATTGAGACTTTTATTTTCCATGGCACCCATATTAAAGTGCCTGACTGCAACTATATTGAATAATGACAAATCGTATTCAAGGTTATATTTATCCTCGTCCCATCTCATAGATTTCTGTAATGACCTTATTGCATGTTGAACATATTTTTCATCTCCAGACTCAACATAAATATTTATTTTCACTTTTTTATTCGATTTTGTTATGAAAGTGTCTTTTACACAATTAAGTTTCCCTGCTACCAATGCAAATAGATATGAGGGTTTTGGATATGGGTCTTCCCAAATTATTTCATGTCGATTATTTGTAAGATTATTTTCTGTTACGACGTTACCATTTGAAAGTAAAACAGGATAATCATTTTTATCAGCCTCAATTCTTACGGTGTATCTGCTAAGAATGTCAGGCCTATCAGCGTGGTAACTTATCCTCCTAAATCCTTCTGCTTCGCATTGGGTAGTTATAATTCCATTGCTCTCATACATACCTAAAAGGGATGAATTTTCCTTCGGTTTAATTATTCCTTCTATTTTTAATGAAAAACTATCTTTATTTATATTTTTAATTTTTAAGAAATTTTTTTGCTGTATGTAGTATTCCTTTTCTAAAAGAGAGTTATCTATGAATATTTTTTTAATTAATATATCTGTACCATCAAGAATAAGAATTTTGGTATTCTTAGTTCTTTTTACCAATTTAAGTTTCGTTGTAACATAAACAGCATTTTCCTTAATCACGAAGTCCAAAAATATTTCTGGTATTTCATAATCAAAAACTTTGTAGTCTTCAAGTTTTATATATTTAGAAATATTTTGTTGGTTTTTTGGCTTGTCCATCTTTAATAAAGATTTTAGTTATTGAATTATCTAGGATACTTATCTTGTAATTATAAGTTTGACCTATTATCTTCTGCTTCACAAGAATGAGTTTTAACTTCCCCAGAAGGAAGTAGTTCGTATAAAGAAGGATTATTAATATTGGGTGATCCGTCCTTATTAAATTGGTACCTCCAGTCCCATTTTTTATCTGTAAACGAAATGTAATCTTTTCTTAAAGAGTATGGAAGCATAAGCTTTTTTTTATTCCAATTAATATTTATAAATGCTCCCGGCTTTAACTCAGAAATCTTTTCAACTATGGAAAAATCACCATTAAAATTATTTCTCATCACAAGATTAAGCTTTGAATTTTCACATATATAGCTACTATTTAAAGCTAAAAAAAGTATTGAGGTAATAAAAAATGAATGAATTTTTTTACTCCTTTTAAAATAAATTTACTTTCAATTTAAATAACTAAATAAATGATCTTTAAGATCAATTTAAATCATAATAGATTGCATACTCTTTAGATCTACAAGATTGCAATTTAATTCATCTTTATAATCCTGAACTGAAATAAAATTATTTAAAAAACCTGAATATTTTGCATCTCCGCCCACAGTACTTGAAAGTATATATTTTGGACTGAATTTGTTAATCAATTTAGGTATCACATCAGCACCTTTTACAAAAGGACCAACGAGAGGTAATTCTAAGTTTTTTGTAGGAGTAATGACCGCATCAAGATTTTGTTTGTTTAAATTTTCATCAAGATATCCATGAGGTTCTATATAAAACCCATTATCTTGATCGTCTTTAACAATATATCCATTTTCTATTTGTGGTACTGGAGCCCCAGCAGTAGCTTCAAAACTTAAATCAAATTGCATCGTCTTCTCATTTGGCTTAAGCATTTTAATTGAACTAAAACCAATTTTTTCTAATGTTTCAACAGCACTTTTAGGGCAAATTATAGGAATATCCTTTCTGAACATTTCTAATGTTGGAACATGACAGTGGTCAGGTAATCCTTGGGTTAATAAAATGATATCTATTTTTTTATCTAATGAAATTTCTTCTTCTAAAGATCCTTTAAAAAACCACTCACCTGGAGGGAAGATTAAATCTCCCTTGAGCCAAGGATCAATAATTAAATTGGTTTTTATAAAATTTATAAACCAACCATTTGACCCAAGGTAGGTAGCTTCAAAAGTCATTATCAATTAATTGTTTTACTAGACTATAGGGTAATTTTGGCTTTATTGAGAAGTTACTAATTTGTATTAGTTTGCTTCATTTAAGATTTGAAATGACTTTCTTTTTAGATTAAATATTAAAACTTGTTTATCTTTATAACTAATTCTAAAGTTTTCTTTTTCTAGCATTTGTATTGGTATTAGAGCTAATCCTCCTGTTCCTGAAAATATAATTGGCATGGTGCTATTTTTAGTCCCATGCATTTTTTGTAAGTCAATAGCTTGAGAAATTATTTTTCTGGCTTTGTCAAATCCGTAATCTTCTATTAATTTTGGCCATAAAAAGTTAACTGATTCATATTTTGAAAACTCAATTTGTACTGTTTTCATTAAAAAATAATATATATAGTGATTAATTAATAAAGATATAAACTTAATTACTGTTTTTAAACCTATCCATGACTAGTTGCAGCATATCCACTACATCACCATCAGTTAAATTTAAATCCTTCTTTAAATCATTACAAGTTAAATTCATTTCAAGTGCTGCTTCTGCCATGTGATTAACTTTTGGGTTATCACCGCCTAATGAAATAAAGGGATTGAAATTTTCTATCATTTAATACTTGTTGTTACCACCTATTTCTAGCTAAGAAATAAACAATTATCATTTATTTATAAAGAAGCTTATAAATATGTTATTTAATATTCATAAAGTTTTTATTTTTAAACTAGAGATATTGATATACCTTTTGAAATCAATGCGAATCTTCTAGCTCTGACTAGTAAAGGAAATATAAAATTTGTTCGTTTATTTGATTTAAACACTCTAGAAAGTAACAAAAGTAAATTACTTGAGGGATTATTTATCTGTTTGCAAATAGTATTAATTGCATCTGCCCCATGAAAGATATCTTCATCTTTCAGGAGAATAGCTCCCTTATCTAGATCATAACCTTTCTCTAATAGGGATTTAATTAGAGTTAAATTTTTGCGACCATCAAGAATTTTAATATTAGTTATCTTACTTTTGATCTCAAGGAGCTCAGCAAAGTGATTACAGAATGGGCATTCTCCATCGTAAATAAAGGTATAGTTGGAGGTCATTAGAACAAAAAGTTTTGATGGTCTTAAAGAGCACTAACAAAATAATAATGACTTGATAATAAAACAAATAATAAATATTTTGTGGATTGCTAATAGAGCGATTTAGCACTGAAATTCTCTAATTACAAAGAAATGTCTCAATATAGGTATATTTTTCATAAAAATCTGTATGCTTACTCGGAGATATTATGTTTAAATCATGAATTTATTAGCTTCTTTTGCTTTAGGTGGTTTCAATCCTTGGGCAGCAGGCTTCGGAATTGGTTCTTTAGTCCTTTTTGGCCTTGTTGGACTTGTTGCGGGTCCAAACCTTAAGAATTTTGACCCTGATGCATAAATCTTCAACTTTAATATAAACTTTGAAAAGACTCATTTGGGTCTTTTTTTATGCGATTTTTTAAATTTATTTTTAGAATAGAATTTCTTTATGCCCCACCAAAGAAATGTTGTTAAATCCTTTTTATCCATTTACTTTTTTGAAAATCTCTTCTCTTAAAGCCACTATTATTTTTTTATCAATACTTTTAATTAAATCAAATTTGCTTAGATTAAAAGGTGGACTAATAGGAGCCCTTTTTGCTTTGATACTCATATCGGGGATTTTTGCCTCTAGTACCATAGCCTTAGGATCTTTAGTTTATGCTTATCGATTAAAAAAGAGATCCAATTCTGATAATAATCAAATGCAGGATTTAGAAACTGTTAATGTTTAGGATATTCTGTGTATCAAGTTCAGTTGGATAACCTAAAAAGGAGTTCCAGGAACAAAATGCAAGACTAAAAATCCAAAACCGGCAGCAAAAACTATTGATACTGCGATGATAAGAAGGCCAGATGCCATCCCCCCTTCGTTGAACGCCATTTAGTTAGTTATTTGTAAATTAATAATAGAACATATTTGTTCCCAGGTAATAGTTCTAATTACTCATATATCATCCAAATTTATTATTTATAGTGAATAAAAGTAAAAAGATAGAAGTTAATGAGATTATGAAACCAAATATTATTAATGGTTTAGATTTGACGTTTTCTTCTTTCTTAAGCTTATTTTTTGAAGAAGAAAAATTTCTATCTTTTTTTTTATAAATAAGATTGGAAAAAGGTTTAATCACGATAATTTTTAGATTTAAGCTAATTACCCTAAAGTTTTGAACAAATTTTTATGGTAATCAACAACATTTTGACAACTTATTACAGGTGTAAATTCCATGTGAATGCCAAATTTGGCCCTCCATGGAGCAAAATGCTCAAAAATTTCTTTATCACTCTGTGCCTTACATAAACAAACTACCCTGCCCTCTCCTGGAGCATGAACTCTAAATAACATCTCAAATTTATCTGTTTTATCTGATTTTGCGATTTCACCGTTTTCCCAAGATTCTACAAATAATTGATAAGCTTTCACTTGATTATCAATATCTGGGAATTGGCAGTCAGCAAGAAATAATTGCATTAGAGTAATCTTACGTTTTTACTCATTATCCCTCAAATAGTTATTTATTAATGGTACTGTTTGAATTTGAAGATCAGAAAAGAATATTTTGCTAAATAATATGAGAAGTGAGAGTCTCAAGGAATTTCCCAATATCTTTTTTATATAAACTATCTGTGATTTTTAAAGAGAATAATTCATGATCATTTATATCTTTTTTTTTATCAAAATTAATATTTCCCTTTAATGATATTTTTTTCATGATTTTATAGATCAATATTTAAAATTTAAACAAATATAAGTAAAAGACAAATTTCTTTACATTATGTTTTTTATTAGAGAAATTTCTAAGGCTAATAGAAAATAATAAATTTATTTAATTTAAGAGTTAATTAATTTTCCAAGGATATATAAAAAAGAATTAGTTAAAGAAAAAATTACAGTTAATAGAGATGCAATAACGGGTAATAAATTGAACCACAATTGCGAAGTTGTCATTTTTGAATCAATAGGCAGAAAATTGGTTCTTTTTTTAATTCTTATTTGTAACCAAAAAATTGATAATGGATAAATAATTCTTGAGAAAGTAATTATCATTGAAGGCAAAATACCTTGGTTTGAATAAAGTATAAATCCTGAAAAAAAGTATAACGCCCAAACTATAACCCTTTGAATCAGAATTAATCCCTTGCTTTTGCCAGACATTATTAATTAATTAATTTTTATAATTTTAGTCATTTTATATCTTTCAAAAAAAATGTTATTTATAATAACTTTTTCTTTACGTATAATTTTCCAGTCGTTTTTAAGAAATAATTCATAACTTATTAAGCTCGCTTCAGTATAAAGAGAATCTAAACCTTCTTTCTTCGCTTCATCTTCTAATTTATAAAGTAATTTAGAGCCGCAACCTTTTCTTTGGAATTTACCTTTACAGTAAAATAAAGCAATTCTATCGGTGGGATATCTTGTTGCAAAAGCAATAATAATTCCTTGTTTACTTATAAGCCATCCTTGTCCTTTAATTATCGACTTATCAAAATTTGGGTTATTCCAAGCTTGACTTGACCAGGCTCTTTTTTGTTCTTTACTATAAATTTTTTCATCTAAAGATTGAATTGAATCAAAATAAACCTTCTTTAATTCCAGTTGATCTTTAGTGGTAATTTGTCTTAAATTCATTTATAAATATTTTATTTGACATGCCTAGTAAAAATATAGTCGCAATTGGGGGAGGAGGGTTTGGACGTTCATTAGGTTCTCTTGAAATTGAAAGATATATAGTTTCTTTAAGTAATAAAAAAAGACCAAAAATTTGTTTTATTCCAACAGCATCTGGCGATAGTAGTTTGTACAAACTAAATTTTTATAGAGCATTTTCTAAACTTGATTGTATAACAAGCCATATTGATTTCTTCTCTAGAACAGAAAACTTAGACGAGAAAGTTTTAACTCAAGACATCATTTATGTTGGCGGAGGAAATACAAAAAGTATGTTAGCTGTTTGGAAAGAATGGAATTTACATAAAATTTTGCGAAATGCTTATGAAAAAGGAATTGTAATGAGTGGTGTAAGTGCTGGGGCTATTTGTTGGTTTGATAAAGGCATAACAGATTCTTATGCTAAAGAATTAGCCATAATTGATTGTTTAGGGCTAGTTGAAGGTATTGCCTGTCCGCATTTTGATGAAGAGAAAGACAGGGAACCTTACGTTAATGATGTTATTCAGAGAGGAATCATTGAATCTTGTATATGTATTGAGGGCAATTGTGCCTTGCATATTAAAAATGATTTTGACTATTCCTCAATCGATTTTGGTAATGGTAGAAAATGTTTTAGAGTCACTAGGGAAAATAATATTACAAAGAAAGAAATTCTTTGAAAAGAAAATATTTTTTAATATATTTTAAATCTCATCATTCTTCGAGATAGAAGTAAATTCAATCCCTTTGTATTTTACGAAAGATGCAGTCCATACTTCTTTTGAGAGATTACCAAGGTATTTTAGAAACTGTTTTGTATCTCCGTCTCTTATCCATTCAGATTTAATGAATGGAAGCTCTTTCTGCATTCTTTTAGGATGCATATGAACCAGTAGCAAACCTTTTTCTTCAGAAGCCCTTTTTAAAGCACCTTCATCACTTCGTTGAAACACTCTCATTAGAAGATTTAAAATTACCTCTTCTCCAAGCTTCTTGAAATTTTCTGATTCCTCTAAATTATCTTTAATTTCTTTACCTCCAAGAGGCATTGCCCTAACTAAGTTTTGCTCTATTAAAGCTATTGCAATCAGATAATCTTGGCTAGCCATATTCTAAAATAATACTTTTTTGATATTCTAACCTCTCGAGTTCATGAAAATCTTTCATGGATTAAATATGTGCGATAAGAAGAAAGGAAATAATTTATTAATAATTTCCCTATAAAATAAATCCTTTGTTTTTTATTTATATTAATTAGGAAAGTTAAAATTATTTGTTAGGAGGGTTTTGTTCCTATTTTTAGGAATTTTTGAAGTCTTTTATTTATCATTGTCCTGTTTATTAAGCCATAAAATTGGAATTTTTTAATGAAATTAATGCAAAATCCGCTGAAGATAAAATTTTTTAATAGCTGCATTGGAGATTTCCTCTGAGGTATTTGCTAAATGCTAAGAATAAACAAAACGTATTCATAAATATGAATCGTAGCAGATGCGTGTTTTCGTTAATATGTAATAGGAGGAAATTTGAATACTAAATAATGAACAATAATGTACGATTTGAATTGTCATTTAAAAATATTGCTCAGTTAGAAAATAAACTTAATTTCTGTAAATTAAACAATATAAAAAATATCAATATTCCATGCAAAGGACTTATAAAGAAGGATTTATTTAATTCGACTATTAAATATATATCTAAAAACTATAGTGAATTTAATGTGACATATCACTATAGTCTTTATCATCAATATTCAAAAAATAAAGAAAGATCGTATCAGGATTTTTTAGATTTTGTTAAAAATTCTCACATTAATAGAAATTATGAAATTCTTCTTGTGTCGGGATCTAATAAGAAAAAAAACTTTGACTCAGTTGATGTATTAGCTTATTTAAAAAAAGAAAAAAATTTAAAAGTTAAATTAGGTATAGCTTACAATCCATACTTGAAAAAACATTATAATATTTCTTCAGAAAGAGAAAGGTTCGCAAGAAAAATTTCAACTGGATTAATAAATTCAATTTGGTTTCAATATGGTACTGATATTAAAGTTCT
Organism: uncultured Prochlorococcus sp.; assembly: GCA_902590355.1. GTDB lineage: Bacteria > Cyanobacteriota > Cyanobacteriia > PCC-6307 > Cyanobiaceae > Prochlorococcus_A. The sequence continues at coordinate 45,923 of CACIWI010000006.1, forward strand.
TCAGACTGAGGTGACTTATCTCAAGAACATAGCAAAAGATAAAAAATTAAGTTTATTTGGAAGTTTATTTATTCCTTCTAAACAATTTATAGCGCGGTTTAAATTCCGTCCTTGGAAAGAGGTATACATATCAGAAAAGTGTTTATATGCCTTAGATAATTTTTTTGATTTCACAAGTGATCTTGTTAGTTTTTATAAAAAAAATAATATTACTCCTGTAATTGAATCTGATTTCTCAACATCAGAGAAACTTGGCTCTGTTTATGATTTTTTAGAAAATGAAAGATAATTTCTTTCAATATTAAACCCATGAAAAGTGATTTTACATATGACTTATTAATAATAGGAGGAGGCATATCTGCTTGTGTTTTCGCTTCAAAGTATCTGAAAAATAATATTACAAAAAAAGTTGCATTAATTGAAATTGGTCGTGGACTTGGAGGAAGATCCAGTACAAGAATAAGCAAAAGATTTAAAGGATGGAAACTAAATCATGGTTCTCCAAATTTTAATATATCTAATAGTAAAAATAATCTTCTTTTAAAAAGTTATATTGATGAATTATTGGAAAATAAATATATAAAAATTGATGACTCAGACATATTTTTTTTAAATGAAGATTCTCATTTAGAAACCATCAAAAATTCTGAATTTTCTCGTGGAGTTAATTATCTATCTTCAGATTCCATGAGTGAATTATCGCAAAAGATAATTAACTCAAATAATTTAAAAGAGAAAATTGATTTTTTCTTTGAAACTTTAATAGTTGATATGAAGTTTAATGATGAGGAATGGTTGCTAACATCAAAAAATGGGGACAAATTCAAGTCTAAATATATAATTTGTTCAACTAATTTGTTGTTACATAAGAGGTCTTTAAAAATATTAAACGTAAATCAAATTCCATTAAGAAAAGCTATTCCTATTAATAATGATAAAAAAATAGATTTAATATTAAATTTCTTAGAAGAACAAACATTTATTCCTAGGTTAACTTTTTTAATTTATACAAATGAAAATTATAGTTATAAAGATTTTTATTCTAAAAAACAAAGGTATTTTTATTTAAAAAATAATTTAGAAAAAAAATATAGATTTGAAAGAATTATTTTTCAGCAGCAAGATAATAATAAATTAGGAATTGTAATACATTCAAAAAATGCAGAGTTAATTAATTCTTATATAAGTGCAAAGGATGAAGAAGTTTTTAAACAAAAAATAATTACAAATTTCAATAAACTGTTTGAAGAGAATTCCATAGTACATAAATTAACTTTTGATGAAAAAATATCTATTATGAAATGGAGAGCTTCACAGCCTTCTGGACTTGCCGTACCATTATCTTTACAATTTAGTAAAAAATATAGAATTGGATTTTGCGGAGACTGGTTTGAAGGAGACGGATTTGGCAGAATTGAAGGCTCAATTTTAAGTGCTTTAATTTTAGAGAAAAAAATTAAAGACTTAATTAAATAATTTTTTCAGAATCTGATCTATATTGGTGTTTTTTTCAATAATGAATTTATTTTTATTATTTTTTATGCTTTTAGGTTTGGATTTTTCGTAATAAATGCTCCATGATTTTAAGAAATCATTCTCAGCTTGTTTTTTATTCTTGCCCCTTTCTTTTATATCTCTTTGGACAACTCTTTTCATGCACAGATTTTTTTTAATTTTTATTTCTAAAAAAATATAATCCTTATTATTTAATGTTTTTGAGAATTCTTCAGCAAATATACCTTCAACAATTAAAAAACTAATATTATTTGTTTCGTTTAAGATATTTTTGATTGTTTTCTTTTTGAAATTATAATAACGTTCACAAATTGAAATTCCATTCTTATAAATAAAATCAAAATCTTTTTTGAATAGTTTGTTATTAAAACTAATACTTCTATCAAAATAACCTTCTACAAATTTTGGTAGTAACTTACTTATTAATCCTGTCTTATAGTAATTGTCGGTTTTTAATACAATACCATTCTTATTTTTTTTTATTATTTGATTTGATAAAGTTGTTTTCCCGCTTCCGGAAGGTCCACTTATAAAAATAAGCTTCATTTTTATTATCTGTTCTTTAATGAGATTTTAACTTTACTATTAATAAATAACTTTAAATTTTGAATATACATTTTATCTTTTTTTTAGTTTTTAAAATAATTTATAAAACCTTGCAATGGCTCGTAAGCTTGCATAAATATTAAATGTGTGTCTTTATATAATTGTAAATAAAAATTAGTTATTTTCTAGTTATTAATTCCTCTGGAATTTGATAAAATTTAAATAAAGAGCTAATTTTATTACTTATATATTGTAATGATTTCTAAATTTCTCAGCAAACTAAAATCAATTTTATTTAAAAGTGCAGTAACTCCTGAAACTCCTTTAAAGAAAGAGAAAAAAGCAGCAAAGTCTGTAAAAACAAAATCAAAATCAAAATCCAAAACGGTAAATTCTAAAAAAAATATAGAAACTTTGACTACACTTCCAGGTGTTGGAGCAAAAAGCGCAAAAGCTTTGTATGAGGCGGGATTTAAAACAACAAAGGCAGTTATTGCTGCTGATGAAAAAGATCTTCTTGCTGTGTCAGGAGTTGGTATAAATCTTGTTAAGAAGCTTAAAAAGCTTAAATAATTAAATTTTTTAAAACTCTATAAAAAATTAATAATATTAAAAATTTACAAAGACTTTATAAGTTCTAGGATATTATCTTCTTCTTGCTTTTCTTCTCTGTTGTAATTTTCTTTTGTATTTTTCAATAGGAGTTTCGTGATGCCTAAGTCTTTTTAAATCTGCAAAGATTCCAGATTTAGATACCTGTCTTTTAAATCTTCTAAGGGCTGACTCAATCCCCTCGTTCTCTCCAACTGTTACCTGTGTCAAAATTTTCTAAATAAACAATATTCTAGCATCTTAATAGATAAATTTAAAATTCAAACTTCAAATAAAGAATTGATGGTTTAAATAGCTTATTTTTTTGCCCACTCAACAAATCTTTTTTTATTACTTTTTATATCTTGTAATGATTCAAAATAATATTTTTCCCAATCATCTTTTGGCAGTCCAAGAAATAGCATTAGATTTAATGGGTATTGATTGCTATCGGAACAATTTCTAAAATCATCTCTGAATAAAAAGATTTCTTTTTTTAGAGCAATTGCGATACCTAATTCAATCATTACACCTTC
>CACIWI010000007.1 GCA_902590355.1 uncultured Prochlorococcus sp.
AACTGCACCCATAACAAGAGATATCAAATCCCCAGTCTCAATATCAAAAGAAAAGCCAAGAACTCTTCCTAACAGTTGTCCAGATTCTGTAATCACCTGACAATTTATTACCTTCCCATATCTTTCTGGAGAAAAACTCTCACTCAAAGAATCAAGAGAGTCAACTAATATGACATCTCCAACTTGCTTTATACTTTTTAAAGGCATCCATTTTGGCAAACCTGGTAGAAATCTTGTAAGTGGATTATCTCTTAGTCCCAAAGCGACCACCTCTCTCCTATCGATATCAACAACAACTTCGCCAACTACGCCTAACCGTCTACCAGTATCAGTAGTTATCACTTGTGTTCCCATTAATTCTGACCTTAACCATAAACGTTCGCTAGGTACCGAGTTAGAGAGATTCTTATTAGCAGATGTGTTAGACAAGCTCATAAATTTCTTTTTATCATTCTGACGTATAAATTTAAAAAAGTGTGTTTATGCAGCATTTGGTAACCCAAGAACTTGAGTATTAGCACCTCTTGCTTGCGCAACCCCAATTGTTCGTTCAGACGCACTAATCATAGGCCTTCTATGACTGACGACTATAAATTGAGCATTTGATGACTGATTCGATATTAGTTTTGACAACCTTTCAACATTAATACCATCTAAAAAACTATCAACCTCATCTAATGCGTAAAAAGGAGAAGGTTTATACTTTTGCAAGGCAAATAAAAAACTTAAAGCAGTTAATGATTTTTCACCACCTGACATAGATGCTAATCTTCTGACATTTTTTCCCTTAGGATGAGCCACTAAAGTTAATCCTCCTTCTAAAGGTGAATTAGGATTTTCAAGTTGAAGAAATCCATCTCCATCAGATAAATTTGCAAAAATTTCTCTAAAATATTTATCAACTTCTATAAATGCTTGCATAAAAGCCTCCTGACGCATCGTAGATACGGTTTCTATTCTCAGCAATAATTCAGATCTTTCATTAGATAGAATTTCTAATTTTTCTCGCAAACCATTTAATCTCTCAATTAATTCTTCTAGTTCATCAAGAGCCAACATATTAACAGGTTCTAAGCTTTGTAGTTTTGCATTTATGATCGAAATTTCTGATTGCAAAGATTCAAGACTCTTCCCTTCATATTCTCCAAACTGTGGGGATGGATTAGGTAGATCTTTTTTATAATTTTCTAATTTTATTTTCTCGCTCCTCATTTCTTCTTTAAGAGAATGCATATCCCTCTCAAGATATTCAATCTTCAAAAGATAGTTATTATATTCTTGCCTTTTATTTGAAATTGAAGAGTTTAATTCATCTCTTTTCCTTCTCAATAAACCTAAATCCCTCTCGAGAGAATTTTTTTGACTATCGAGATCTAAAAGCTCTTTTTTAAATTCATCTCTTTTTTCTATCCATTCACTATGAGCAATTGCGAGTTGTTTAATAGATTCCTGCAAGTTTTTTTCTTGTAATAAAGTAATTTTTAATGAATTATTGATACGCTCCTTATCTAAAGCAAATTGATTCTTTTTGTCTAGCAATGTATTTCTCTCGTTAATAAGTAATTCAAGTTTTTTATCAAGATTATTAAAATTGTCATTAAAAGCTATTAATGATGATTTTTGATTTTTTTCATAATTTGCCTTTTGAATGATTTGTAGTTTATTAAACTTATCGTGATAAGGCTTCAATTCATCTTTCAAATGACATAACTCGTTAACTAATAAATTATTAGCATTATCAAGTTTATTTAATCTCGATTTACAATCCTCAATTCTTTGCGAGATAACTTTAAGAGAATCTTGATTTACTTCAATTTCTTTATTAAATGAAGCACAATCCTCAATAATTTGACTGCGGTTAGAATTTAATTTATTAAGTCTATTATTTTTTATTATCAAATCATTATTTGACTCTTTTAAAGCTTCTTCGATAACTAATAATCTTTCTTTTATAGGCATGGAATCATCAATTTCGTTATTAATTCCAAACCTATAAGCCAAATCTTTATTTAGCTTACTACCTCCTGTAATTGCTCCACTCGCTTCTAATAATTCACCACTTAAGGTAACCAACCTATTTTTTTGTGTAGATAACCTAGCTGAGGATAAGTCTGAAAAAACCAAAGTATCTCCAAAAACATATCGAAAAACATCTGAATAGACTTCATCAAAAGTAATTAGATTAATAGCTTTATCAATAAATCCATTCTCCCTGTTATTTTCAAATCTTGAAATTGCATAATTCTTTTTTTGACTTTTAATTCTATTTAAAGGTAAAAAAGTTAATCTTCCCGCTTTCTTTTTTTTAAGAATTTCAATTGCTTTAGCAGCAATATGATCATTATCAACAACAATTTGTCCTAACCTATTTCCAGCAGCAATTTCTAATGCATATCTATTTTTCTCACTGACCTCTCCAAGTTGAGCTACATAACCATGTATACCCTCTAACCCAGCTTCTAAGAGAATTCTGAGAGCATATGAACCTCGAGATTCATTTAAAGCTTCCTTCCTGCTTTCGAATCTAGATAAATCCTTTTCAAGCCTTAATTGCTCGTTATTTAGCCTTGATTTAGTTTTAATTAGTAAATCAATTTCATTTTTTAAAGAATTAATTTCTGCGCTGTTACTTGCCAAGTTTTTATTCTTTGTATCGGATGTCTCTTTTTTGCTTTGATTTCCCTGAAAAAGTTTCTGCTTTTCTAAGTCTAAGGATTCAATCTGTGACAATATCTCATCTTTTTGTATATTATTTTGAATAATTTCTTCTTCAATTTTCCTTTTTTTTATTTCCAAAGGATTAATTTGATTTTTTATACTTTCAAGCTCAGCATTTAATTTGATACTTTGTTTTGAAAATTCTCCAGATTCTCCAGCCGCATCAGAAAGTTTTTTTCTGGATAGTTTATGTTTTAAAGTGAGATCATCAATTTGCAAGTTCAATTGATTTAAAAAATTATCATCGAAATTTTCTTTTCTCATTTTTTCTGACTCAATATTTCTTTTAGAAATTTCAATTTCATCTCTCTGCTTTTGTAATTTAATACCTTCTTCTTTATTCAGACTTGATACCCTATCAAGTTCTCTCAAGCTGGAATTAATACTTCCAATATCAGAATTCACTTTAATCAATTTATCCTCGCCTTTCTCCTTAAGCTCATCAACAAGTATTTTCAAAGCATCTTCTAAGACTGATATTTCTTTACTAGTAGATTCTTTTTGTTTGTTAAATAAAATTTTATTTTTTTCAATTTCACTTTCTTTTTTTTCTATAGATTCAACATGTTTAACTTGTTTTTCAAAAATAAGAACTTTCTCTAATTCCATTATTTGTAATAGTTTTGCCTTTAACTCTTTATATCTCTTGGCTTTTTCACATTCTTTTTCGAGCTTATTTTTACTAGATTGCAATTCATTTTCTAAAATTTCACATCTTTCTTGTCTTTCAAAAACGTCATTTAATTTTGCATTAGTTTGTTCTATTCTTGTATCAAAAAGTGCAACTCCTGCTAATTCATCAATAAGATTTCTCCTCTCTTTATTATTCATCGATACTATTCTTGTTACATCACCCTGCATAACAACATTGCTGCCCTCAGGATCAACACTAATATCTCTTAATATTCTCTGTATTTGTTGCAAGGTACATTGTTTGCCATCAGAAGTATAAGTAGAAGCATAAGAACCACCTGGCATAAGCCTTAATTTTCTAGAAACTACCCATTCTGTTTGACCTTTATTAAGGACAATTTCTTCTTCTTCTAGTTCCAAAGGCGGAAGGTCCTCTCTGGGAGACCAATCTTGAATATTAAATTTTACTGATACAGATGTTTCTGATGACTTACCCTCTTTAACTTTGGAGTTATTTATAAGATCTGGTAATCTTTCAGCCCTCATCCCTCTACTATTAGCTAGACCTAAACAAAATAAAATTCCATCTAAAATATTACTTTTCCCAGAACCGTTAGGGCCCGTAACCACTGTGAAACCTTCTTCAAGAGGAATTTTAACATTTCCCCCAAAAGATTTAAAATTTTCAAACTCGACCTGATTGATATGTACCAATCTCAAGTCTCAATAGCTAAATAAGAATAACTAATTTGCAAAAATTCTCAATAGAAATATTACGTTTATTTATAAATGAATATTAATAATTTTTGCTCAATCTACAGGATTTACCCGAAATTTCAAACAAACCAGAAAGAAGTTCACCATCCAAAATGAATCGATAATATTCAGAGTCCAATTTATCAGAAACGTTTTTAAATATTCCATGATCAATTCTTTTTACAAACCCTCTATTATCAGAAAGTTCATGTTCTATCCTAGATAGCCATAAAAGTCTATGATTTGGCTGTTTAGAAATTTCTATAGAAGCTTGATTTAATAAAGGTAGTTTTAAAAATTTCCAAGTTAAACAATCTATCCCATTTTCAACGAGAAAATCATAATGAATATCTATAGCGTTAGGAGAATAAACTTTATGTTCAAGCAAAACCCATTTATTCATTATCTAGTTGATAAATAAATCGAATCTAGTTTCAAAACAAAGTTGAGTAAAGATATATTTTCTAAGAAATGTTTCCTGTTATTTAATTACTTGCATCAGGAACAAATCTTAAAGCAATGAATAGCAAACTTCCAGCTCCAGCGATTGCTGCAGCTACTAATCCAAAATCTGTAGGGATTGTGCGAGATGCAAAAATTAATGATGCAAATGTAATATCCATGATGAAATTTAAACTCATTTAATAAATTCAGTAATAGCTTAACAAAACCTTCTTACAGAACAGAGTAGATAAATAAAATGTAAATAAACTTTTATATGTTTTTATTCTATATAAATCGAACAATTCTTTAGATAAGGGTTCCAAATTAAGAAAATAGGGTCTAATCTTAAAATAGACAATTTTAAATAATGGAGACTTACCATCCTCCCAAAGAATTAGAAGAAAAAGAAGATAAATCTGATCTTCCTGAAAAAGAAGTTATCTTGGAAAAATGGTTACTTGAAAAAATTGACAGTTTAATACCTTTAATAAAAGAAAAATGGCCTAACATTGCACAACAAACCCTTGAAGCCACAAAAGGGAGTATTGATGATTTAGTTGAAGTAATAGCTAGCCATAGTGGAACCTCAGCAATTGGAATAAAAAGCCAACTATTTGAAATCATTGATTCAATAAGAGAAAACAATTGGGAAATATCAGAAAAAATTGAGCCTATTGAAAGTCAATTAGAAGAATTATTAGAAGAGCTTAACAATACACTTAGACCAAAACTAGAAAGTCCAATAAGAAAAAAACCACTATTATCTATTGCTATTGCAGCTGGTATTGGTTTACTAATAGGAAGTCTCCTAAACAGTGGCAGAAAATAATATGGAAAAACCAAAAAATAAAAATTTTGCAAATACTGCTTCAAGAATTTCAGCCATCGCAAGTTCAGTGATGGATTTGCACGTCAGAATAGCTCTTCAAGAAGTAGATAGAGAAAAAAGAAGATTAATTAGTGGTGGAATATTTTTGGCAATTGGCAGCACATTATTATTATTAGTACTAATTTCCATCCATATTATTTTTTATCTTTTTCTAGCGAAATATAATAACTGGAATATTGAATATAATTTATTACTCATAATATCTATCGATTTATTTCTTGCAGGCTTAAGTTTGAAGCTTGGAGGAAAATTAGTTAAAGGACCATATCTTCCTCAAACATTAGAGGGTTTAGGCAAGACAACAAAGGCTGTTTTGGGCAAAAAATAAATTACCTAATTAAATACTTTATCCATCTACAATCTATCCCCCCATTACTAACAGGTATTTTCAATGAAGATTTCATTTTTAAATATTTTGTTAGTTTTGGATTTCCACTTAGCAGCCAAAATTCCCAACCTGAAAAATTATTCTTTAGGAAGATTCCCATTTGTTCATATAAACAAATCAATTCATTTTCATCGCCTAATTTTTTGCCGTATGGAGGATTACATATGATTATCCCAGGTGTGCAACTTAATTGGAGTGCTAAAAAATCATTATTTATAAGCTCAATATAATTTTCGAGTCCAGCTAATGATATGTTTACATTCGCCTGCTCAAAAACCTTTTTATTAATTTCACACCCTATTATTGTCGGTAATTTTTCATAATTTATAATTTTATTTTTTGCCTTATTTTTTTCATTAAGATAAATATCTTTCCTAAAGTCCAACCAATTCTCAAAAAGATATACTTGATCAATATTTATGGGAACTCCAAGGAATTGGTTGACTGCCTCAATTAAAAAAGTTCCCGAGCCACACATAAAATCTATTAATGGAACTTTGCCATTCCATTGAGTCATATTTATCAATCCAGAAGCTAAATTTTCTTTCAATGGGGCATTTCCAATTGCGGGCCTATAGCCTCTTTTGTGTAAGCTTTCAACGCTGCTTTGAAGACTGAGAATTGCTTTATTATTATTTAAATGCAGATGAATTATAAAATCAGGATTATCTAGAGAAATATTTGATCTTTTATTCCAAATTGCCTGTTGCAAATCAGTTATAGAATTTTTTACTTCAAGAGCGGTGAAATGAGAATGACTTAAAGAAGATGTTCTCCCAGTTACTTGAACATTAAACGTTTTTTCATAGTGCAACCAATTTAACCAATCAAATGAATCTCTAACCCCTACATATAAAGATTGCTTGTCATAGCAATTAAAACTTGCAATTTCTCTATAAAAACGAAAAGCTAATCTGGAATAGAAATGAACTCTATAAAAAGTTTCAAAATCACATTCAAAATTAATAAATCTTTTATAAGTATTAATATTAAAGCCGCCTAAATTTGAAATTTCTTCTGCTAAAGATTTCTCTAGTCCCTCCGGAGATGATGCCACTACATTCATATACGATAAAACTTAGTAAAAAAACTATTCAATAACCATTTTGCCTGTCAGAATATAAATGTCCAATTGGACTAGGTGATCTCAACCGATGTTTCGGACAGCGGTTCGATTCCGCTCAACTCCACTATTTGGGGTTGTAATGGTTTCGACGGGGCATAAGGAAGGTGACTGAAGCCGGCTCGGTTAGAGCAAAAACACAAATGCTAACAAAATCGTTAGTTTCTCCCGTCAAACAGCACCAGTTGCTGCTTGATCCTAAAGGAGATGGGGTTATATCAGCCTTATCAACCAAATGATACGAGGAGTCTGGAAGGACTCCACTTTTTTATTTAACTAAGAAGTTGTAATAGATAATTTATTAGTGTGTAAATATTGCTGCAAATGCTTGTATTAAAAAGAATTTTTTTAATTTTATAAGTATAAATACTGAGAAGATTAGTCTTAAATTAATTTATCTTATTAAAAATGAATCTTGCAAAATGGAATATAGTAAAAAACTGAATGACTTAATAATAAATCTCAAACCAAGAGTTGTAAGATTCACTGGCGAAAAATTTCCCAATGAACTATGGAATAGCGGTTGTCAAATAAAAAAAAATAAGAAAATATCTAGCAAAAAATTTAATTAAGTACTTGAAAAAGGATTTTTAGGCATTTTTTTTAAACATTTTTTTGACAATGCCTGAAGGACTTTAAATTCACTTTTATTTAAATTCCACTTGAATGCATTCGATACATCTATAACTTGAGATTTTTTTCGCATTCCAACGAGCGGTATAGCTCCTTGATAACAACACCAATTAATTGCTACTTGCGCTTGAGAAACTGATCTTTGATTTGCAATTCTTTTTAAACACCTCCGCAATTCATAAGTTGGTTTTTTATAGTTTTCAAATAATGCGTTGCGAATAAAACTTTTTTCTTTATTCGGTTCTTTATCGGGATCAATACAAAGTATTCCAAAGGACAAAGGACTATAAGCAAAGAAATCAATATTATTTTCGTCGCAAATTTTTTTTACCTGATATTGTTTTACTAAATCGGGAGCAAGCAAAGAAAACTGTATTTGAACACTCTTAAGGCTATGATCTCTTTTTGCTAAGAAATTAATTAATTTTATCAATCTTTTAGGGCCTATATTTGATAAGCCTATTTGAAAATCAAAGCCTTCATCTTTTAAATCGCAAAGATTATTCAACAGCCCTAATTCCTGCCAAGGATTGTATTTTGCAGTTGACCAATGTAATTGGACTATATCTAATTTGTTATTAAGTCTTTCTAAACTTTTCAAAAAAGGTTTATTAAAACCTCTGTTACCTATTCTCCAGGGATAAGGTGCAAGTTTGGTTGCTACTTGAATTCTTTTTTTCTTTGCTGAAGGAGTATTTAGTAAAAATTTTCCTATCAACAATTCACTTCTACCCTGAAGATTCCCAGTACCGTAAGAATCTGCAGTATCAATTAGATCGAAACCTCTTCGTAACGCTTCATTATATGTCTCACGTAAATCATCGTCATTTGTAGATTGGTAATTCCAGAAAAGCTTATTCCCCCAAGACCACGTACCTAATCCAATTCTTTTTTTCACTAGCCAATTTAAATAAGGAACTTTATAAGGTTATCTAAAAATATTAACTTCTTTTAAATATTTCAAAAAATAAGTTTTTAAGCATTAAAAATCAATTTCTCTTGACATTAAGAAATTTTTCTCCAAAGTAAGAGAAATAAAAATAAAAAAAATTGTTCATTACCGTTTGCGGACAAAAAGGGGGGGTGGCCAAAACCTGTACAAGTATTCACCTTGCTAGTGTTTGGCATTCTGAAGGTAAAAAAGTTTGCATAGTTGATGCCGACAAGAATAGATCTGCTTTAGCATACGCATCAAGAGGCAATCTTCCATTTCCAGTTTTCCCCGTCAGTTCAGCTGCTAAAGCATCAAGATCATCAGAAATTGTAATAACTGATGGCCAGGCAAGCAGTGATCAAGAAGAACTTAAACACCTAGCGTATGGTTCAGATTTAGTTATCTTACCTACAACCGCAAAAGCAAGATCAGTAGAATTAACTGTTGAACTAGCTAATTTATTAAGAAACTTAAAAGTTAACCATGCTGTAGTAATAGTAAAAGTTGATTTTAGACAGCAAAAAGCAGCGCAACAAGCCAAAGCAGCTCTAGAAAATTTTGGTTTATATGTTTTTGATACATTCATACCCTTACTTTCAGCATTTGATAAAGCAGAAGCCTCGGGCAATGCTGTATTTGAAGCTGTAGACGATTTAGGTAGATCAGATCCTCGTCGAATGACGGGCTGGTCTGCTTATTGTTCAATTGCCTCACAAATTCCATGCCTGATTTCGAAGCCCTCATCCGACACCAACAACTTAAACAACCAAAAACCAATCAGCGCTTAAAAGTAGTTGATTCTCCTAATTTTGAAGAAGAAAAAAACGATGAAGCAATAACTAGACGATCTGGATTATTAATTAATTTTTTTGGAGGTTTTATAGGCTCTGTAATTGGAACTTTAACAATACTGTTTCTTTATATGAATGAATATATACCATTAGATTTCCTAAAACTTAAGTAGTATATTCGCTATTGATTTCCACTGACCTTGAAAACCATTGGTATGACTAGGTTCTTTCTCTTGAATTTGGTGGTATATTAGTGGTATAAAACTTTTTTTACGGTTGAGATCCATTGATATCACTTATGTAGTGTTACAAAACAGGTATAACATTTTCCAATTAAAAATATTTTTGAGTTGAATATTACTTTTTTAAATGTTTATAATTCGCCCAAATTTCTGAAGTTTTCCAATTAAAAGGAGGCTTTAATTTATCAGAAATATAATCTTTAGGAATCTCATATTCCTTCGCAAAATAAGATTGAGAGATATAAACTCTTTTATCAAAATCAGAAACTAAAGGGATCCTATCTTTATCTTCGTGCGGTTCATAAGGAAACCATTCATATCCTTTTTCATCAACAAATTTTTCAACAGTTGCATAGTTGGGGGGAACTTTAATACTAAATGCTCGCTCTAATTCCCAATTATTTCTATTAATGCGTTGATTTATAGTCGACATCCTCTTACATTTAAAACCTTTTTTTAAAAGTTTTTCTCTCAAATCTTCTCTATTAGGTGCGCATAATTTCTTTCCATTTTTAAGAGAAACACAAACTTCTTGAATCGGTTCAAAAGTATTCTCAGCAATCTTTTTTAGTTTTGTAGTTCCAACAGTATATTCTCCAAACTTTGTCGGCACAGAAACATCAATTATTTTTTTGAAATTTCCATAATATATTTTTTGAAAATCTCCATTATTTTTTATTTGAATGACAAGAAGATGGTCTGCACCTTTCTTAAATTTTATTGATCTTGTTGTATCACGAATAGTTTTTATTTGAACTGTTTGCCCTTTTTTATTTATTGCGTCATACCCTTTTGTCGATATTTCTGCCTGAGTTAATTCATACTCATTTATTGCAATATATTCACCATAGTCGCCCAATAAATTACTCCAATTGAATGTAGGTGCAATTTTTCCCAATTCTTCTTTTGCAGAAAGATAAGACGCTAATATCTCTTTTACTCTTTTATCAATCATAAATTAAAAGTAAATAGATTTTGAATTACGAGATATTTTCAAAAATAACATATGTGGAAATCTAGTGGTATATTATCGGTATAAGCATTCACTAATCCATGAGATCCACTGTGGCACAATGGATCTTGCATCAAGTTGTATATTCGCTATTTATTTCAACATATTTTTTAGAAAGATCGCACCCCCAAGATGTACCATTCGATTCGCCAGAATTTAGATTAATCATAATTTTTACAATATCATCTACTAAATATCTACCTTTCATTCTGGACTTAATATAGTCTATAACTTTTTGTGGATCATATTTATTTAACTTGCCTTTTTCTAAAATCTGAGCGTTTCCTATATACAAGTCAACGTCATTTAAATTAAATTTAACTCCAGAATTACCTGCAGCAGAAATGATTCGTCCCCAATTCGGATCACAACCATGTATCGCAGTTTTTACCAAGGCAGAATTACAAATAGATTTCGCGAGCATAATTGCATCATCTGTATTTTTTGCTCCCCGAACCAAAACTTCTAATAAACAATTTGCTCCCTCTCCATCCCTTGCAATACTTTTTGCCAAGTTCTGACATACAATATCAATCCCTTGTTGGATAATTGGGAAAAACCTTTTTTCAATTTTCTCTCCTGCATTTATTCCAACAAAAGAATCATTTGTGCTTGTCTCTCCATCAACTGATATTGCATTAAAAGATTTTTGAACCGCAATAGCAATCATTTTGTCCCATTCTTGTTTTTGAATCCCCCCATCACAGGTTAAAAAAGCAAGCATTGTAGCCATGTTGGGGTAAATCATTCCTGAACCTTTTGCAAATCCTGCTATTTTTATTTTTCTACCTTGAATAATCGTCTCTATTGACACTGTTTTCAAAGTCAAATCAGTAGTTAAAATTGCTTCTGCTGCATTTTCAAAATTATTACCCTTTAAATTACTAACTAAATTCGGTAAATTTTTTACTAAATTATTAATTTGTATTGGAACACCAATTACACCAGTTGAGCACATTAAAACTTCTTCTTCTTTTATTCCTAAAAGTTCCGCAATCTTTCCTGTAGCACTTTGAAAATGTTGAATGCCAAGATTTCCTGTACAGGCATTTGCTTGACCAGAATTAATTAGTATTGCTCTTAAAAAACCTGAAGTTGTTTTAATCCTTTCCTCACAAATATCCACACAAGAAGCTCGAACTATTGATTGGGTAAACATCCCACTAAAAATACTTCCTTCTGGAGCGAGTATTAGTGCTAAATCTTTTTTATTAGAAGCTTTTAAACCAGCAGATATCCCAGCAAAAAGAAACCCCTTAGGTGTTACCTTATTGTCATCAACAAACGACCAATTGGAATCTAACTGGCTCAAACTTTTTGGTATTTTAATTCATACTAACTACTCTTTAATACTAAAGAAACTAAGTAATTAGATTATTAAGTAATTAGATTATTATTAATTATATGGATATTCTTCAAAAATTAAAAAACAACCAAAGAAGGATTGGTTTAACAGGAGGTATTGCAAGTGGGAAGACAACCATAACTAATTACATTAGAAAACATAAAAACATACCAATATTAGATGCAGATCATTTTTCAAGAGAATTAATCAAACCAAATACATATGGATATAAGAAAATTTTAGATTATTTTGGAAATAAAATTATTGATAATAAAAGCAATTCAAAAAGAGAAATAAACAGAAAACTTTTACGGAACATTATTTTTAATCATTCAGCAAGCAAGGAATGGATTGAAAAACTACTTCACCCCTTAATTAAAGAAAGAATGATAGAAGAATGCTGTCAATACAGCAATAATCAAACTATAGTATTGGTTATTCCACTATTGTTTGAAGCAAAATTTGAAGATATTTGCACTGAAATATGGTTAGTTAAATGTCCTAAAGAACTACAAAAAAAGAGACTTATCACAAGAGATGAAATTAGCGAAAAAGAAGCATATGAATTGATAAATTTTCAATTAAGTTTTGAAGAAAAAAGAAAATTCTCAGATATTATTTTAGAAAATTCGGATGGTCAAAATAAATGGATCAATACGATAAAAGAGCTTCTTTAAGCTTTAGCTATTTAATTTTTCCATAAGAAGTTTATTTGCAAGTTTAGGGTCAGCTTTACCTTTTGTTCTTTTCATAAGTTGACCAACAAAAAAACCAAGTAACTTAGTTTTGCCATTTTTAAATGCTTGAACTTCATTTGGATGTTCATTTATAAGTTCATCAATTATTGGAAGAATACTTGAAGAATCAGATATCATTGCCAACCCTTTTTCTTCAACTAATTTTTTCGGAGAAATATTTTTTTGAATAAGTTCAGGTAAAATTTCTTTTGCAATTTTTCCACTAATTATATTTTTTGAAATCATGTTAATCATTTCAGCAAGATTTTCAGGACTAAGCTCTAATTCACTAAAACTTAGTTTGTTTGATTTTAAATAGCCCACAATATCACTTGTTACCCAATTTGAAGCTAATTTGGCATCGGCACCATTTGCTACTGTTTCTTCAAAAAAGTTTGCCATGCTTATTTCATCAGAAATTACCCTTGCATCATATGCAGACAACCCAAATTGACTTACGTATTTATTTCTTTTCTTTGAAGGTAATTCTGGTAGTTCTTTAAACCATATTTCTTGTTGGGCTTTTGTGATTTCAATTGGGCCTAAGTCAGGATCAGGAAAATATCTATAGTCACTGCTACCTTCTTTTAATCTCATACTTTTCGTTAATTGCTTAGCTTCATCCCATAACCTTGTTTCTTGGAAAATTTTTCCTCCATTTTCATAAACTTCTATTTGTCTGGCTATTTCATAATCACAAGCCTTTTGAATTGCAGAAAATGAATTCATATTTTTTATTTCCACTTTGGTACCAAAAGGAGCATTAGATCCTTTCCTAACTGAAATATTGACATCACAGCGTAATGAACCCTCTTGCATATTTCCGTCTGATACCCCTAGATATCTAACTGTTCTTCTGATCTCTGAAGCATATTCAGATGCCTCTTTACCTGATCTAATATCTGGTTTACTTACAATCTCACAAAGTGCTATTCCGGCACGATTGTAATCAACTAAAGAATACTTAGAGCCAGCTAATCTATCACTACCTGAATGGACTAGTTTTCCGGCGTCTTCTTCCATATGTAGCCTTTCTATACCAATTTTTTTGATATAAGGTTCTTTGTCCTTTTCAATTATTTCAACCTCTAACCAACCATTTTCAGCTAGTGGCTCATCAAATTGTGAAATTTGATAATTTTTAGGCAGATCAGGATAAAAATATTGTTTTCTATCAAATTTACAATGTTCTGCAACGTTTAAATTTAATGCTAATGAAGTTTTTACAGCATACTCAAGAACTGTCTCATTCAGAACTGGAAGAGTTCCTGGTAACCCACAAACTACAGGATCTATATGCGTATTGGGTGCATCACCAAAAGCTGTTGACGCTGATGTGAATATTTTACTTTTCGTATTAAGCTGTACATGAGTTTCCAAACCAATCACAGCTTCCCAAGATTCCAAATTGTTCATTATTAAAAGTCTCTTTATTAATATTATTGGATATAAAGGAAAAGAGGACCAAAACACAAATAAAAATATTAATTTTTAAATGGCACAAGAAACCAAAAATTCAATATTAATCATTGGCGGTGGACTTTTAGGTTTATCTATTGCTTATGAATTTTCTAGAAATAACTTCGAAGTTTTAGTTTTAAGCAAAAACAGAAATGAATCAGCTGGATTTGTTGCTGCAGGAATGTTAGCTACTCATGCCGAAGGGCTCGAAGATGAATTACTAAAATTTGGCCAAGAAAGTCAAAATCTAATTCCAAAGTGGATAAAAAGTATTGAACAAGATAGTAATATTAAATGCGGTTTAAAAAAATGTGGCATAGTAGTACCTTTTAAAAACAAAGAAGATCTTGAAGAGTTTTCCACTTATGAATATGGAAAATATTTAAATCACAAAGATCTTCAAACAGAAATTAATGGAATAAATTCTATTTGGAAACATGGTTTACTTTTTGAACAAGATGGTCAAATAGATAACCGAAGAAGACTGATGCGTGCTCTTGAGAGAGCATGCTCTTTGCATGGAGTCGAATTTCAAGAGGGATCAGAAGTAAAAGATTTGACATTTGAAAAAAACAAAATTACGGGTGCAACAGTTTTATGTGCCACTGGGGAAATTAAAAAAATTAACTGCGAAAAAGCAATTATATGCAGCGGTGCTTGGAGTAAAAAAATTTTTAATAAGATTCCAGTATTTCCTGTAAAGGGACAAATGCTATCAATACAAGGTCCAACAAATTTTTTGAAAAGAGTTATTTTTGGTCCAAAAACTTATCTAGTTCCCCGTGATGATGGACTTATTATAGTTGGAGCGACAGTTGAAAAAGATTCAAAATTTAATCAGGGTAATACTCCTAATGGAATCAAACAACTGCAAGAAGGCATTCGCTCCTTATTACCAGAAGCTATTAATTGGCCACAAATGGAACATTGGTGGGGATTTAGACCTTGCACACCAGATCTAAAACCAATAATTGGAAAATCAAAAATTGAAAATCTTTTCATAGCTACAGGACATTACAGAAATGGAGTTTTATTTTCTGCAATAACAAGTGATCTTATTTTGAAAATAGTTCAGAATAAAAATCTTAAAGAAATAGAAAAAAGCTTTTTAGAAAAATTTAGTTTAGATAGATTTGAGATTTAAATTTTAATTTTCAGATCGCCATTTCGAATCAGAAGTTTCCCACTCACATAATTCCTCTTTGTTAAACCATAGATCAATTTCAAATTTTGCTGTATCCTCTCCATCAGAGCCATGAATAATATTTCTCCCAATATCAATAGCTAAATCACCTCTAATTGTTCCAGGCTCTGCTTCCAGAGGTTTTGTTGCACCTATTAGTTTTCTAGCACTCAAAATAACTCCTTCGCCTTCCCAAACCATTGCCACTACAGGACCACTTGAAATAAAGTCTACTAAATCACCAAAAAAGGGTCTTTCGCGATGTACTCCATAATGATTTTGAGCAAGTTCTTTTGAAGGAATTAATTGCTTTAATCCAACCAATTTAAATCCTTTTTTTTCAAATCTGCCAATAATCTCAGAAACATATCCTCTCTGAACTCCATCTGGTTTAATTGCAATAAAGGTTCTCTCTTTGGTCATTTAGTTAATAATCACTCTATGTATATTCAACTTTTGGGTGGTAACTTGGCAAGTAATCATTAAAATATAAGATATTGTTTTGAGTTATTTTCAAAAACATTTATTAATCACTAAGACATAAATTGACCAATTTTGAACCGAAAAAATTAAAGAATATTTGGACTATTGAAGATAGTATTTCGACTTATAACATAGACAAATGGGGAGATAAATATTTTTCTATAAATTCCAAAGGAAATATATCAGTAACTAAAGATATAAAATCTGAAAATAAAATTGATCTTTTTAAGCTTGTCAAAGAACTTAAGAGTAGAGAAATAAATCCTCCATTAATCATAAGATTTAATGATATCTTGAAAGATCGCTTAAATGCATTACATGACTCTTTTTTAAAAGCAATAAAAACCTATAAATATAAGAACATTTATCAAGGAGTATTTCCTGTCAAATGTAATCAACAGAAAAATGTCCTAGAAAAGATAATAGAGTTTGGTAGCCAATGGAATTTTGGTTTAGAAGTAGGAAGTAAATCAGAATTATTAATTGGCCTTGCACTTCTTGAAAACCAAAATTCATTATTAATATGCAATGGATATAAAGATAAAAAATATATTGAGATTGCTACTTTAGCCAGAAAACTTGGCAAAAATCCAATAATAGTTATTGAACAACGAGATGAGGTAAAAAGAATTATTCAAGCAGTTCAAGAACTTAACGCGACTCCATTGATAGGCCTTAGAGCAAAGTTATCAAGTAAAAGTAGTGGTAGGTGGGGTAAATCTATTGGAGATAATTCCAAATTTGGATTATCAATCCCGGAAATTATGTTGACAATAAAAGAACTAAAAGAAGCAAATCTTATCAACGAAATGAAATTGCTCCATTTTCATATAGGCAGTCAAATAAGCGATATTGCTGTGATCAAAGATGCATTACAAGAAGCGAGTCAAATATATGTTGAACTATGCAAACTAGGAGCCCCAATGCAATATATCGACGTTGGGGGAGGATTAGGAATAGATTTTGATGGAACTAAAACCTCCTCCAACACCTCTACAAATTATTCTCTTCAAAATTATGCTAACGATGTAATTGCAACTATTAAGGATTCATGTGAATTAAATAATATCAAACATCCAATCATAATCTCAGAAAGTGGAAGAGCAATAATTAGTCATTGTTCAGTTTTAATTTTTAATGTCTTAGGAACAAGCCATGTCAGTTCCAAAATACAAATTTTTGATAAAAAAAATCAACAATTAATAATTTCAAATTTACTTGAAACTTTCTATGAATTAAAAAAACTTAAAAATAAAAAAATAAATTTATCTCAAATAATTGAACTATGGAATGATGCAAAAAAGTTTAAAGAAGATTGCTTAGTCGCTTTTAGATTAGGATTTTTAAGTTTGGCAGAAAGAGCTTATGCCGAAGAACTTACTTGGGCTTGCGCAAAAGAAATTTCTAATAACCTGAATAATGATGAAATCAATCACCCTGATTTATCTGAAATTACAGAAACTCTTGCATCAACTTATTATGCAAATTTATCTATCTTTCAATCTATACCAGATAGCTGGGCAATAAATCAGATTTTTCCAATATTACCAATACATAGGCACTTAGAGGAGCCGTTCTGCAAAGGCAACTTTGCAGATTTAACTTGTGATTCAGATGGAAAACTAAATAATTTTATTGATGATGGAAAAATTAAATCACTACTAAATTTACATAAGCCAGAGAAAGATAAAGATTATCTAATTGGAATTTTTATGACTGGAGCTTATCAAGAAGCATTAGGAAACTTGCACAATTTATTTGGCAGTACAAACGTTGTTCACATAGACATAAATCACGATAATTCATATAAGGTCAAAAATATTATTAAAGAGGACAGTAAATCTGAAATACTACAATTATTAGATTACAGTTCTGCTTCTTTGGTTGAATCTATAAGAATTAATACTGAATCAGCAATTGATCAAAAAAAATTAACTATTGAAGAAGCAAGGAAATTAATGGATCAAATCGAAATTAGTCTCAGAAAAAGTAGTTACTTATCAGAATGACTATCTAATGTTTTTTTCAAATAATTTTTAGCATAATCTAGAGCATGACTTAACTTATCAATATCTTTAGCACCTGCTTGAGCAAAGTTAGGCTTTCCTCCTCCACCTCCAGAACAAATTCTTGCAATCTCATTAATTAATTTACCTGCATGCAATCCTATTTTTACTGCATCATCACCTAAAGAAACTACAAATAACAACTTTTTATTTTCTGGATTTGGTATTCCCCCAAGGATCACTATTGCTTTATTTCCCAAATGAGAAGTTAAATTAAGCGCTGCAGATTGCAAAGAATTCCCATCTAAGCCATCAATCTGATTTACTAAAATTGAGAAAGAATTTACTATTTCTGCGGATGATTTTATAGCAGAGTATTTAGAATATGCAATTTCATCTTTCATTTTTTGTATCTCTTTATTCTTACTAGTAAGCTCTGCTTGCAAATTATTAACCCTTTCAAAAAGTTGATTAGGATTTGCTTTTAACAAATCACTTAGTTTATTTACTAATGCATTTCTATCACTGAAAAAGTCTAATGCTGATTGACCTGATAATGCTTCGATTCTTCTTACTCCGGCTGAGATTCCTTCCTCACTAATTATTTTGAAAGACCCTAATTCGGATGTAGTTTTAACATGTGTGCCACCACAAAGTTCCATTGAAATTCCTGGTACATTAACAACGCGCACTTCATCATCATATTTTTCTCCAAACATGGCGACTGCGCCCTTATCAAGAGCTTCACTCTTAGACATATTTTTTATTTCTAGGGCATGATTTTCCATAATCCAAGAGTTAACTAAAGTCTCAATCTTAGAAATTTGATCTTTAGAAATAGGATTAGAGGAATTAAAGTCAAATCGTAATTTATTAAATGCTACTAATGAACCTTTTTGTCCAACACTTTCATTAACAACTGATTTAAGTGCAGATTGTAATAAATGAGTAGCTGTATGATTTGCAGCAGCCTTAGCTCTATTTAAGGAGCTCACATTAGTCTTAACTTTTTGTCCAGTAGTTAATATACCTTTTTTGATAGTCCCATAATGTAAAAAAACATTTTTCTTTCGCATAACATTATCAACCAAGACCTCTACATCTTTTGAAAATATTGTTCCAATATCACCAACTTGCCCGCCAGATTCTCCATAAAAAGTTGTCTGATCAAGAACAATTAAAACTTTCTGACCTGTACTGGCTTGTTTAACTAATGTTGAATCTAAGAATATACCCTTTATTTCAGCTTCCGAAAAAAGTGAATCATAACCATTAAAAACAGTTTTGTTAAAAAGATCTATTTCTCGCTCTAATGATCCCTCTAATGTCAAATCAATATTATTTGAAGCAGCTTTAGCTCTCTCTTTTTGTGCATTCATTTCTTCTTCAAAACCCTTTACATCTACACCGATACTATTTTCTTCAGCAATTTCTACAGTAAGTTCTAGAGGAAATCCATAAGTATCATAAAGTTCAAAAGCTTTAAAACCAGAAATTAATTTCTGCCCTGAAGAAATTAACTCATCTAGCAATTTCTCTCCTCTTTCAAGAGTTTCCCTAAATCTTATTTCTTCAATTTTTATCTCATTCAAAATTAAATCATTATTATTTTTTAAATCAGGATAATTATTTTGCATTAAATTAATCCCGACAGTAGCAATATGAGGTAAAAATTCATTTGTTATACCTAATAATCTCCCATGTCTGACCATTCTTCTTATAAGCCTTCTTAATATATATCCCCTGCCGAGATTACTCGCTGCTACTCCATCAGAAATTAAATGAATAACAGCTCTTGTATGATCACCAATGATTTTTAAAGAAGTTTTGTTTTTATCATCTGAAGAAAAATAATCAATATTGGCAATCTCACAAATTTTTTGAATGATAGGAAAAATTAAATCTGTCTCATAATTATTTTGCTTTTTTTGTAGTATTTGAGCCATCCTTTCAAGACCCATTCCTGTATCAATGTTTTTAAATTTTAGATCTGTCAATTTTCCATTCGAACCACGATTATATTGCATAAAAACAAGATTATAAAATTCAATAAAACGATCTCCATCTTCTAAATCAATATTCTGCAGACCCTTTTCAGGATGAAAATCATAATAAAGTTCTGAACAAGGACCACATGGACCTGTTTTGCCAGATGACCAAAAATTATCTTCCTCTCCTAGTTTCACTATCCTATCTGGATGAATACCAATTTCATCTCTCCAAATTTTTGCAGACTCTTCATCTTCGTGAAAAACACTCACAATGATATTTTCAAAAGAAAGTTGATAAATATTAGTAACTAATTCCCAAGCCCATTGAATAGCCTCTCGTTTAAAATAATCTCCAAAAGAGAAATTACCAAGCATTTCAAAAAAAGTGTGATGTCTAGCTGTAACTCCAACGTTTTCTATATCGTTTGTTCTGATGCACTTTTGGCTAGATGTAGCCCTTTTTGATGGTCTTTCTTTTAAACCTAAAAAAACTGGTTTAAAAGGTAGCATTCCAGCAATTGTGAGCATAACCGTAGGGTCATCTGGAATCAATGATGCACTTGGAATGATTTTATGTAATTTTTCACTGTAAAATTTTAAAAAAGCATTTCTTATCTCATCTCCAGTAACTATCTTTTTAATTAGTTGAGATGTCATTTATCCAGAATAAGAAGATTAAAAATTAAAGAAAAGCGTAATTTCGGTTATTTCGCAAAAATAATCACGCGAATTTATATTCTATATAACTAAAGTTAATTTATAAAGCTAATTATTCTATGATAGCCTCTGCCCAGACAAGTAATTCTAAATTGGTACAAACTAATAACAAGTTGACAGTTCAATCTCAAAACTTTGCTGATGATTCTTGTGCCATAAGATCTTTGGATTGGGATCGCAGTAGATTTGATATTGAATTTGGTTTAAGAAATGGAACTACTTACAATAGTTTTATCATTAAAGGCGAAAAACTAGCAATTATTGATACTAGTCACGCAAAGTTCGAAGAATTATGGTTTGAAGAATTACTGAAAAAGGTAAATCCTCAAGAAGTTGACTATCTAATTACAAGCCATACAGAACCTGATCACTCTGGTTTAATTGGCAATCTTTTAGAGCTAAACCAAAATATCACAGTAGTGGGATCAAAATTAGCCCTTAAATTTATTGAAGACCAAATTCATATTCCCTTTAAGCATCTAGAGGTTAAGAGTGGAGAATTTTTAAATCTCGGAACTAATCCTAATAGTGGTTTAGAACATAATATTGAATTTATAAGTGCACCAAATTTACATTGGCCAGATACCATATTTTCATATGATCACAGCACAAATGTTCTCTATACATGCGATGCATTTGGACTCCATTATTGTTCTGACGAATTTTTTGACACTGATCAAAAAGAAATATACGATGATTTCCGTTTTTATTACGATTGCCTTATGGGTCCAAACGCTAGAAGCGTTCTGCAAGCAATTAAAAGAATAGATAAGCTACCTGAATTAAAAACAATAGCTGTCGGTCATGGGCCTTTACTCCATAATCAGGTAAATTTTTGGAAAGGAAAATATCTAGAATGGAGCAGCAATAAAAGTAAAGGTAATGAATTTGTATCGGTATGTTATGTAAGTGACTATGGATATTGCGATCGACTAAGTCAAGCTATTTCTCATGGAATAAGTAAAGCAGATGCGCAGGTTCAATTAATTGACTTAAGATCTTCTGACCCTCAAGAATTAACAAGTTTAATTTCTGAATCAAAAGCGGTGGTTATTCCCACATGGCCAGTTGATTCGGATAACGAGTTAAAAGAATCTCTTGGAACATTATTTGCAGCATTAAAACCAAAACAATTTACAGCTGTATATGATGCATTTGGTGGAAATGATGAACCAATAGATTCAGTAGCAAATAAATTAAGAGAACTAGGACAGAAAGAGGCATTTTCGCCTCTGAGGGTTAGAAATATTCCAGATCCAATTGTTTATCAACAATTCGAAGAAGCTGGAACCGACTTGGGTCAATTGATCAATAAAAAGAAGAATATTGCCTCTATGAAGAGCCTTGATTCAAATTTAGATAAAGCGTTAGGTAGATTAAGCGGAGGATTATATGTAGTTACAGCGAGCCAAGGGGAAGGTTCTACATTTAGACAAAGTGCAATGGTAGCAAGTTGGGTTAGTCAAGCAAGCTTTTCTCCACCAGGTATTACAGTTGCAGTAGCAAAAGATAGAGCTATTGAATCATATATGCAAGTTGGGAAAGGTTTCGTTGTGAATATCTTGAGAGAAGATAACTATCAAAAGATGTTCAGACATTTTTTAAAAAGATTTGCCCCAGGAGCTGACAGATTTGCAGATGTAGATGTAATTAGCAACATCGCTGAAGGAGGACCAGTTCTCTCAGATTCACTCGCCTTTTTAGATTGTAAAGTTAGTTCCAGAATGGAAACTCCAGATCATTGGATAATTTACGGAATTGTTGAAAATGGTAATGTTTCTGATTTATCATGCAAGACAGCAGTTCATCACAGAAAAGTTGCTAATCATTATTAGAAAATAAATCTTTAAAATGACAGATATAAATATAGGCCTACTTACAGAAAATGAAAACTTATCAGAATTTGAAATTACCGAAAATTTTTCTTGTGTAAGATTTTTAGACCAAAATAAAGAAAGATTTGAACTTGAATTTAACCTTGAAAAAGGAACCTCTTTTAATACTTTTTTCATTAGAGATCATGAGGAACTTTTTATTATTCATCCACCTGAGAAACAATATTTAAATTCATTTAATAAAGTAATTTCTAGGTTTTGCGATCAATTTAAATTAGATAAAATCAACTTCATTTCTGGACATATTAATCCACAAATTATTCAAACTATAAAAAATATAAGCACCAAATTTCAAAACACAACTATTACTTGCTCTAATCCAGGCTTTAAACTTATTAATGAACTTTGGAATCAAAGAAATCCTAACTTAAAAGACTGCGTTGAAATTCAATTACCCAAAATAAATATAGTTAAAAAGGAACTTAATTTAAAATTAGATAACATTTCACTAGAGTTAATCCCTATTCCAACAGCACGTTGGCCTGGAGGTCTGATAATTTATGAACGCAATCAAGAAATCCTTCTAAGTGAAAAAATTTTCTCTGCTCACATTGCTTCTGCAGATTGGTCTGAAACAAATAGAGTTAGTACAGAAACTGATAGGAAACATTTTTATGATTGCTTGATGGCACCAATGTCTAATCAAGTAGTATCAATAACTGAAAAAATTGCTGATTACGACATTAAAACTATTGCACCATTACATGGTCCCGCTATCGAATATAGCTTAAAAAGCTTCTTCAATGACTACATTAGATGGGGTGAAAATCTCTCAACAAATAATCCAAAGATCGCTCTGATATACGCAAGTGCATATGGAAATACAGCCTCAATAGGTGATGCATTGGCTAAAGGGATAAATAGAACTTCTGTCGAAGTTGAAAGTATAAATTGTGAATTTACACCAAATGATGAACTTGTAAAATCTATCCAAAATGCTGATGGATATTTAATAGGATCACCGACACTAGGTGGTCACGCCCCAACTCCAATAGTAAGTGCACTAGGAACATTATTATCAGAGGGTAATAGAGATAAACCAGTAGGAATTTTTGGTAGTTTTGGCTGGAGCGGCGAAGCTATAGATTTACTTGAAACAAAGTTAAAAGACGGTGGTTTTAAGTTTAGTTTTGACCCTATAAGAATTAAATTCAGTCCAAATAAACCAAAGATTAAAGAGCTAGAAGAAATAGGAACTCATTTTGGAAGAAAAATTATAAAAAAATCAAAGAAAAACCCCAGAAAGTCAGATACTGGAATGATTACAAGCAAAACGGATCCAAAGCTACAAGCTCTTGGGAGAGTAATTGGCTCACTCTGCGTTCTAACTGCCTCTAAAGGCAAAGATGGGAATAATATCAAAGGAGCTATGCTTGCATCTTGGGTTAGTCAAGCAAGTTTTTCTCCTCCGGGATTAAGTATTGCAGTAGCAAAAGATAGATCGGTAGAGTCTCTTCTGCAAATAGGAGATTCATTCGCATTAAATATTCTTAGTGAAAAAGATTTTAAAGAACCTTTGAAAAGATTCACAAAACCCTTTGCTCCAGGTGAAGATAGATTTATAGGTTTAGATATTGAATTAACTCCCAATGAACAAATAATCATTCCTGAATCTTTAGCGTGGTTAGATGCTTCTGTAAAAGAGAGAATGGAATGTGGGGACCATTGGGTAATATACGCTGAAGTACTACACGGTAATATACTAAAATCCGATAGTTTGACAGCAGTTCATCACCGTAAAACTGGTGCTAGCTATTAAATTTATTTATCTAATTTATGACTAAATCAAAAGATCTTATAATCATTACTGCTAGTTGTGGAAAAAATTTAGAACTTTCTGAAAAATTCCTTGAAAAAAGTAATGAACTGAAAATAAGTGCTGAGATATTAGATCTTACGACTCTTGACATTCCATTATTTAATCCAAGAATTCATAGCAAAGATAACATCCCAGTTGTAATAGAAGAATTAAAAAAAAAGCTTTTCGCAATAGAAAAGTGGGTGATTTGTGCCCCTGAATATAATGGATCTATACCACCGATTCTTTCCAACTTCATAGCATGGCTATCTATTTCGGGAGATGACTTTAGAAATTTATTTAATGGTCAACCGATTGCAATTGCAACATTTTCTGGTGGCATAGGGTTAGAACTGCTGACCTCATTACGCATTCAACTAGTGCATTTAGGAAGTCAAGTATTAGGTAGACAGCTTTTATCTTCATATAGTAAACCTATAGATACAAAAACTATTGAAGATATTATTCAAAGACTTTTGCAAATGAAAAAATTAAAAACATAAACTTCTAAAACCTCAAAGAATTTCATTTTTTTTCATTCCAATATTTTAAAATTTGTTTAGCCATAGGAAGCGCATGTACCGAACCTCCACCAGGTGTATTTTGTGCAAAAGCAACTATCAGCAACTCACTCTTTTCAGAAGGAGCAAAGCAAACAAACCAAGCGTGATCTAAGCCACCTTCACCATCTTCAGCAGTTCCTGTTTTACCTGATACTGGAGGCAAATTTGTAACTCCATAATTAATTGATACTCCTGTGCCAGACTCTACTACTTTTCTAAGACCATTCTTTATCAATTGAATATTTTGTGGATCAATGTCAATTGGAATAGATTTTATATCTAAAAGATTTTCTACGTTTTTTTTAGTCAAATGTGGAGTAACTAGATAACCTCCATTAGCAATCGCTGCATATGCTCTAGCTATTTGAATAGGAGTTACTTGAACAACAAATTGTCCAATAGACATACTCGCAATATCTTCTGGAACCCAAGGAGTTCTTCCTGGTTGCCCCCATCCCCTACCATCCTTAGCCCATTGACTACTAGCGACTAAGCCAATGTTTTCTTGTTCAGAAATTTCAATTCCAGATAAAGAATTAAAACCCAACTTTCGGGAAACCTTATGAATTTCATCAACTCCTACTCCATAACCTACTTGATAAAAAAATGTATTGCTAGAGACTCTTAAAGCATCTTCATAGCCTATTACCCCAAAACCTAAATCATTGTGCTCTCTAAAACATTGACTCCCATAAGTTATACATGGTTTAGTATCTAACATGGTATCTATTGGAAATTTTCCACTTTCCAATCCGGCTAAAGCAGTTACAATTTTCCAAACACTTCCTGGATCATAAGCATTTAATGCCCTATTAAAGAGGGGTTTTTCAGGAGAATTAAATAAGTAATTGTACTCTTTTTCAGGCTTAAAATCCTTTGAAAAAAAATTCAAATCAAAATTAGGTCTGCTTACCATCGCTCTTATTGCACCATCTCTTGGATCCATTACTATTATCGCTCCAGCTTTTTTGTCTTTAAGAACTTCCTCAGCAACTAATTGCAGATTTAGGTCGATTGTTAGTTCAATATCATTACCTTGTACTGGAGGTTTTATACCCAAAGATCTTTGAAATTTTCCTAATGAATTTACTTCGACCATTTCTCCACCCCACTCACCTCTTATATAATCTTCGTAAACATATTCGATTCCTGTTCTTCCAATTAAGTCATTTAATTTATAACCCTTCTTAGATAAAAATTTATATTCTGATTCAGTAATTGGCTGGGTATAACCAATTACATGAGCAGCAAGAGATTTATAAGGATAATTTCTAATTAATTTAGTAGCTATTTCAAAGCTACTTAAATCAACTTCATTTTCCTTGAATTTTATTAATTGATCTACGCTTAAATCATCAAGAACAGTTACTAAAAGTTTTTGATTATTTAGACCATCAGAATATTTTTTTTGAATTAGATTACTATCAATATTTAACAAAAAAGAAATGCTTGATTTATGTTTTTCCCAATTATTTTTATTAACAGATTGAGGCTTTATTATTAAGGAATATTTAAGTCTACTATCTGCTAAGACATAACCATTTTTATCTAGTATTTTTCCGCGTATTGGCTGTGAAGCAATAAGTCTGATCCTATTCTCGTCTGACATCTTCTTAAAAGATTCATAATTTAAAAGTTGTAAAAAAATTAACCTAAATAGAATCAATAAAAAAGAAATAGAAGAAAAAATGAGTAAGACTAAAGGTTGTCTCTTTAGTGAAATAAGTTTTTTATTGGGACTTGTTTTTATCAAAAATATAAAATTTATTTAAGTATTGTTTTTTCCAATAAAGCGATTGTTGATTTTATTTCTTTAAGTCTAGTGTTTAAATCTTTATAATCACTATCTTCATTGTTAAGATTAGAGTCATCGTTTTCAATATTATTTAAATTCAAATTTTCACTCATAAAGCTTAAACTTTTTTTAAGTAATTTTCTCAACTAATACAATTTTAAATAAAATATTTATTTTTTCAAAATTATTTTTACTTAGATATTTAAAAATATAAAAACAAGTTAATTAAATTTATCTATATTTTGTTCAAAATAGGGATTACAACTATTCTTTGATATCCCTAAAGACCATCCAATAAATGAAGAAACAAATATCGTTACTATTAATGGCAAAATGGCTTGTTGAGTATTTACAAGACTAAACCATTCCTTCCAACTACTAAAAAATCTTTCTCTTTGAAATTTTCTTTTTTCATTTTCTAATAATCTCGCTTTTTTGGCGAAAGATTTTGTCACCCACTTTTCGAAAGGGATCTTTTTTATAATCGCCATTTTTCTCTCCACTTCTAATAATTGTCCGGAACTAAGATAAGGATGAAATGTGCTTATCAATTCAAGAGTTTTTAAAAACATCTCAACAGTTGCATCTTTTATAAGCTTTTCCTCATGACTTATATCAGCCCATTCTATCTCTGGATAAAAACGGTTCCTGTTTGGTGAAATTTGATCCTCTGACATTTGACCAGGTTCTCTAAGCCATCTATTAGTATTTTCATCAAATCTCCGCCAATATAAAAAAGGATTAATAAAAATTGTTTTACCAGATACTTTGACTACATCTTGTTGAAGATGATTTGTTATCTTTCTTTCAGAATTTTTCGATTTTATCAAAAGTCTTAATTAATAATCTAATTAAAGATTATCTTTTATTCACAGTTTTTCCAGAAATATGAAAAAATTACCTTATGAGTATTAAGTTATCGATAACTGCCAACGCTTCTTTAAATAATTACAGTATTCACAATTTAAAGAGGGTTTGGGAAAATTATCCGAACGTAATAAATTCACAGTATCGACTATCTTATTTTCTACCCATGTAGTAGAGCAATCTAATTTAATTAGATGTACGTCAAAATTTAATCGGTTATTAAATAACTTTTCATTTTTCTTTCCATTGAAATATAAAAGATAAGCTTCTTTAGCTACTTGAAAACCGTTTTTTTTAAATAACCACTGATACATTTCTAATTGTCTCTTATAAGCTTTTGCATATTCGTATTTATTAAAAGTCTCAGACCAATCAAAATTATTTCTAGCTGTTGCTTTTACATCAACAATAATAAGATCACCATTTTTTTTCTGCCATATATCATCCACAGCTCCCCCAAAATCATAGTTATGTTCAATTGACTTATATCTTATACCTTGAAAATTACTTCTCCAAAGTTCTAAATCTTTATGTTTAAAAGGAACAGCATCAATACCATATTCAATAAATAAAGGATGGGGCTCCTGAATTCTTCTGTAGTAATCAAATTCATTTTTACATAAATTATCTACAGCAATATTTAGAGTAAATGGTAGTGATGGTGGCTTAATTTTATATTTTTTGTCAAGTACGCAACATCTTGGACAACTAAGATATTTCTCAACAGTAGATCTACTTAATTTAATAATCTCGCTCATTACAATTAATATTTCATTTAAAAATATTTTCTACATAAAATAAAAGTATTAAATTCTTAAAAAATTTTTTTAAATTACTCCCACTCAATAGTTCCAGGGGGTTTACTTGTGATATCATAAACAACTCTATTAACGGAAACTACTTCATTTACAATTCTATTAGCAATCCTCTCCAAAATCTGAAAAGGAATTTTTGACCAATCTGCTGTCATACCATCTTCACTTGATACACAACGTAAAACTATTGGCCATGCATAAGTCCTTTTATCTCCCATAACTCCAACAGTTTTAACCGGTAGCAATACTGCAAAAGCTTGCCAAATATCATTATAAAGACCTGCTTTTTTAATTTCGTCTCTTACTATCCAGTCTGCATCTCTTAAACAATCAAGTTTTTCATTATTTACCTCTCCCAAAATTCTTATAGCTAATCCCGGGCCTGGGAATGGATGCCTTTTTATAATTTCATCCGGCAAACCTAAAGAAGCTCCTACTTTTCGGACTTCATCCTTAAAAAGTTTTCTTAATGGCTCAACCAATTTAAATTGTAAATCTTTTGGCAATCCACCCACGTTATGATGACTCTTTATTTTTACAGCTATTCTTTCACCAGTCTTAGGATCAATATTAGTACCAGCACTTTCAATAACGTCAGGATAGAGAGTACCTTGGGCTAAATACTGAAAAGGTCCCAATCTTTTACTTTCTTCTTCAAATACTCTAATAAATTCTTCACCTATAATTATCCTTTTTTGTTCTGGATCAGTAATCCCTTGTAATTTAGAAATAAACCTTTCCCTTGCATTTATATATTCAACTTTTATATGAAACTTCTTATCAAAAAAATTCATTAAAAATTCTGGTTCACCTTTTCTCATGAAACCTTGGTCTATAAACATGCATGTAAGCTGATTTCCAATTGCTTTATTTAAAAGAAAAGCAAGAGTTGACGAATCAACGCCTCCAGACAAGGCAAGCAAAACTTTTTTATTACCAACTTGTTTTCTTATTCTGGGAATAGTTTCCTCTATATAGGTTTCGGTTGTCCAATCAGCCGCACAACAAGAAATTTTGTAAACAAAATTTTTAATTACCGTCATCCCAAACTCAGAATGAATAACTTCGGGATGAAATTGTACGCCAAATAATTTCTTTACCTCATTTGAAATTGCAGCATGAAGTGTGTTCTCGGTATGAGCAATTTTATTGAATCCATCAGGTAAACAATTAATAGAATCGCCATGACTCATCCACATAATAGATTTATCTTCTACATCAGAAAGGAGGTTAGATTCTTGATCTATATTGATTGGTGCTCTACCATATTCAGCTTTTTTGGTTGCTGATATAACAGATCCTCCCAGTTCTTTGACCATTAATTGCATTCCATAGCATATGCCAAGGATAGGAATTCCTAAATTAAAAATTTTTTCATCACACTTAGGTGCATTTTGCTCATAAACAGAATTTGGGCCTCCACTCAAAATAATCCCTTTAGGATTAATGTTATTAATTTCCTCAATTGAAATACAATTACTAACAACAAAAGAATAAACATTAGTTTCTCTAATTCTTCTTGCAATCAATTCAGAATATTGAGATCCGAAATCTAAAATTAATATTGAAGGATCTCGTTCTTTTTTTAAAGATGTTTGACTCATGTATAAAAATTAGCTCAATTTATATAGAAAAGCATAATGAATCACAAATTAATCTTCTTGAAAATAAGAAATATAATTATTACCGTAAATTCCAGGCCACCTTATTTTCCTTTTTCTATCAAAAATAATTGATGCGATTTCCATATTAGATTTTACATACCTATTTACATAAGCAAAAGAACGCTTTTCAATCGTATTTGATAAATTCTTGAAAAATTTATCAGCCAAAGATTTATTAAATCTTTCAAGAATTAGTAATGCATCCTCAATATTATTTAAAAGAGATAATTCTGCTATTATTTCAGGTGGCAACTTTTCTTTAACAGCTAAATAAACCAAAATCTCAATTCTTGCATCTGCTAAATGATTATGGGTATGAAAAATACCGCCTGCTAATTTGATTAATTTTCCGTGATAACCAAAAAGAATTACAGTTTTAACTTTTTTTATTGCAGCATCAACTAATAAAGGTCCTATCCAATTTCCAATTTTGATAATTGGCAAATTAACATTATGCGTTTTTGCCAAATCTAACCCATTTTCACCAATAACAAAAACAACTTCCCCTTTAAAATCATTTTGAATTAACTTTGTCAGCTCAGTTTTAGCCTTTTCTAATTGATCAGGTGAAGCACTCGAATAAGTCTCAGCAGATGTACCAATTATAGATAATCCATCAACGATACCAAATGACTTATTACTAGTTCTTTCAGCTAAAAATACCCCATTTGGGAAAATAATTTCTAGTTTCAAAGTAAATCCCTCAGGAATACTATCTAATAAATTTTCATATAAAACTTCTCTTGCAAAATTAGAAATGCATATCTCTGATGTCCCCTCTTTTATACCTACACCATATCCTGCAATAATATTTATTGGAATTGTTTGAACAGG
Organism: uncultured Prochlorococcus sp.; assembly: GCA_902590355.1. GTDB lineage: Bacteria > Cyanobacteriota > Cyanobacteriia > PCC-6307 > Cyanobiaceae > Prochlorococcus_A. The sequence goes on from CACIWI010000007.1 coordinate 30,718, forward strand.
ATTATTAAAAGAATTTTTTTCTAAAGAGGCTATTGTCCATATTTCTAAGTTTTGTGTTATGTCAAGATCTAGGCCAGATTTTGCAAATGCAATTCCTAAAGCATGCGATTCATCTTTAAGTAAGCCAACAGAATGAATCTCTATTTTTATTTCTTTTTTTTCATTAGGAATTTTTATTAGTTCATAATTCTCAAATGGCAACCCTACTAGTTTTTTTAATGCTGACCTAGAAGCTCCAGCAACCCACAAAGGTAAAGAAAATCCTTTTTTCAAATCAAGTAATTGAAAAATATATAATGAGAACTAATCTAAGAATGACCTATTTCACAAAAAGTGGCCATACAACAAAAATTATCATTGATGATCCCTGGACCCACACCAGTTCCAGAAAAAGTTTTACAAGCATTGAGTAAGCATCCAATAGGCCATCGCAGTAAAGAATTCCAAGATCTTGTAGAAAGTACTACAAAAAATTTAATGTGGCTTCATCAAACTCAAAATGATGTTCTAACAATTACTGGTAGTGGTACTGCAGCTATGGAGGCTGGAATAATAAATACTTTAAGTAAAGGAGAAAAAGTAATCTGTGGAGAAAATGGAAAATTTGGCGAAAGATGGGTAAAAGTTGCTGAAGAATTTGGTCTAAAAGTAATAAAAATTACTTCTGAATGGGGTACTCCACTTGACCCAGAAGAATTCAAAAAAGTTTTAGAAGAAGATAAACAAAAAGCAATAAAAGCAGTCATTTTAACTCATTCTGAAACCTCAACAGGTGTAATTAATGATCTAGAAACTATAAGTTCGTATATTCGCGAACACAACACAGCATTATCAATTGTTGACTGCGTTACAAGTCTAGGAGCTTGCAATATACCAGTAGATAAATGGAAATTAGATATAGTTGCTTCAGGATCACAAAAAGGATATATGATTCCTCCAGGGCTTAGTTTTATAACAATGAGCCAAAAAGCGTGGGAAGCTGCAGAAAAATCTAATTTACCAAAATTTTATTTAAATTTAAAATCCTATAGAAAAAGTCTTTTAAGTAACAGTAATCCTTATACTCCAGCAGTTAATTTGGTTTTTGCATTAGATGAAGCTTTAAAAATGATGAAAGAAGAGGGCTTAGAAAACATTTACCACAGACACAATAAACATAAATTAGCTATGAGCAATGCTGTAAAGGCTTTGAATCTAAAATTATTTGCTGATGAAAAATGTTTAAGCCCTGCTGTTACTGCAATAAAAACTGAAGGAATGGATGCTGAAAAATTTAGAAAAACAATAAAGAATAATTTTGATATATTACTTGCTGGTGGTCAAGATCATTTGAAGGGGAAAATATTTAGAGTTGGACATTTAGGTTATGTAAATGATAGAGATATTATTACCGTAGTTTCTGCCATAAGTAATACACTTCTCGACCTCGGTAAAATTACAGCCCAACAAGCTGGTGAAGCATTAGTTGTAGCATCTAGATATCTTGAGGGAAATTAAGTTAAGTGCCTGGCTCTTCGATATTTCCGCCTAATTCAACGATCTTTTTTCTAAGAACAATTGATTTTTTTTCATCACCGTTGGTTTGAGCTATTGCAAGGGCAAACTCTAATTTTTCAAGCTGGTGGCCACCTTCAAAAAAAGACAATTTTTTCTTTATGCGGGTTTTATTATCTTTATGTGAAATTTGTGAAGACATAAAAATTCATGCTTTAGTTAATATTATGCCAACAAAAGGGGACATTACGAGAGAAACCAAAAATATTATTTGACTATAAACTTAAACAAAAAAAAATTTTTCTAATATTATTATCAAACATCTTTAAAATTTATGCCTAACATAAATTTATTATATTATTTGATTGCAGGCTGTTTTTTTGGAGCTTTAGCTCTAAAAACAGGTATTCCTGCAGCTCCTCTTGCCGGTGCTTTAATAGGCGCAAGCATACTTAGCATAAGTGGCAAAGTCGATATTGCAGAGTGGCCAATTGGCACAAGAACAATTTTAGAAATCGGAATTGGAACAGTCATTGGTACATCATTAACAAAGGACTCGCTAGTTGATATTCAAAACTTATGGAGGCCAGCCATATTAATAACTTTTACTTTAGTTATTACTGGACTAGCAATCGGATTATGGACAAGCAGATTACTTAAAATAGATGTTATAACAACAATTCTAGGAGCTGCACCAGGAGGAATTAGCGGAATGAGTCTTGTTGGGTCTGAATACGGAGTAGGAGCTGCAGTAGCAACTCTACATGCAGTGAGATTAATTACGGTACTTTTAATACTGCCTCTAATTGTGAAATGCTTAAATATATTTGGAGTAATTAAATCTTAAATTTCTATAGACATATTCACAATAAAAGATATTTTTAAATAGAAGATAAATTGCTAATGCCCAGATTTAAGAATAAAAAATTAGCATTACTATCGCTTGGAGTTTTCACTCCTCTAATACTTACTAATGCAAAAGTAAATGCAAGTTCATTTGGGGCAGAAATTTTTTGTTCTATGCGAGATGCCGGAAATGACCATGAAAGTAGTTGGGATGCAGCTTATACATATATAAAAAAACAAAAGGGTGGATTATTCAAAGTTTCACCTAAAAATGCAGCAGCGCAAATTACTGAAACAGTTATAAGAGAAAAAGAAAAATTTAATTATTGCGTTGAATATTTAGATAAACTTCATCCAAATAGAAAACTTATACGTGATTTAGAAAAAGAAGAAAAAAGAAAAAAATTAGAAATAGAATTAGAGGAAACTAATAAAGAAATTTCTGAAAAATTTACTGATGAAACATTTGACAGATATAGTTATTAATCAAGTTTTTAAGAAAGATAATAATTTTTTCCAAATTTACTAAATACTATTTTGTATCTAAAGACACTAAAACATAATTTTTACCAGCCAATTTAGACTAAAAAGGTTGAGTGATTATTGACTTTTAATATATTCAAGCCATTATTTATTTAAATAAATATTCTGAATGCATATTAATGATGCGGTGTTTTTAGAGGATTTATGTCCTAAGTTCAGATTGAGACAGTGGCGAAAATCTATTCATAGGTTTACGGGAAAAAGTTGTATATATTGCGGAAAACCATCTGAATCTATTGACCATGTAATACCAAGATGCCAAGGAGGCTTAAGTACAACAGAAAACTGTGTCCCTGCATGTCTTTCCTGTAACGGGGATAAATCAGATGAAAATGCTTTGTATTGGTATAGAAAGCAAAAATTTTATGATCCTCGAAGAGCAATGGCTATACGAGCTTGGTTAGAGGGAGATCTAAGATTGGCTATTAGATTACTGCAATGGGCTAATCCTAATTTTAAAGTTAAAAATAAAAATTACGAAAAAGATGAATCAGAATATAAAGCAGCTTGACTACCAAATATTACATACCTCCCTGGAATTATAACTCGCACATATATTTTCCAATTCTTTTGGAGATTCTGGAAATATTAAAATTGTCGAAAATGAAAGAAGGAAGACAAATAATTTTTGGTAGAATTTAATATTAACTAAACTAACTTCTTTCTCTAAAAGACAGGGATAACTTTTTCTAACACAGAAAGTTTTTGATTTTAAATCGGGGTTAAGAGCTGTCTTCATCATCAATTAATACATATGTACTACTTTAACCCAGCATGAAAAAGCCTGCAAGTTTAATCGGGGAAAAAAATAAATTTTTAATCTTAGGATGTGGTTTCAGTGGTAGTTATTTTGCAAAAACTATTAAGAAATTTGGCTGTAATGTTTTAACAAGCTCTAGATCTACAAGCAGAGATCCAAATAGTTTTGTTTTCAATAGTGAAAACGGTATAGTTCCTGATCCAAAAATTTTTGACGGAGTAACACATATTCTTAGTTGCATACCTCCCGACAAAAATGGAAATGATCCAGTATTAAGAAGTCTAAAAAATAAACTAAAAAGTTTATCCCTAGAATGGGTTGGCTATTTATCTACAACAGGAGTTTATGGGAACACCAAGGGTGATTGGGTTTCTGAAATTAATGAACCAAACCCCTTTCAAAAACGAAGTCATAAAAGATTAAATTGTGAAAAAGAATGGATTGAATCTGGTTTACCTGTACAAATTTTTAGGTTACCCGGTATTTATGGACCTGGAAGATCCACTTTTGATGCAATAAAAAATAAAAAAATTCGTGTCATATCAAAGGAAAATCAGGTATTTTCGAGAATTCATGTTGCTGATATTACAAATGCAATTATCTATCTATTACAAAACAAAAATTCCTTAAAGTTTTACCAAATTATTAATATTGCAGATGATGAACCCTGTTCTCAGTTAGAGGTTATTCAATATTGTTACGATTTACTTGGTTTAACAATGCCAAAGCCAATATTGTTTGAGGATGCAAAAGAAGAATTATCACCTATAGCTCAATCTTTTTGGATGGAAAATAGAAGAGTTTCTAATAAACTATTATGCGAAACACTTGGATATAAACTAATTTATAAAAACTATAAAATAGGCTTAAAAAATTGCTATCTAAATAGTTAAAAAAATAAATCTCAAACTTTTTATGATTTTTCAAAATATAAATAAACCATTAAATATCGTATTGAGCGTAGGAGATGAGTCAGGTATTGGTCCCGAAATAATCTTAAAAGCACTTCATTCTCATGAAATACCAAAAAATATTGAATTCAAATTAGTTGGATCAAAAAAAAATCTACAAAATACATATGAAAATCTTAGATCCTTAGGATTAGAAAACCTTGCAAATCCCAAAAATTTAAAAATACATGATCTCGAAATTTGTACATCAAATAATAATCCTAAATTAAGCTACGGTGATTCAAGTTTCCAATATTTAAAAAAAGCAATAGAAATTGTAAAACAATATCCTAATTCAGCACTAGTAACTGGACCAATTTGTAAGAAATCATGGTCTCTAGCAGGGCATTACTTCTCTGGTCAAACCGAAGTACTTGCAAAATCATGTGGAGTAAAAAACGTAGGCATGTTATTCACAGCTAAATCACCAATTACAGGTTGGAGATTTAATACTTTATTAGCTACAACTCATATAGCCCTTTCTGAGGTTCCTAAGAAATTAACTAAAGAATTAATCCACTCTAAATTGGATCTTTTCAAAGATTTTTGTAATACTTATACTGATAAACTTACTTTAAAAGTTGCAGGATTAAACCCTCACGCCGGTGAAGAGGGTATTTTAGGTCATGAAGAGAAAGATTGGCTCAATGATGCATTAATTACTTGGAATGAAAAGAATAGAGATATTGAATTATTAGGTCCTTTATCACCGGATAGTTGCTGGAATTCTTCTGTAAAAGCTTGGAATGATAAAAATGCTGAAAAGCATGATGGTATTCTTGCTATGTATCATGACCAAGGTTTAATACCAATGAAGGTGATAGCTCTTAATTACTCAGTCAATACAACGATCGGTTTACCTTTTATAAGAACATCTCCTGATCATGGAACGGGATTTGATATTGCTGGCAAAGGCATTGCTCAATCTCAAAGCATGATTGAGGCTATTAAGGCTGCAGTAGAAATGACTAATAATTCAAGACTGCTTAACACGCATTAAAACTTGACCAAATTCAACTGGTGTTCCATTTTCAACAAGGATCTCTACTATTTCAGCATTAAATTCAGATTCAATTTCATTCATTAACTTCATTGCTTCCAAAATACAAATAGTTTGACCAACCTTAACGTTATTCCCTACTTCGACGAATGGCTCCTCACCAGGCGCTGCAGCCCTATAAAATGTACCAACCATAGGAGAGGTAATTTCAGTTAGATCAGAGCGGCCTGGGGGTGCTACCTGAGGCGCTTCAGGCTCATTAACAACAGAGATATTATCATTAATAGTTTTTTGGTTAGCAATTGTTTGCTTATCAAAAGAAGTATTAGAAACTAAATTATTAACAACTTGGTTCTGATCAAATACATTCCTTTTTATTTCGAGTTTAAAATCCTCTCCCTCTAGCGAGAACTCTTGTATGTCACTTGTAGAGATTTTCTCTATTAAGCGATTTAAGTCATCATGATCTAGTTTCATAGCCATTAATTTTCACGTCCAAGATAACTGTCATTACGAGTATCAACTTTAATCATTTCTCCCACAGAAATAAATAAAGGAACCATAACTTGAGCACCTGTTTCTAGAATAGCTGGTTTCGTGCCCCCACTAGCAGTATCACCTTTAACTCCAGGATCAGTTTCAGTAACTTTCAAAGTGATAGATATTGGAAGTTCCACTTCTAAAACTTTACCATTATGAAAAATTACATTAACCTCCATTCCCTCTTTCAAATACTTTGCACCTTTACCAATTTGTTCAGAAGTGAGTCTTGTCTCTTCAAAACTTGTCATATCCATAAAAACATAATCACCAGACTCCACATAAGTATGCTGCAGGTTAGACTTCTCAAGGATAGCCTGCTGTACTGATTCTCCGGCTCGGAAAGTTTTTTCAACCACGTTGCCGCTCTGAACTGATTTTAATTTTGTTCGCACGAAAGCAGAACCCTTGCCAGGCTTGACATGTAGAAATTCTACAACACGCCAAACTTGTCCATCCAATTCGATGGTAGTACCTGTGCGAAAATCGTTACTGGAAATCATTCCTGTATTACATCCCAAAGGATCATAAACCTGCAAGAGTGCTATGCAAAAATTCTTATCAAATCAGAACAAACTTTTTTTATTTCTATCAATTGTAATTTTACAGGTTTTTCTCTTAAAACCAATTCAAGTATTAGCTGATTTACCTACTGGAAATGCTGTAAAAGACCCTAGTGCAATCCTCAGAAACGCCCTCCCTATCAAGCAAGTTGAGTTACAAGAACTTCAACACAAATTAGAAGAAACTAGTGACCTTGTAAGAGGAGGAAGATGGCCCGCTCTTACGAAAACTGTTACAAAATGTCAATCTTTACTAAAAAAATACCAGAGTAAAATTATTGAAGAATTACCAAACGATAAAAAGAAAATTGCTGAAAAAACATTTTTAGAGCTCAAAGAAAATTTTGATAGTCTTCAAGATTTCGCTAAATCAAAGGATAAATATGCATTTATAGCGACCCGAAGAAATGCTTTAGATAAAATAGGTGGATTAGAAGAATATTTTTTACCTAAAGAATTTCCTTACTCTATTCCCCAGGAATTTGATAATTTACCAAGATTACTGGGAAGAGCAAAAGTCAATATAAAAACCTCCAAAGGAGATATGCAAGCAATTGTGGATGGATTTAACGCCCCACTTACAGCGGGAGCATTTATAGATTTATCTTCAAAAAACTTCTACAAAGATTTACCTATTAACAGAGCAGAAGAATTTTTTGTACTGCAAACAGGTGATCCAATAGGTGATGATATTGGTTATATAGATCCTGAAACAAACTTAGAACGTCACGTTCCCTTAGAAATAAGAATTCCTGATGAACAAGATACTTTTTACAATCAAACTTTTGAAGATTTAGGTCTTTACACAGAGACGCCAACATTACCTTTTGCAACACTTGGAACTCTAGGATGGTCCCATTCGAATGCTGCAGTTGATGATGGGTCATCGCAATTTTTCTTCTTTTTGTATGAAGCAGAATTAAATCCAGCTGGTCGCAATTTAATTGACGGGAGAAATGCTGCCTTTGGTTACGTTGTAGATGGATTTGATGTATTAGAAGAGCTTACTAAAGATGACACAATTATTTCGATTGATGTTTTAGAAGGGATTGAAAACCTCAAATTAAATGCATAAAGAAATATTAGAAGATATTGGGGAAAAAGAATTAATAAATAGGCTAGGAAAATTTATGCCTAAAAATCAAGTTTCAGATGATTGCGCTTTAATCAAAACTAAAAATGAAAATTTACTTGTTAATACTGATTCTTTAGTGGAAAATGTTCATTTCAATGACATTAGTATTTGTCCTCAAGACCTTGGGTGGAAAGCAGTTGTAAGCAACATCTCTGACTTATTATCTAGTGGAAGCAAGAAAACTATTGGTATTACAATAAGCCTAGTTCTACCTGTTAGAACCGAGTGGATTTGGGTTGAAGAAGTATACAAAGGAATAAATAAAGCATTAAAAGAATATGGGGGATTGATTCTAGGGGGAGATTGCTCAAAGGGGAATGAAAAAATCATTTCAATTACGGCCTTTGGAATTCAAGGTGAGCTTGAATTAAGAAGAAACGCATGTAAACCAGGAGATATGATCTTAACTACAGGAATTCATGGTCTTAGCAAACTAGGATTTTTGATACAAAATAAAATTAATTTCGATAATGAATTTTCTCTTAATGAAAGATTAATCATTAAGTCTATTGAACATTTTTGTCGCCCTAGAGTTTACCCAAATTTTCTAAATAATCTCCTCAAAACTCGCTCCAATAAAAATATAAGGAAAATAGGATGTACTGATAGCAGCGATGGCCTATTTCAAGCCTTACAAGATTTAGCAATAGCTAGCAACTGCAAAGCGATCATAAACTATGAGAAAATACCTAAAGATCAGGATTGGCCTAAAGGAGATAAATGGGACGAATACTATTTTTTTGGAGGAGAAGATTATGAATTAGTTTTCTCATTGCCCAAAAAATGGGCAGAAAATTTATCTAAACTTGATAAAGATATTAACGAGATTGGTTTTTTTATTGATGGTGAACCATCAATAGAATTTAAAGATAATAAAAAAAACAAATTATTTAATAACACACCTTTCAAACACTTTTAATTACTCCCAATTTTTAGCAACAATCTCTGCTAAATCTACAACTCTCTGACTATAACCCCACTCATTGTCGTACCATGCAAGCACCTTTACAAGGTTATCTCCGATACACATAGTAAGATCACTATCTACAATTGATGATTCATTGGTACCTGCATAATCGCTTGACACCAATGGTTCATCTCCATACTTAATAATGCCTTTCATTGTACTTAAAGATGCTTCCTTTAGAGCATTATTGACTTCTTCAGCTGTGACAGATTTAGAAGATTCAAAAACAAAATCTACTGCTGAAACGTTAGGAGTTGGAACTCTCATTGCAATTCCAGTTAATTTACCTTTCATTTCTGGGTATACAAGAGCGACTGCTTTTGCAGCTCCTGTAGAAGTAGGAACGATGTTGGTAGCAGCAGCTCTAGCCCTTCTTAGATCTCTATGACTATTATCTAAAATTCTTTGATCACCCGTATAACTATGAATTGTAGTCATCAAACCTTTATTAATCCCAAAAGTTTGATCTAGAACTTTGACTACTGGAGCTAAACAGTTTGTTGTACAACTAGCATTACTCAAAATATCGTAATCTTTGTGTTTATATGTATCAGCATTAACTCCAACTACATAAGTTCCAACGCCATCGCCTTTACCAGGCGCAGTTAAGATAACTTTTTTTGCTCCTACCTCTAAGTGCTTACTTGCACCTACGTCTGTATTAAATACTCCAGTAGATTCAATAACCAAATCAACACCCCATTCTTTCCAAGGGAGATTCATTGGATTTCTATCTGAGAAACATTTAATTGTCTTGTTATTAATTACAAAAGTATCATCAGTATATTGAATATCAACACCATCAAGTTGACCAAGGACTGAGTCATACTTTAATAAATGAGCATTAGTCTTAGGATCTGATGTAACGTTAATTCCGACTACTTCAATATTGGTGTAAGCCCCTCTACTAAGCCAACAACGCATAAAGTTTCGACCAATTCTGCCAAAGCCGTTAATTGCAACACGCAAAGTCATAACTAATAATTTCTAAATGATTAACCTAAGTTGCTGATCATACTGAATTTTGTGCAATAACGTAAGGTTTTTTTGATTTATTAAGCAAATAAGTCTAGTTTTGTATTAATTCAAGAAAAAAAAACATTTTTTTTTAAGAAAAAATAGCAAAATTTTATCTAGAAGTTATTTTGATTTAAGTAAAAGATAAACATTGGATAAAAAATTACTTTTGAAAAGTCATTTTCATTTTATTGGGATCGGAGGTATTGGGATGTCAGCATTAGCAATAGGTTTACTTAAAAAAGGTTGCTCAATTTCAGGATCTGATTTAGTTAAAAACGATGAAACTAATAAATTGGAGAAACTAGGTGCAGTGATCTTTACTTCTCAAGTTCGACAAAATATTGAATTTGTTACTTCAAAATTTACCAACAGATTGATTAATTTTGTTGTAAGCTCTGCGATCAAGCCAGAAAATGAAGAATTTTCGTATTGCAAAGAAAAAAATTTATCAATAAAACATCGTTCAGAGATACTTGTAATGCTAATGCGCACTTATACTGCATTGGCGATAGCAGGCAGCCACGGAAAAACATCAACTAGTACATTTCTTTCTACGATACTTGAGTTGTGTACACGTAATTCTTCTTCAATAACTGGAGGAATAATTCCTATTTACAACTCTAATTGTCATTTAGAAAATACAAAATACTTAGTAGCTGAAGTTGATGAATCTGATGGGACTATTGACAAATATAAATCTGATATTGGAATAATCAATAACATTGATTTTGATCATTGCGATCACTTTTCAAATTTAAGTGAAGTCATCTCTTCTTTTAAAAAATTCGCTAAAAACTCTAAAAAATTATTACTTAATTTTGATTGTGAAACCTCAAGAAAAAATTTTTATTCTGATTATAAGTGGTCAAACTCTACGGCTAAAAACGTAGCATATGCAATAATCCCGACTGAAATTAATTCAAAGTATACAATTGGAAAATATTATGAAAATGGAAATTTTATCAGTAATTTAAATATTCCAATTCCAGGACTACACAATCTATCCAATATCACCGCAGCAATAGCAGCTTCCAGAATGATAGGAGTAGATTTTATAGAAATTAAAAAAAATTTAAAATATTTAAAACTACCAAAAAAAAGATTTGAATTTAGAGGCCAAATAGATGAAAGAAGTTTATATGATGATTATGCACATCACCCAAACGAAATAAAAGAGACGATTAAATTAGGAAGACTATTTATTAAGCAAAAAAATAATAATGAATTTCAAAAAAATAGATTAATTGCTTTATTTCAACCTCATAGATATTCTCGAGTCAAGCAATTTCATAAAGAATTCGCTGAAGAATTATCAAAGGCAGATATTATTTATGTTACAAGTATTTATGGAGCAGGAGAAAGAAACGAAGATAAAATTACTTCAAAAATTATTACTGATCTGATTTATAAAAAAAATAAAAATGTTAGTTATATAAATAATTATTATGAAGTTATAAAAAATTTTTACGAATTAACTCAAAAAGGGGATTTAATTTTGAATATGGGAGCTGGTGATTGTCATAATTTTTGGTCAATTTTAAATGAAAAAAAATAATTAAAACAAATAACTAATTTATGAATAAAAAAATTTTTTCTGAAAACTGTAATTTAAGTAGTTATACAACTATTAAAGTGGGAGGAGTGGCTGAATATTTTGCTGAGCCAAGAAGCGTTGAAGAACTTTCATATCTAATAAAATGGGCTTCTTTAAATAAAGAAAGATGCCAAATAATTGGCGCAGGTTCAAATCTTTTAATAAATAATATTTTCATAAAAGGCTTAGTTATTTGTACAAAAAAATTGAAATCACTAAAGATAGAACCATATTCAGGAATTATTGAAGCGGAGGCAGGTGTAATGCTCCCAACATTATCTAATTCTCTTGCTAAAAAAGGATTACAAGGAGGGGAATGGGCTGTCGGAATTCCAGGAACATTAGGAGGAGCAATTTATATGAATGCTGGCACAGGTAATTTATCACTAGCAAACAATCTTATTTCCGTAAAAGTTATTAATAATAAAACTCTTGAAAAACTTGAAATTGAAAAAAAAGATATCAATTTTGAGTATAGATTTAGCTCTTTTCAAAGAAATGACTTAACAATTATTAGTGCAAGATTACATTTTAAACCTAATGGAAATTTAGAAAAATTAATTCAAACAACCAAAAATAACCTTAAATTAAAAACAGAAACACAACCATATCATCAACCAAGTTTTGGTAGTGTTTTTAAAAATCCTGAAAATAATTATGCAGCAAAATTAATTGATGATATGGGTTTAAAGGGATTTAAAATTGGCGGTGCTGAAATTTCTACAATGCATTCAAATTTTATAATTAACACTTCTTCAGCAAGTTCAAAAGATATTTATGAATTAATAACAGTAATTCAACAAAAAGTACTACAAAACAAAGGGATTTATTTGCAACCGGAAGTAAGAATGATTGGTTTTGACTATCCTAACTAAAGAAACGTTTTTACAAAATGGCGGGTTTTGGACTTCCTAACTTTGGACAACTTACAGAAGCTTTTAAAAAAGCTAAACAAATTCAGCAAGATGCTCAAAAATTACAAGATGAACTTGAAAATATGGAGATTGAAGGCAAAAGTGATGATGAGATGATAAAAGTTTGGATTAGTGGAAACCAACTTCCTTTAAAGGTAGAAGTACAAGAAAATATCTTAAATGCAAATAAAGAACAAATAGAGCAAAATATTCTGCAAGCTATTCAAAAAGCTCATGAATTATCAACTACAACTATGAAAGAAAGGATGAACGATTTGACTGGTGGATTAAATCTCAATCTTCCTGGTTTTGATAATAGTGACTCTTAGAAGACTCAATCATTTCTTTATAAAAAGAATATCTTTCGAAGGATTTATTTAAATTACATCCCTCATCGTTTAGATGTAAGCAGTTACGAAATCTACACTTAATTCCTTCTTCGATTACCTGTTTGTATATTTCTGAATAAAGATTTGGTAACAACTTAATATCAACCTCTAGAGGTTGCATATTAAAACCAGGAGTATCCACAATGTAGCTTTGATTCGAAATAGAAAATAACTCAACATTTCGAGTAGTATTTTTTCCTCTCTTAATTTTATTAGAAACTGGAGCAGTACTATTTTGAAGACCTGGAATAATCATATTTAGCAAAGTAGTTTTGCCAACTCCGGATGGGCCCACAAAAATTGAACATTCTTTTTGCTTTAACTCGGTTAATAACTTTTTAAAGCAATCAGATTTCTGTAAATTTAAAGTTATAACTTGGTAACCCCATTTCTCAAATTTATCAAGTAGGTATGATCTTCTTTTATCAGAAATTAAATCACACTTTGTCAACACTAATGAGACTTCAACTCCCATTGATTCTGCTGATATCAAAAACCTATTAACTTGAGATAAATTTAACTCTGGTTCCTCTACGGAAAAAGTAACGTATATGTTAGAAATATTTGCAACTGAGGGTCTAATTAAAAGGTTTTTTCTTTTTTTTAGACTTGTTATTACTGCGCGT
>CACIWI010000008.1 GCA_902590355.1 uncultured Prochlorococcus sp.
AGATGAAAATGAATTTTGTAATTTTACGCATAAAAAATTCCATAAGATATCAAGTTTAAATTTAGTTATTGGTTCCTCAAAATATAAACAAATGATGATTTTTTCTTTTTTATAATTACCTTGCAGAGTTAATGCATTCCTTTATTGTTTTATCTCTCTGATTCTGGCATAGCAAAAGTAAATTTTTTGATATAAATTTTTAAGGCATTAAGCACTAAAGTTTAATTATCAAAGAGCTAAATCGCAATAATTTCCAGCACTCATATTTACTGAATTTTGTGAAGTAATTCTTTCTAAGTTTTTATTTAAATTATTAGCTTGATTAGAAGCCGAATAAAATCCAACTGTTAAAAAAACAAGTGTGATAGAAGTTACGATTGTGCTGAACTGGATAACTCCATCTGCCAGAATAGCTGGAGTTTTTAGAGATAAAATAGCTTTTTTTCTCTTTGCTTTTGATTTTGCCACAATGTTAACCTTTACTTAAATTTTTCTTAAGTTATTGTTAATAATAAGTAAAAAAAAATAATTTGTCACTTAGTAAATTTACTCATTTTGATGAGTCGTTCGAATCGAGAAATCTTAATATTTTCAACTATTAATTTATATTGACCTTAAAATTAATAGCTTCTTTAAATTTTTAAGCGTCTTGACTTTCTTTAAACAAATTTATTTTTAAATTAATTACCTCTTAATTTTCGTTACTTACCTTAAATTTATCGACTAAATATTGACGCCTTATTTAGCTGATTTCATATGAACAAATTAAATATTTATAAAACAAAAACAATAAACTTTTTAAGAAAATATTCATTAAATATTTTTATGGCTATTGTAGCTATCAATTCATATTCTATTTCAAGTACTCTTAAAGAAAATAGAAATATTTTAAATGAAAATGTAAAGTTACTAAGATATAAAGAGATTTGCGCGAGATATTATACTTTTTATTCTTCTGGAACTAATGAGCAGGCAGAAAGTAGAGAGGAATTGACAGCTTCTTTGTTAGATGTTCCATTGGAGCTTGTTGATACTTTTTGCCAAAGGATGATATAGATATTTTTCTCTTAATAAATTGAGAATTTTTAAAAAGTTTTTTGCACCGTATTGAAAATGAAATGTAGTATTTTAAATTTTTGCAGATAGTTATGATTTAATTAAACGTTTATAATTTTATTATCGTATTTTTTAAAATTAAATTTAAAAATGGTTTAATTATCAAAATATATGATGTAATTTTAAGTAAATTTAAAAAAATTATATATTTTTAAAATGTCAATTAAGGGTCTAATTCTATTCGATATAGATGGAGTTATTAGAGATGTTTCAAATAGCTATAGAATGGCAATTATAAAAACAGTAAAGCATTATTGTTTTTGGGAACCAAGTATTTTCGAAATTGATGAAATAAAAAATGAAGGGATTTGGAACAATGACTGGGATTTAAGTTTAGAACTAATAAAAAGACACATAGTAAGCAATAGATTAACTATTACACCTCCAACAAGGAAAGAATTAGTTTGCCATTTTGAAAATTTATATTTTGGTTTGAAATCACCTCTAGAATCAGAAATTTGGACAGGATTTATAAAAAACGAAAAAATTCTTATCGAGAAAAATATTTTTAGCGAACTAACTAAAAATAGTATTTTGTGGGGTTTTGTAAGTGGAGCAGAAAGGGCATCAGCTGAATATATATTAAAGAATAAATTAAAACTTCTGAATCCTCCGCTAGTCGCGATGGGAGAAGCTCCAGATAAACCTGATCCTAAAGGTTTCATTTATTTATCTAAAAAATTACTTAATCAAGAGCTTGGAAGATCAGCTCCTCCCATAGCATATATTGGAGATACGGTAGCAGATGTTAAAACAATTATTAATTCAAGAAAAATAATTCCAGAGCAGAAATTTATAAGTCTTGCTGTCGCTCCACCACATTTGCATTTAAAAAACAGTTTAAAAGCGAGAGAAATATATGAATCCAAACTAAAGATTGCAGGAGCAGATTTCATACTGAATTCAGTAAATGATATAAAAAATATTTTTAAAAATTTATTTTTTTAAAATAAATTAGTATTTAGATTAAATCATAAACTTTAAAAAAAAAGGCTATCGTAGCTGAATCTTTTATTACTCCAGAGTAAATTAAATCTCTGATTTTCTCTTTACTAAAAAATAAAACTTCGATTTCCTCATCATCATCTTTATCTAATAAATTAGCCTCTTTAAAAATATTGTTAGCTAAAAACAAATGTATTCTTTCATTAGAATAAGATGGCGACTCAAAGATTTCTCCAAAATATTTGAAACTTTTTGAAGAATAGCCAGTCTCTTCTATGAGTTCTCTTCTTATAGCCGATATTGGCTTTTCATTATTTTTAATAGTACCTGATGGGAATTCTAAAATATATTCTTCAACTGGAAATCTATATTGATTTAAAACAATTATCTTTTCTTGTTCATTCTTAGCTATCACCATTGTTGATCCATTATGGTCAATAGAACCATATCTCCCTATGGAGGAATTATTTAGCTTTAAATGTTCGATTTTTAAATTTACATTTTTAGTGGTTTCAAAAATTTCTCTCTTAAAAAAAATATGATTTTTTCTGGATTCGGAATCTGATTTCATTATTTCATATTATATAAATTATTAACCTTTATTTTAATAAGATATATTTTAAGGAAATGGCACATCTTAATTTGATGAAAAATATAAATTTAAAGGATAAAAAAGAATTCTTTAGAATGATTAATTATTTATTTTCTCAGAAAGGTAAAGAACAATATGCAGGTGAGGAAATAACAGTCTCAGATCATATGCTTCAATCCGCTACTCATGCGGTAAATAACGGTTTATCAGATGAAATCATTATCGCATCCCTTTTTCACGATGTAGGTCATTTACTTCTTGATCAAGATATCTATTCTAAATATAATGCTCATGAAAAAATAGGTGCAGAATTTATTAAGGACTTTTTCTCAGATAAAATTTTTAATTGCGTAAGAATGCATGTTGATGCCAAAAGATACCTATGTACAAAAGATTCTTCTTATTTTGCAAAACTTTCATCAGCTTCAGTAGCATCATTGAAGGTTCAGGGAGGTGAAATGAATAAGGAAGAAATAAAAAGTTTTGAAAAAAATCAGTTTTTTAATGAAATTTTATTGGTTAGAGAATTAGATGAAAAGGCAAAAGATACTAATTTTAAAAACCTAGAATTGGAATTTTTTATTACAAAAATTGAAAGTATTTTTTTAAGCTAAAAATTTAAATATTCTTCAGCTATTTCTTCTGCGAGTCCAAATGATTGGGTCATTCCAGCACCGCCCAAACAATTGACTATTAGGATTGAATCATCAACTTCTTTTATTAACTCTGTTCCTCCTATTAACTTAGGATATATTCCGTTCCATCTTGAGGCTATCTCAATTGAAGGAAGACTTATAAAACTCTTAACTTGATCGACAATAAATTTATTTATTTCTTCATTATTAAAAGGATCAAAAGTTAATCCATACTCATGAGAATCTCCCAAAATAATTTCACCTAATCCATTTTGAGAAATCATAATATGTATTCCGTTTTCAATTGCAAAAGGGAACTCTTTTTTATATCTATCTTTTAAAGAATTAATTGATGAACATTCAGCAAAAGAATCATAATGCGTTAATGTAAAACCTGAACAAAGTGCAGGTCCTAACTTAAAGTTTTTAGGTTGAGTAATTGTTCTTAACATTTGAAGCTTGCTTTTGGTTGTATGAAATTTCTTATATTCTTGAGGAAATAATGATTCAAAATCGGCTCCTGAACAAATTATACTTTTTTTTGTATTAATCTTATTACCATCACTTGTAAATACTAAATTTGGCTCAACACTTGAAACTGTTGTACCAAAATTAAATTCAACTCCATATTTATTCTTTAATAAAATTGTAATCTTTTTAATTGCCTCTCTAGGATCAACAATCATTTCAGTAGGACTCCACAATCCTCCAATTAATCCTTTACTTAAAACATAAGGGCTAAGATTAAAGATTTGCTTTATTGAAAGTAATTCTGCACTTGAATTTTTAAACTTAGACAAATCACAATATTCTTTCATAACCTGATATTCATCTTCTTTATATGCCAAAATAATTGAACCAACTTGATCTAAAAAAAAGTCGCTGCTTTGGGCTGTCTCAATCCATATTTTTCTAGAATTAAGAGCTCTACTATATAGCTTTCCAAAAGGTTGACCAATTGGCCATATCATTCCAAAGTTTCTTATTGAAGCTCCAATAGCTTTTTCTTCTCTCTCAAAAACTTTTACACTAAAACCTCTTTTTGCAGCTGACAATGCATGAGCAAGACCTACAATACCTGCTCCAATAATAGCTATATCAGTTTTACAATTTTTAGACATCAATAAATTGATTTAAGTAAGATGAAAATTCATTTAAGGAAGAAAAAAGTCCATCATTTTTATAAGCCTCAAGCTGTTCTTTTGAATGAGTTCCATTTGTGACTGCAAAAGATTTTAAACAGCCTGCACTTACTCCTGATTTCAAATCAGATGGGGTATCACCTATAACAACTACTGATTTAGGATCATCAATTCCTAAAACATACATTGCCTTTTGAATCATATATGGAGAAGGACGGCCTTCGTTATTATAAATTTCTGAAGGGGTTACTGATACATCAATAATTGAAGATGAGCCTCCCACATAATTATCATTAAGTCCTAAATCCCATCCAAGATTTTTAAGTATTATGTTTGTTACTTTTCTATAAAAACCTGTGTTTAATCCAATAAAAATATTTTTTGTTTTTAAGGATCTAAATAACTCAAGACAGCCTTCTGTTGGTTCAATATCAGTAGATAAATAGTGACTTTCTAAGATATCCTTAAAAGTTTCAAAAGATTTATTCACATAAGTTTCAAATTTATTACTACCTTTACCAATTCTCTCTTCCCATAATAATTGAAAGACCTTCTTTTTTGGAATGCCATGTAATCGATCAACTTCATTTTTATTAGTATTTAAACCTGTTCTTGAGGCGGCCTCTAAAAAACATCCAGTAACTTCATTTTTATCCTTCACAGTAGTGCCAGCCATATCAAAAATAACAAGTTTTATTTTCATATTTTTTTCTTCGTAATATTGATTTTATTCATTTAAGTTTAAGTAGTGTTTAAGTTTCTAATGGATTAATCCAAACAGAAGATTTTTTCGAGACATTCCTAGAAGTAAATTCATAAATTAACCTTACGGATAGACTTGTTAAAACGATAAGAGTAGACATTGCAGCCGCTGATGCTGTATCTCCTGCATCATCCATGTTTACAATTGAAACAGATGAAACTGGTATTTTTGCTGGGTAGAGAAAAATAATAGCTGATACAGTTATCATTGAATTAACAAAATAATAACTTCCTATCTCTAAGATTGTTGGGAGTGATAATGGTATCGTTATTCTTAAAAAGGTTTTATAAAAAGGAACTTTTAAAGACTCTGATACCTCTTCAAATTCCTTATCAATTTGTTTTAAAGTTGTTGTTGCTGATATAAAACACACTGTGAAAAAATGTATGATATTAGCTAATACAAGGATTCCCATTGTTCCATAAAGTAATGAGAAAGGATTAAATATTTGAAAATCTAAAAAGGGTACAGAGAAAGAAGGTTTATTAAAAAAAAGAATATAGGATAAGCCAAGTACTAAGCCAGGAATTGCAATTGGTAATGTTGAAAAAAAGTATATTAGCATTCTTATTTTTTTTAATGGTTTAAATTTTTCTACTAAATAAGCTGTAAAAAATACAAATATAGTCCCAAATATTGCAGTATAAATTGACATGAAAACAGTATTAAAATAAGGTTCATAACCATTTCCAGCTACATTAGAAAATCTAAAGTTTTGTAATGATAGAGAAATATCGTATGGCCATATTTTTATTAGCGAGGCTAATACTATAGATGAAAAGACACCAATTACTAAAATCAAAATTAAACTGCAAAAAATAAACATTATTGAATCAACTATCAGGTTCTTCCTTGGTTTAAACGGTATAGATTTTCCCGAAATTAGAGATGCTTCATTCTTTTGGAAATTTTTATCAATTAGAAAAGCCAAAATTGAGGGTACTAAAAGATAGATGCTAATAGTTGCTCCCATGGCAAAGTTTTGTTGACCAACAACTTGTTTATAAATATCTGTAGCAAGTACATTAAAGTTCCCCCCAACAACTTTAGGAACTCCAAAATCCGTAAAAGATAAAATAAAACATATAAAAAATGAATTCATCAGTCCATATTTGATATTGGGTAAAGTAATAGTTAAGAATTTTCTAAGTGGAGATGCTTTCAGAGATTCTGCTGCTTCATATAATCTTTGATCACTAAGATTTAATGCTGACACAAGAATAATTAGAGCTTGAGGAAAGCAGTAAAAAATTTCACCTATAATTATTCCATTAAAACCATATAGATTTATATCAAATCCAGGAATAGTCCCAAAAAATCCTTGAGTAATTAAACCTTGTTTTCCAAAAATATAAATTAAACCTATGGCAACAGCCAGGGGTGGAATATATAAAGAAAATAAGCTAAAAGTATTGAAAAATTTTTTTAATGGTAATCTTGTCCTCGTGAGAGCATAAGCATAAATAAATCCAATTAATACAGAAAAAAAAGTCGTAGTAATTGCTACCTTTAAGCTATTTATAAAGGATTGCGTTAAGGATGGATTTTGAATATAGTTTATAAAATTTTCTAATCCTATAAAATTATTTTTGTTATCACTAAAGCTTTTTAAGAATAATGGAAGTAAAGGAATTATGATAAAAAAGCTAACTAATATAAATACAAAAATAATTAAAATTCTTAATAATAAGATGTTAAAACTTTTGTTAAAATTTTTTTTAAAATACATTGACTTATAAATTACTTTCAAATAATTTAATTTTTTCTTTTTTTAATTTAATATCTATAAAATCTCCAATTTTTAAATTATTAGAGATCACTTGATTAGAAATAACGTCTACAAAAATATTTTCTTCTAGCTTAGATTCTAAAACTACTGTTAATCTAAAAATTGTTCCTAAATAAGTAATTTCTTTTATTTTTACTCTAAGAATATTTTCTTCCTTTTCTATATTTTTTCTGAACTTAATAATTTCAATATCTTCAGGTCTAATACCAAGCAAGCAGTTTTCTAAAAATGAATATTCTGTATTCTGTGAAATTAAAAATCTATTATTAAGATAATAAAAAACACAATTTTTCTTATCATATTTACCTTTTAACAAATTCATCTTCCCTATGAAATCAGCAACAAAGGGTGTAATTGGATTTTTATACAATTCAAAAGGTGTTCCAATTTGAGCAATATGACCTCTTTCCATGACTACAACTCTATCTGCCATAGATAAAGCTTCAGTTTGATCATGGGTAACCATGATAGTAGTTAAATTAAGTTTCTTTTGTATTAGTTTAATTTCATTTCTTAATTTTGATCTAACTTGAGCATCTAGGGCTGAAAGAGGTTCATCTAATAAAAGTAAACCAGGAGATAATGCCATGGCTCTCGCCAAAGCCACTCTTTGTTGTTGACCTCCAGATAATTGAGATGGAAATTGGTCAGAATATTTTTCTAATCCAACCAAACGAAGTAAATTATTAGTTCTTTTTTCAATTTCTTTTTTATTTATTTTTTTATTTTCAAGACCATAAGCTATATTTTGTTTTGCATTAAGGTTTGGAAATAATGCATATGACTGAAAAACAATTCCAAAGTCTCTTTTCTCAGTGGGGGAATTAGAAATTAAAAGCCCATCTTGAACAATATCGCCATTTGTTTGTCTCTCTAAGCCAGAAATTATTCTTAGCAGAGTTGTTTTTCCACAACCACTTGGTCCTAATAAACATAAAAATTCTCCCTTAAAAACATCCAAGTGAATATTTTTCAAAACGAATGTTTCCCCAAAGTTTTTACTGATATTTTTGATTTCTAAATATTTAAAACTTCCTTCTTTTTTAATCATTAAATTTAAAATAATTATTCATCTAGATGATAAATTCCATGAATTGCTAATTCATGGAATTTATTTATATGCTTTTAATTTTTACTTAGGAGCAGATTTGCCATCATAGCGTTTTGCCCACTCTGCTAGTATTCTCTCCCTATTTACAGCAGCCCATTGTAAGTCATTTTTTGCGAGCTGTTTCTCTGGATTAGAAGGGAAACCTTTAGGAAGCGGAACATCAGTTTCAACAGCTGTTATTGCAAAACTTTTTGCATATTCTCTTGAGACTTCAGGAGAAATTGCCCAATCAAGAAAAGTCTTAGCAGCAGGTTTTATTTTATCTTTTTTGATAAGGGCATTAGCTTCTACATCCCATCCAGAACCTTCCTTAGGAAAAACAGCCTCAATTGGTTGCCCCATATTTACCTGTTTTACAGCTCTGTAACCAAATGAAACCCCTATTGGATACTCTCCTTTACCTGCAGCCTTACAAGGCTTAGATCCAGAATGCATATACTGAGCAATATTTTCATGAAGTGCATCAAGGTAATTCCAACCATCCTCTTCAGAAGGTAAATTTTGTAATCTTGAAGCTACTGACAAATAACCTGTTCCAGAGGAAGCAGGGTTAGACATAACTATGTGACCTTTGTATTCTGGTTTTGTTAAATCTGCCCAAGATTTAGGTATTGATAGCCCGTTTTTTTGAGCCTCAATTTTATTAACACAAAAAGCAGAAATCCAAGAATCAATTCCAACCCATGAAGGTTTTTTTGCAGGATCTCTAAAGCTTGGTTTAACATTCGAAAGGCCTTTTGGAGCATAACCTTGAATCAAACCTCTATCATTAGCTACTAATAAACTTGAAGCAGCTAAACCCCAAACCACATCTGCCTGTGGGTTTTCAGCCTCAGCCAATAATTTCGCAGTAACTATACCTGTTGAGTCCCTAACAATATTAACTTCTATATTAGGGTAATCTCTCTCAAAGGATTTTAGATAATTTGGTATTTGGTCATCTTCTAGAGCAGTATAAACAGTAATTGAAGCCTTTTCAGAACCTTTTTTACCCCACCACCATGCATTTGCTGAAGGTGCAAGTGCTGTTCCTATAACAGCTGCCCCCATTACAAAAGAAAATAACTTTTTCATTTAGTTTGTATTACTTATTACAATATGCAAAATTGTATGATTTTTGTTTTAAAGAAAAATATAAATTCTATATAAGGTTTGGTTAAGTAATTTCTAATCTTGTTAAATTTCATTTAAGCAGTAAGCACAAATAGATTGATTAATAAAACTTTTTTCAGATTTAATTGCATATTTTTTAGTTTAAAAAAACCGTTTATATTTTTTGTTTATCTATCAATAAGAAGGCCCGCTTAATTTATCAAGTAATTCATATTTATCTCTTTTTTCATACCAATCATTTAAATCTTTTTCACTTATTGTTCTGAATAAAAATAACGATATCTTCTCCAGGTAATCAGCAATATAAATTCTTGAAATTGGGTTTAGAGAAACATAAATTATGGTAATTAAAACTAATAAAAGTTCAACTAGGAGTATGCGTTTCATTCATAAATTTAAATTGAAGTTCCTTTTTTGAGCTTTGACGAGGAATCATTTTCTGGAAAAATCTGTTTTATATTTTCTGGAAAGAAAAACTCTAATTGCCTCCTTAAATCACCTTCATATAAATAGTCTTTTGTTGAGACTTTAAAAGTATCTCTTACTAATCGAACATTTATTTTTTCCTTTTTACCTGCCTCATTAATTCTTGATAAAACTAATTTAATTGGCTTATCTTTTGGTCCTTTTATGAGAGAAACAGCTTCATTTATACCCATTCCTTTAGTTGATTTGCCATCTATTTTTATGATTACATCATTTGGTTTAATGTCAGCTGAAGCAGCAGGTGAATCATTTATTACAGATTGAATAGTTAATTCAGCAGTGTCACTATTGAGAAAAAGCCTTATTCCAATCCCTGATATTTCCTTATCTTTTTTATGAGATAGTTTTTTATTAGTTTTCACACATCCTGCATAATCTCGTGCTTCTAAACATTTTTTATGTAATTCATCAGATATTTCAGCATTAACAGCAGTAGCTAAAGGGAGAGTAGCTAGGAGTGGAAGTAGTAAGCGTTTCATTCAATCTTCCGCATCTTCAAATTCTCTTAGCAAACGAAAAGTTTTGGAAATAAAAGGAAAGATCCAAACTAACAAACCTACTACTGTTATCAAAGCGACAAGAAAACCCAAAATTGCTAAGAATCCACCAGTTACATCTCCTTCGTAAAAGCGATCAAGTCCAATTGGAGCACCAACTCCTAAAAGGAAGAGTCTTGTTAAAGTTTGTTTTTCTTTTTTTCTCAACATAAATAATGTAAAAAGAGGATTTTATCCCTTCAATATAGATCGACTGTCAATCAATTAAATTATCCCATCGCAGCAACAGCATCCGCAACCTGCTTATTTCTTTGAATGACTTCTTCATCATTTAAAACAGCAGTGATATTCCATTCGAGGCCAAATTTTGCTCTCCACACTCCGAAATGTTCAGATATTGCCAAGTGATTATCAGCTTTGAAAGTCACAAAAACTTCTCCGGTTTCAGGAGCATGAAGTCTACTTATCAATTCAAATCCTTCAAAGTTATCCATTGGTGCACCGGAAGCAATATATTGCTCAAACATTTTGTAACCTTCAGCTTGAGAAATTCCATCAGGAATTAATCCATGAACGTGATAGTAAGCCATAACTAAAATTGGATAATATAATTTCAATCTAAAAACGATAATTTAAAAAGCATTTAATTTATCTTTAAATTTAGATTTTGATCGACTTTCAATCCTATTTAATTTAGCTGCCAGTAGTAAGCGTTTCATTTAAAAACTATATGTGACTTTATTGCATTTTTTCCTTCGATATATTTTCTGCATTTCTTTTTGTTCTGATAAAAAATCTTTTTTTGCTTGTTCATTAATTGGATCATATTTGGCTTTAAATTCTTCTTTGATAGCTTGAGCATTTTGTCTTCTTTCTTCTGCCATGAAATCAAAATCACCATCACTATAATTTCCACTTTTTAAGATAGTTTCAAACAAATAACATTCACTAGATAAATCAATATCAAATTCTTTTATTAAGAAATATTCATTACATAAGCTTTCTATTTCATAAGGACTATCAAAAAGATCCTCCCATTTTGTTTCTATTGCATAAATTTTGGTAATTTTATCATTAGCAAATTCTTTGCTTTGTTTTGCAAATGATATTTTTTGCTGATAATCATTTTTTGATTTATTTATTGCAAATTTAAGGTCTTCGCATAATTTTGCTTTATCGTTTCCAAAACCAAATATAAGTGGGAAAACAATAAATAAAGCTAAGCGTTTCATTTAATCGTTGACTTTTTGGTCTAATAATTCTTTTAATTCCTTTGGTAAGTTTAAAAAAGAATCTCTTAAACTTTCATTCTTTTCTCCTATATGCAGTATCCACTCTCTAAATTCTTCTGCTATTGCATAACTGTCTTCATATCTTTCTAGATTATCCATAACAGAAATTCTATTAGTAGCCCAACAAGTTGCAATATCAATTCTTTTTTTTTGTTTAGTATTTACTGCCAAAACTCATCTAATACATCAAACACTCTGTTGAGATAATCGTTTGCTCCTATACATTCCCATTTTCCCTTTTCCCCAATCGCGCATTTGTAGTGAAGTTCTCTCTTGAGTTGCATTAGTTTGTTGGTCATAGCAACCTTGTCTAGTCTTCCGTTCATAGTAACTCCTCCGCTTTCTTCAATATTTGATTCTTTAAAAAAACAAGCGCGTCTAGTTTTTCTTCTTTTTCTTCATAATTTTCAAATTTCATTTCCGCAATTTCAACAATTGCTTTATCAACCTTTTTAAGCTGTTTCTTAATAACTCTCTTTTTAACCTGTTTTTTAATAATCCTTTTTGGAAATTTGGTTGATTCCATTGGAATTACCTTTTTCTTTATATTCTCTTTCTTTTCTTCAAAATGCGAGTCCCTAACTTTAAATTCTGATTAAAATCTCTAAATAATATCGTTAAGAATATAGTTTCTGCTTTTTTAATTTTATCAATAGATGTAAGTGGTAAGCTTTTCATTTAGTCATTAAAGTCTTAAATATGTTTTCTCATATTCAGAATATTTTTCTTTAAGGAAATTAGTAAAATCTGATATGGTGTCTTTCAACTCAAGATACTCATTTACTTCAAAGATTTTTGAAGTGGAGTGTATATTTTCTTCTCTCTAAATTCTTTAAAACCCTTGCGGTAGTTAGGCTTTTGGGTATGCCCTCGTCGGGACTTGAACCCGAGACCTCTCCCTTACCAAGGGAGTGCTCTACCGCTGAGCTACAAGGGCAATTTTAAAGTGGGCCGGGTTGGATTTGAACCAACGTAGGCAGAGCCAGCGGATTTACAGTCCGCCCCCTTTAACCACTCGGGCACCGACCCCCACTATTCGAACTTATCAGTTAATGGTCACTTTGTGTGAAAATGTTTTGGTTTTTTTGTTTCTTTCTAGATAGCATTTAATAGAAAAGACTTTATTGAAAATGAATATTTTATTGATAAATGGCCCAAATTTAAATTTATTGGGAACTAGAGAACCTGAAATATATGGTAATAAAACATTGAGTGATATAGAACAAGATCTAACAAAAGTTGCCCAAGAAAAGAGTATTAATCTTGAATGTTTTCAAAGTAATCACGAAGGAGAAATAGTAGATAAGATTCAGGTTTCTGTAAAAAGTATACAGGGCATTCTTATAAATGCTGGAGCTTTTACTCATACCTCGATTTCTATTCGTGATGCTTTAATTGGATCAAAAATTCCGTTTGTAGAGTTACATATTTCAAATATTTTCAGTAGAGAAGATTTTCGTAAAGAATCTTTTCTTACAGATAAAGCTATAGGAATTATTAGTGGATTCGGCATATCAAGTTATTCCTTAGCTCTTGACGGAATTATTGGATATTTAAGTAGTAAAAATTAAATGCTAGTCGATTTTAAAAGACCCACTTCTCATATTAAATATTTATCGTCATTTACCTCAGATGAGTGGATCAAACTCGCATTATCTAATCCAATAGATATTCTTATTGACCATGCTCATTGTGAAAGAAAAGCAGCGGGAGTAGCTATTCAATTGATGTTTAGATATCCATCAGAACCAAATCTGGCAGAAGTTCTAAGTCCAATAGCGAGAGAGGAATTAGAGCATTTTGAAAAAATACTTTACTTTTTAAAGGACCTTGGACATTCTCTTGAGTCCTTAAAACCACCTCCATATGGAGCTGAATTATCCAAGAATATAAGAAAGGAAGAGCCTAATAGAATGCTTGATAGTTTCTTAATAGCAGGACTTATTGAAGCTAGAAGTCATGAAAGATTAAGCTTGCTTGCGCTGAATTCTGAAGATAATTTGTTTAAATCCCTTTATGAGTCTCTGCTTGAGAGTGAGGCAAGACATTTTGGAGTTTACTGGAAACTAGCGCAAACTAAATTCTCTAAAAATCAAACTTTCAAAAGGTTAGAGGAATTGTCTGAAATTGAGTCATCAATACTAGCTGAAACTTTTGTATTGCCAAGGGTACATAGCTAAAGTTAATAAAATAAAAATGATAATAAACAAGTTCTTAAGTTTACTTAATCGATATAAAACTGATTTACCAACATTCACAATCGTTGGTGTAGGCCCCGGAGATCCATCGCTTCTAACACTTGCTGCTGTGGATGCAATAAAAAAAGCGAAAGTTATAGTTTTTCCAATATCAGATGATAATAAAAAGAGTTTCGCTGCAGAAATAGTCAAGAAATACACCAAATTTAAAAAAAATATACCTATCATCTTCCCCATGGCTAGGAAGGATTTTGATCCTGATGAAATATGGTCTAACGCAGTCGAACAAATTGTGAAATTTATAAAAAATGGAGAATCAGTTGTTTTACTTTGTCTTGGAGATACTTCATTATTTGCAAGTTCTTCTAATATTTTGAGGTTAATAAAAAATAATCATGCTGAAATTATTACCAAAACCATACCTGGTATTTCCTCTATTTCGGCAGCAGCAGCTTTGAATGATTTTGATTTGGTAAAAAAAGGCGAGACCTTGATCATCAAAGAATGCCCTTCTATTGAATCTGAATTCACAACCCTAATTAGGGAAAGTAAGGCAAATAAAACGGTATTGGCCATTATGAAAGTTGGAAAAAGATGGAATTTAGTCAGGAAAATTTTAAAAAAAGAGGATATCATCAATACATCATTAATAGCTTTAAGTGTTGGGATGCCCGATCAAATTATTAAATATGCATCCCAATATAAAGAGGAATTCATGCCTTATTTTTCTTTGATTTTGATAAGGTTCGATTAATGCGTAAAAAAGAAAAATTAGTTAAAAATCAATTTACATGGCCAATATGTGAGGATCTATTATTTCTTGTTCTTGAAGATAAGGTTAGTGATGTATTTGTTTGTGAATTGGTTTGGGAAAGACTGTTTTATACTAAAGAACTCTCTATAAATGATTGGGCCATTAGCACATTAACTCCTTCTTATTGGTCAGAAAAGTTTGAAAAAGCTCCCCAAATCATTTCAGAGCGACCAGCATCAGTACATTTGACTCGATCAATTCCAAAAGAGTATAAACAGGGATTGAAAAATTTTCTTAATTTTAAAGGCTATAAGATCAATGAACTCTATCCAAGAAGAACTAGAAGAGCGACGGCAGTAAATTGGTTGATTTATTGGGCGATTGAAAATGATTGTTTTTCAAAAGATAGTGGATTAATGCCAAGTCCTAGTTCACCCCCTTCTAATCCAGTAAAGGGACATTTTGGCGATCCAGAAATTAAATAAGTTTTTTTGAATAAGGTAAATGATTCCATTAAAGGTATAGTTGTAATGGATACCACTTTCTTTGGAGAGAAGAATTGATTCTTCCTACAATAGCAATTATCGGAAGACCGAACGTTGGGAAATCTACCTTAGTTAATCGTCTTTGCCAAAGTAATGATGCAATAGTATTTGATAAGCCTGGTGTTACAAGAGATAGAACTTATCAAAATGCTTCATGGGGAGGTAAGGAATTTCAAATAGTTGATACTGGAGGTTTAGTTTTTGATGATGATAGTGAATTTCTCCCAGAGATAAGGACACAAGTTTTCTTGGCTCTAGAAGAGGCTTCACTCGCGTTACTGGTGGTAGATGGAAATCAAGGCATTACTGATGGTGATTTATCAATAGCAAAATGGTTAAGAAACTCAAGCTGTAAAACAATTGTTGCTGTTAATAAATGCGAATCGACTACTTTAGGAATATCCCTAGCTTCAGAGTTCTGGAAATTAGGATTGGGTGAACCTAACCCTGTTTCAGCTATTCATGGTTCAGGTACTGGAGATCTTTTAGATCTCGTTATTGGCGAACTTCCTGAAAATAATATCCAGAATGATGAAGAAAAGATAATGATGTCAATAATTGGTAGGCCTAATGTTGGTAAATCTAGTTTGTTAAATTCAATTTGTGGAGAAAAAAGAGCAATAGTTAGTGATATTAGTGGTACGACAACTGATTCAATAGATACGCTTATTAAAAAAGGTGATAATCATTGGAAAATTATTGATACTGCAGGGATTAGAAGAAAGAAAAACGTTAAATATGGCACTGAATTCTTTGGTATTAATAGGGCTTTTAAATCTATAGATAGAAGTGATGTTTGCGTTTTAGTTATAGATGCGGTTGATGGAGTAACTGATCAAGATCAGAAGTTGGCTGGGCGCATAGAAGAACAAGGCAGAGCTTGCATAATTGTTGTTAATAAATGGGATCTTGTAGAAAAAAATAGTTCAACAATTTATCAAGTAGAAAAAGAACTTAGATCTAAACTTTATTTTTTACACTGGTCAAAAATGATTTTTATATCTGCCCTAACTGGTCAAAGAGTTGATAATATTTTTGAGCATGCTCTTAATGCTGTAAATCAACATAGAAGAAGAGTTACAACATCTGTAGTTAATGAAGTACTTAAAGAATCAATCAGTTGGAAAAGTCCTCCAACCAAGAGAAGCGGCAAGCAAGGTAGGCTTTATTACGGTACTCAAGTAAAGAACAAACCTCCCACTTTTACTCTTTTTGTAAATGACCCTAAATTATTCGGAATAACTTATAGAAGATATATTGAAAAACAAATTAGAGTAAATTTAGGCTTTGAAGGCACACCCCTAATTTTACTTTGGAGAGGAAAACAGCAAAGAGCTTTAAATAAAGAAGTCGAAAGAGAAAATATTGAGTTAATTCAAAAAGATTAATGAATTTGCTAACCAAATTTTCTATTGGTCAATATGTTCATGGTAATAGAAGTTGGCTAAGAATTATAGATAGTAGATTAAAAATAATTATCGTAATGATATTTTTAATCACTCCAATTTGGGCAGGTCCAATATGGAGATTGAGTTTGGTTGGTTTTTTACTATTAATTACTTTTTTAAGTTTATTGCCATCCAGAGTATGGTGGCGATCATTATTGTTTCTCTCATCTTTGTCACTATTAATTGGATGTATATCAATACTTGCCTCGTCTGATATTCAATCTCTTGATGGCTACTTAAGAAATCCCAATGAGTTGCAAGTAGTACTAGAAAGTCAAAAAGAATGGAATATTTTGCAAATTCCTTCCCAGAAGATATGGTTTATTAATTTTGGTCCCTACAATTTATCAAGAAAAGCTCTTGAACTAGGAATAAAAACCTCCACTTTGATATTTACCGTTATTCATAGTGTAAATTTGATGCTTTTAACCACATTGCAGGAAGACATTGTATGGGGATTAAGTTGGTTTATGTATCCATTAAGGAAGATTGGATTGCCAACTAGTAAGTGGCTTTTTCAGTTGTTAATTGCATTACGTTTTATTCCTCTAGTGCAGGAAGAACTTCAAAATATCATTAAATCAGTGTCAGTTAGATCAATTAATTTTCGAAATTTAGGATTAAAGAAATCATTTAATGTTTTGTTAATCTTAGTGGAAAGGTTATTTCAAAATATATTTCTGAGAATTGATCATGGAGCAGAATCGTTACTCTCAAAGAAAAAAATTATTATTAAAACCAACAGATTTAGAACTCTTTATCCTTCAAAATCTCTCAATGTAATTGTTAATACATTATCGATTTGTTTTATTTGCATAGCAATTTTTCTTAGAAAACTGTATGGTGCATTATAAATAACACAATATTTTAGGTTTGAGTTCAGAGCGTTATTTAAACCATCCAACATTTGGTATGTTGTATCAAGTTTCTCCTGGAAATGATGGGAGAGATATTTATGCGACCTTATACGCTCAAAAAATGTTTTTCTTGGTAGAGGTTCGACAGAGAGAAGTTTTTTTTGAAGTTATACCTTATTTAGATGCCCGTAATCAGGCCGAATTAAACCTTCAAAAAGCTAGAAGAAAGGGATCTGAAGAACTATCTAAATGGGAGAATTTATTTACGCAAACTTTCTTATAAAAGGTGAACCCTGCAAATTATTTAAAAATAAAAAATACAATACCATCAAATGTAAATATTCTTGCCGTAAGCAAAGGATTTAAAAGTCAAGAAATCAAGACTATTCAAAATATAGGTCAGAACGATTTTGGTGAAAGTAAGGTTCAAGAGGCATTTGAAAAACAATTAATCTTAAAAGATCTTAAACAAATAAATTGGCACTTTATTGGAAGAATACAAAGTAATAAAATAAGAAAAATAGTTCAAAATTTCCAATATATTCATTCAGTAGATTCATTTGAAAAGTTGCAAAAGATTTCTAATATTTCACGTGAAGAGAATAAAAATCCATTAATAATGTTGCAGGTTAAATTGAGTGATGACCCTACTAAAGGAGGCTTTAATCCTGAATTTTTAATTTTGAAATGGAGAGAAATTAAAGAGTTGAGAAATATTTCATTAACCGGTTTGATGACTATCAATCCTAAAGGACTTAGCTCTAAAGAAAATTCAGGGTTGTTCAAAAAATGTCGTACTCTTGCTGATTCTCTACAACTACCAGATTGTTCCATGGGAATGTCAGGTGATTGGCAGGAAGCTGTTGATGCTGGATCAACTTGGTTAAGATTAGGATCATTGATTTTTGGGGGCAGATCCTAATTATTTATTTTTTTATATAAATTTTATCTATAAACTTGCGGTAAAGTTCAACTAACGTTATTTAAGTATAGGTAGTTTATTCATTTAAAAAATGAATCTAATACTTAAGGTTCTCAAACCTTAGTAATCAATTTCAAGAGGATTTAAAAGGTGTCACTTATTTCTAGATTAAAGGCAGTTGTTGCAGGGGATGAGTATCTCGATGATGATTTTGATGAGTTGGATTATGCTTCAGAGGATGAATTAAATGATATTAATAATTTCAAACAAAATTCAAAGAATGCAAATGCCCTTGCGAATTCAAATCCATTCGATTTTATGAATAACAACAGATCATCAAAAGTAGTAGGTATGCCTGGAATCTCAAATTCATCCTCAGAAGTAAGCTTAATGGAACCAAGAAGTTTTGATGAGATGCCTCAAGCTATACAAGCATTAAGAGAGAGAAAAACTGTAATTCTCAATTTAACTATGATGGATCCTGATCAAGCTCAAAGAGCGGTTGATTTTGTTGCAGGGGGCACATATGCAATTGACGGACATCAAGAGAGAGTCGGTGAAAGTATTTTTCTTTTTGCTCCAAGTTGTGTAAATGTAACTAGTTCTTCCCCAGAAGAGGCTTCTCCTTCTTCTGTGTCTACAGAACACACACCACAATATAGTTTGGGCAAAAATACTACTCCTGAACCAGCATGGGGTAATTCTAAATTAAGTGCTTATTCATGATTAATCTGTGACAGATAAATTTGCGATTATTGGTTTTGGAAATATTGCAAGTGCTATAGTTACCCCTCTATTAGATAACAAATTAATTCAGCCAGAGAATGTTTTTTGTGTTGTAAATACAGAAAAAAGTTTAGAAAACATAAAAAAAAATTATAAACATAATATAAATGTTTATAAATCAGGTTCTGAAGAGTCAAAAATAATTTGGGATTGTCAATATAAACTCCTTTCGATTAAACCCCAACAATTAAATAATATAAGTGAGGTCCATCATATAAAAAATAAGGACAATTTTATAGTTTCAATTCTTGCAGGGGTTTCAATAAATAGACTTACTCAAAAGTTTCCTAATCATAAATTTGCGAGGGTGGTTACAAATATTCCAATAACTATTGGAAAAGGTTTAACTGGGCTTGCTTGGGGAGAAGAAATTACAGAAGATCAGAAACAATTCACAAAAAAATTATTTGAGAATACTAGTAAAATTTATGAATTCTCTGAAGATTACCTTGATATATTTTTAGCTCTAACTTCATCAGGTCCTGCAATTATTGCTTTAATTATAGAAGCATTAAGTGATGGAGGATTAAGCGGGGGTTTACCAAAAATAATTTCAGAGGAACTTGTTACGGAAATGATACTAGGGACTATTTGTCTAATAAAGGAAAATAAACTTACTACTTCTGAGCTTAAAAATTTAGTAACCTCTCCAGGTGGAACAACTATTGCTGCTTTAAGGGTTTTAGAAAAAAAGAGTGTAAGGTCAGCATTAATGGAATCAATACTTTCAGCTAGTAATCGAAGTAAAGAGTTTCGTTAGGTTTTTCAATTATCTTTGAAGTTCATATAAACTTTTTCAAGTGAATTTATATTTTTAGCAATTGTGTATCTCTCAAGAATACGTTCTCTGGCTTTTTCTCCAAGATCTTTTGTAAATGAAGGATGATCTATCAGAATTGGGATTATAGTTTTTAATTGTGCAGCCACATTATCAGTTGAAATAACTATTCCTGCTCCATTATCTAAAACTTCACCATCAGCTCCGGCATCTGTAGCTACACAAGCAGTACCAGCAGACATAGCCTCTAAAAGTGATAATGATAAACCTTCTACTAAGCTTGGTAAGAAAAATACTTCTGCAATTTGCATTATTGCTATCCTAGTTTCTAAATCTAATTCGGCACCCCACCAAATTAATTTCTCATTATCAAGATTAGAAAAACTATTTTCAAGTGTTGGCTTCATTGGTCCATCCCCAACAATAACTAATTTGCAATTTTGAGTTTTTGTTTGGCGCCAAGAACGTAAGAGTGCCTCGATATTTTTCTCATTTGCAATCCTTCCCATATATAAGAAGATTCTTTCATTTCCAAGTTTGTGTTTTACCTGATCATATTTTTTACTTTTTTTGCAAAAAGGTCTCCAAATATTTTCGTCAACACCGTTTGGAATGATTATTTGTTTTTCTTTAGGTACCCCTAATTTCTCAAGAACATTTTTTTGAAGATCAGAAAAAATAATTATTTTATCGAACTTTGCTAAAGAGGGAGCATAAAGTTGATAGGTTAATTGTTGAGTGCTCGCAGTTAGATTTCTATTTTTTGCATCAAATGGTGGATGAAATGTTCCTATAAGAGGAACATTAATTTCATTACAAAGCTCTGGAAGTCTAAAGTCTAAAGGAGATAAAGTTAGGCTTGCATGTACTATGTCAGGTTTTAATCTTTCCAGTGATAGCCTTAGCTCTTTTTCTGCCCTTGGTGAGGGTATTGTATAAACTTGAGATTTAATTAAATATGGGAGACTTACATCAGGATCATTTGCAAGAAATAATGGTTTTGATGAATTTGAACTAGAGGGATTGTCGAAATGAATAAAACTAATTTTATGCCCTCTAGCCTTTAATTCCTGAGTAGTTGAATTACCGTAAGTTACATTTCCACAAAAAGGGGATTTTTTCCCCAACCAGGCAATATGAACCACATTAATTGAATTAACTATTTATTAAGTTAACAGGGAAAGGCACCATGATCATATTTTTTAAATTTTTTAATGCTTCATGAAAATGCTAACTATATATTTCTCTCAACATTTTTAGTGAAGATAGCTCCTTCTCTAATTGAGTAGAGATCCATGTCTCAATAATGAATAATATTTTAAGCCAGACTTTTTTGGGACCCAACAACTCTCCATTAGATTTTATTGGTAATTCTGGGAAAAGAAGTCTCTGTAATAGAGCAACTTCAGATGCATTTATTTTTAGATTACTTTGAGGATCTTCTATGGATGAAAACCCTTCACTTGGTAAAAAATAACAACTCCATTCCCAATTTCCTATAGGTGGAATAATAGGTTCTCCAGTTTTACAACAATGATGTATTGGTAAATTAATACCCCCGATGGCTAATAGATGGATTAAAGATTGAATACTCATTGAGAGCATTTTAATATCTTCTTCTTGAGACTCTTTAAATAAATAAATCCTATCAAGATGTGCAAGAACGCAAGATAAATAGTCTTGTTGCTTGTCATTATTACCTACTAATAAAAATGTTAATTCAGTTATTGCTTGCGCGGCTGCAAGACATTCAATATTTTTCCCTAGACCAGAATAGCTTTTTAATATTTTAATTTGACGTACAGATTTAAGATTTCTTTTCCCAAAAATCTGCAGACTTAAATATGTTAAAGGAGTAGCTGCGGCAAGACTACTTTTAGGACGCCTAGCACCAGGTACCGCTAATCTAACAATCCCTTGCTCATCGGTAAGGATAGTTATTAATCTATCATTCTCGCCTAATGGAGAAGCTTTAATACAGAGACCTTTTAGTCTGCACTCACCAGAACCAGACATTTAAATTACGTTAACTTCTTCAAAAATTTCACAAAAATTGGAAGTTCCCACGCAACTAATTCCAATATCAAACAAATCAATTACTTGCGTCAGTTTTTTTATGCCACCTACAACTTTGATTTGATTTTGAGAGCCTGTTATTTTTAGTATTTCGGAGACATCATTAGATGTAAGAGGAGATCCAAATCCGTCCCCGAATTGAAAATTTTTTATTCCTAATTCCAAACATATTTCTATCGCATTAATAAAAACTTCTTCTTGCAGTTTTGATTTATTTATAATTATTGAAACTGGTAATCCAGATAATTTAACTTGCTCAATTTCAGCAGCGAAAGTTTCTAAATTTCTTTTGGATAAATTGATAAAGTTTGGGATATATTCAATTCCTTTTGCACCCTTATCTTTTGCAAAACAAACTAATTCTTCAATAAATGAAACTGGTAAATCTGCTAAAGGGTAAGAAATAAGTGCGTTTATATCCGCACTGTAATTACCCAAACAGTTTTTAAGATCAGTTAAATAATTTAGTGAAGTAGAGATATTTTTGATATTGTATTTTCTTATTAAATCGCAATTCATACAGAAATATTCCCATGATAAATAAGGGTTAATAATAATCGCATGAATTTTTTCGTTTAATTCATATTCAATATTGGGCATTTAAAATTTATTTAGATTGAATCAGTCCATAACCTCCATGATTTCTTTTATATATAACTTGAAGTTCATTATTTTTCTTGTTTCGAAAAACATAAAAATCATGATCAATTAGATCTAATTGTTTTCTTGCTTCGTCTGATGAAATTGGAGTCATTTCAAAGTATTTATTTTTTATAGATGGCTCAGGCAGACTTGCTTTAGTTCCTTCTTTAAATAAAGCTTTATCAAAAAAATTTGATTCCATACTTTCAATTGGTAAAGAATCTTTATTTTTAAATTGTTTATGATGAATTGTTTTATTGTTTCTTTCTTTGTATTTGCGTAATTTTCTACAAAGTTTATTTGAAACTAAATCAATGCTTGAGTATAGATTTTCAGTTTTTTCTTCAGCTCTAATTACGGTACCATTTGCAAAAATAGTAACTTCTGCAGTTTGGAACGAGACTCTTGGATTCTTTTCAATTGAAAGGTGTATGTCAGCTTCTTTAACGATATCCTTATAGTGATGTGTCGCTTTTTCTATCTTTGCCTCAGTATATTCTTTTAATGCTCCAGTGAGCTCAAGATTCTTTCCATGGATTAAAATTTTCATAACAAATCTAAAAATATTTACTTACTTTCTAAATCTACTTAAATATGGATAATAGAACAGCAATAATTAAACAACCTGATAATATTTCTTCTTTTAATGATGTTTATAAATTACAAAAAGAATATCAGGAGGCATTGATTTTAGATAATTCTAACCCTGATTTAATTTGGATAGGGGAGCATCAACTCTGTTATACATTGGGGAGAGGATCTAATTACGATAATTTACTATTTTCTCTGAATGATGCTAAATATGATGTTTTTAAGATTGATAGAGGCGGTGAGGTAACTTGTCATATGCCAGGACAATTAGTAACGTATTTGGTTTTAGATTTGAAAAATTTTAATAAAGATTTAAATTGGTACTTAAGAAAAATTGAAGAAATTATTATAAAAATCCTTGGAGCTTTTAATATAGATTGTCACTCTAGAAAAGGGTTTACTGGTGTTTGGATAGGGAATAAGAAAATCGCATCAATTGGAATTGGGTGTAAAAGATGGATTACGATAAATGGATTTTCAATCAATATTGACTGCGAATTAGAGAACTTTAATAAAATTGTTCCTTGCGGAATAGAAAATTGTCTTATGGCAAATATGATTGATTACAACAAAAATTTAAATATTCAAGAAGTCAAGAGAATTGTTAAAAAAACCATCGAGGAAGAATTTAATTTTGATTTTATATCAAAATAGAAATTAAAATTTCAAAAACAATTTAATATGGGTGATTTAGCGTATTGGCCTGCAGACAAACCTCTTTCTAAAAAAAATAAATTTGCCAAAAATAGAGATTTTATTAAGAACCTTGATCATATTGATCAAATTTGGGAAAAATTAAAATTTAAATGTGGTGATACTTTAGCTGTTTGTGATTTAAGAGGGAAATACAAAGAAAAATTTTCTTATTATGAGCTAGCTGATTTAATAACAAAAGTCTCTTTTTCTTTTGAAAATTATGGTTTAAGAAAGGGGGATGTAGTTACTGTAATATCTGAAAATTCTCCAAGATGGCTAGTAGTAGATCAAGGCTTAATGCGTTTAGGAGCTATAAATGCAGTTAGAGGTATTAATTCTCCTTCAGTAGAATTAGACTATATTATTGAGCACTCTAATTCAGTAGGACTAGTAGTTCAATCTAAGGAAATTTGGCAAAAGTTAAACAACAAAGAAGAATTAAAAAAAAGACTGAAATTTATAATCAATTTAGAAGATGAACAATTTGAAAGTTTAATAAGTTGGAGTACATTCATAAGTTCAGTAGAAAAAGAGAATTCACAAAATAATAATCTTGAAAAATTTAATCCAGAAATTGATGACGTCGCTACTATTCTTTACACTTCTGGGACGACCGGAAAACCTAAAGGTGTGCCTTTGACTCATGCAAATTTTTTACATCAAATAATCAATTTAGCCTATATCGCTGATCCAGAACCAGGGACCTCTGTATTAAGCGTTTTGCCTATCTGGCATTCTTATGAGAGAAGTGCTGAATACTTCTTTTTTTCATGCGGTTGTTCTCAATACTATACAATTCCAAAATTTCTTAAAGATGATATTACACAAATAAAACCTGTTGTTATGGCTACTGTACCGAGACTATGGGAAGCAATACATGATGGTTTTTTTCAGGCTTTGAAAAAAATGCCTTCCAAAAAGCAAAAACTTGTTAAGTTTTTGATAAGTAATAGTTCGGTTTTCAAAAGAAGTCTTAGAAAGATAAGAAATATAGATATAAATCAAATAACTTTTAAATCAAAAATCCCCTTACTGGTTTCTGTTATTAGCCGATATCCGTTACATAAATTGTCTACTATTTTTTTATGGCCGAATATTCTTAGACAACTATGCGGAGAAAAACTGAAATTTCCCATTAACGGTGGAGGTGCATTGCCAGAACATGTAGATCTTTTTTTTGAATCTTTAGGTGTAGATGTTTTGGTGGGATATGGACTCACAGAAACTAGTCCAGTATTAACTTGTAGGAGAAGAGAATTAAATGTTAGAGGATCATCTGGTCAGCCTCTAGCATTTACTGAAATCAAAATAGTGAATGATGATAAAAAAAAGATTCTGAAGTTCAGAGAAGTCGGAAAAATTCTTGTTAGGGGGCCGCAAGTAATGAAAGGTTATCTTAATAATGAAATATCTACAAAAGATGTTTTATCCAAGGATGGTTGGTTTGATACTGGTGATTTAGGTTTTCTAATACCAAATGGTTCTCTCTTTATAACAGGAAGAGCCAAGGATACAATAGTGCTATCAAGTGGTGAAAATATAGAACCGAATCCACTAGAGACTGAAATCCTTAGTTCTGAATTTATTAATCAGATTCAACTAGTAGGACAAGATAAGAAATGTTTAACAGCCCTTGTAGTTCCTAATGTCGAATTGGTTAAAAGCAAGTTTTTGGAAGAAGACCTTTCAAAATTAAACCTGAATAAGAACATTGGTACATTTTTCAAATCACAAATTAATAATTTGCTTAAAAGTCGATTAGGAGCTAGATCAGAAGAACAAATATTAGATTGTTATTTTGTTGATGCCTTTACTCTAGAAAATGGTTTGTTAACACAAACTCTTAAACAAAAAAGAAAAGAAATAGAAAAAAAGTATTCATTACATATAGAAAATATGTATGAAAACAAATTTAGTAAGAAAATTTGATTTGTTCTATATATATTGAAAAGGTAATTTAATTTTTTATGGAAACAAAAAACTCAATATCTATAAAGCGCTCAATAGCTATTAAAGCTGTAGTTACACCAATTTGGAAGGAAGATGCTGAAAAAGAATTAAGTAAAGCAATTTCAAGCATTGATCAGCAATTATCGCAACTGGAGCAGGAGGGCCAGCAAATCGTAAATAATATTAGATCCCAATCGGTTAATCCCCTAGATCCAAGGGTTCAAGAACAGGTTAGTCAGGTGCAACAACAAGTCGCCGCAAAACGAAATGAAATTGAAGAACAAAAAAGAAATCTACTTCAACAACAGAGTCAAGTTCGCGAATTAAAAATGGACGAAATTGTTGATCAAGGGCAAGTGGATAGTTTCTGTGATGTCACTGTGGGAGACAATCTTATTGAAAAAATGCAAGTCTCGATTACGGTTAAAGATGGAGTTATTCAATCTATAGATAATAATTAAAGAGAAGATTTAGTATTTTTGATAAATATAAGTAAATCTTAATTTCGAAAAGTTTTAAATTCTAATCGATCTAAATTATTACTTTCTTAAGTTTTAAGAGTTCCCACTGTTAACATGATTTCGTATAATTAAAACAAGAGTTTAAAGGGTTCTTAATCATAAAAACTTTAGTAAGTTTGGTAGAAATCCCTTGAAACTTATGCAATAACAATTTTCTTATGTCTCACGAAATATTCATGCCTGCCTTGAGTTCTACTATGACAGAGGGCAAGATTGTGGAATGGTTGAAAAATCCAGGAGATAAAGTTGAAAGAGGTGAATCTGTCTTGGTTGTTGAATCTGACAAGGCAGATATGGATGTTGAATCTTTCCAAGATGGATATCTTGCGGCTGTTTTAATGCCTGCTGGCAGTACTGCACCAGTAGGAGAGACTATCGGTCTTATTGTAGAAAATGAGGATGAGATAGCGTCTGTTCAAGAACAAAATAAAGGAAATCAACCCGAAGTTTCAAGTTCGGATCAACTTGAATTGGTAAGCAATAAAACTGGAGAAAAACCTGTGGTTAAAAGTGAAATTGTTGAAAAACAAGAAAAAGAAGTCGTATTAATGAGTGAAAAGGCAGCCCCATCTTTTAATAGTGATCAAATAAATGCTGCTACGAGTAATGTTTCTTCGAGGGTGATTGCATCTCCAAGAGCTAAAAAACTTGCCTCTCAAATGGGTGTTGATTTAGCAAAGGTTCATGGATCAGGCCCTCATGGAAGAATTCAAGCAGATGATATTTTAAAAGCTAATGGCCAGCCAGTCTCTATACCATGGATAGGCGAAGGTGGTTCTCCTGCAATTATCCATGGTGTAAATTTGGGAGTTGAAAGTAAACCAGAAGCTTCAGGAAATAGTTTTGGTAATCCCGGAGAAACAGTTCAGTTTAATACTCTTCAAAAAGCGGTAAATAAAAATATGGAATCTAGTTTAGATGTTCCATGTTTTAGGGTGGGTTACTCCATCAACACAGATAAATTAGATAATTTCTATAAAAAAGTAAAACAGAATGGAGTGACTATGACTGCTTTACTTGTTAAAGCAGTTGCAAAGACACTAAAGAAACATCCTCAAGTTAACTCAAGTTTTTCAGAAAATGGAATTTCTTATCCAGAAAATATAAACATTGCTGTTGCTGTTGCGATGGAAGATGGTGGATTAATAACTCCAGTTTTAAAAGAACCATGCAACACTGATTTATTTGAATTGTCTAGGGAATGGAAAGATCTCGTAAAAAGATCAAGATCAAAACAATTAGAACCAGATGAATACTCAACTGGAACCTTTACTTTATCTAACCTTGGGATGTTTGGAGTTGATAGATTTGACGCAATTCTTCCTCCAGGTACCGGTGCTATTTTAGCCATAGCATCATCGAAACCAACCGTTATTGCTAATAGTGATGGTTCAATATCTGTTAAAAAAATAATGCAAGTAAATCTAACAGCTGATCATAGAGTGATCTATGGAGCTGATGGAGCTTCATTCTTAAAAGACTTGGCTTCCCTAATTGAAGATGAGCCAGAGACTCTTGTCTCCTAAATTTAATTGATTTCTCAAATTAATAATGAAGAAAGAGATTATAAGCTTGAAGCTTATGATTATTTACTTGATCCTTCATTAATTGCTAGTAAACCTTCTGCAATTAGGCATGAATCAAGATTGATGATAGTTAGAAATAGTGTTTTAGAAGAAGACTGCTTGACTAATAAATTTACCAAGAATCTTTTAGATGAATTTAGAGAAGGGGATCTTGTGGTTGTAAATAATACTAAAGTTATGAAAGCTAGGTTAAAGGTTGAATTAGAAAATAAGACATTAGTCGAATTATTAGTTTTAGAAAGATCCCATGAATGTGTTTGGTTATGTTTGGCAAAACCAGCGAAAAAGTTAAAAATAAATAGAAAATTAAAATTAAAATCACCTTTAGCACAAGATATTAATTTGATTGTTGATGGAGTTGATGAAGAAACTGGAGGGAGATTTATTAAATTTCCTGAAAAAATAACTTGTCTCAATTCAATGAATGAACTTCTTGATAAATACGGGGAAATACCTCTCCCTCCTTATATAAAAAATTCCGAAGAAGAATCTTTTCATGAAAAAAGTTATCAAACTGAGTATGCAACTAATCCAGGGGCAGTTGCTGCACCAACAGCTGGTTTACACTTAAGCAAAAGTCTTATTTCCAATCTAAAAAAAAAAGGAGTAATAATCTTACCGATAACTTTGCACGTGGGTTATGGAACATTCAAACCAATTGATCAAGAAGATTTAAGTAACTTAAAACTTCATAAAGAATGGGTAAGTGTTAATAAGGAAGTAGTGGAGGAAATAAAAAGAATAAAGAAAACAGATAGAAAAATAATTGCTATTGGTACAACCAGCGTAAGAGCTCTTGAAAGTTGTTATTCTCACGAAATCAATGACTTTATCCCCATAGCTAAATACGTAGATTTAGTAATTAAGCCAGGTTATAAATTTAAGGTAGTTGATGGATTATTGACTAATTTTCATCTCCCTAAAAGTTCATTATTACTTTTAGTAAGTGCAATGATTGGTAGAGAAAGATTATTATATTTGTATAAAAAAGCCATAAAAGAAAAATTTAGATTCTTCTCTTATGGCGATGCGATGTATATTTCACCAGATTCACTACTGGAGAAAAAATAGATTTAGGCTTTGACTGGTTCTTGAATGATTCCGCTTGGAACTTCAGTAAACATAATTGATGATAAATACCTCTCTGCTAAATCAGGTAGAACAACTACAATTGTCTTCCCAGCATACTCATCTTGTTCCGCTAATCTAACAGCGGCAGCAGCGGCAGCCCCACAGGATATTCCTACTAATAGACCTTCCTCTTTAGCTAACCTAAGAGCCATCTCTATTGATTCGTCATTTGTTACTTGTTCAACCTTGTCAACAATCGATAAGTCAAGGTTCTTAGGAATAAATCCTGCTCCAATTCCTTGAATTTTATGTGGTCCGGATTTAACCTCTTCTCCATTCATTGTCTGTGTAATAACAGGACTGTGTGATGGTTCTACAGCTACAGAAGTAATATTCTTGCCCTTCTCTTGCTTAATGTATCTTGAAACTCCTGTAATTGTGCCGCCAGTTCCAACCCCTGCAACTAGGACATCAATTTCACCATCGCAATCATCCCAGATTTCTGGTCCAGTAGTTTTGAAATGAATTTCAGGGTTTGCAGGATTATCAAATTGTCCTGGCATAAAATATTGAGATGGATTACTTTCTGCAATTTCTTTAGCCTTAGCTATTGCTCCAGGCATACCTTTTGATGCCTCTGTTAAAACAATTTCAGCACCCAAAACTGCCATAACCCTTCTTCTTTCAATTGACATGGATTCTGGCATTGTAAGGATGAGCTTATAACCTCTTGCTGAAGCAGTAAAGGCTAGAGCAATTCCTGTATTACCAGAAGTTGGCTCAACGATAGTTTTGTCTTTTGTAAGCTTCCCACTTTTCTCTGCATCCCAGATCATGTTTGCGCCAATCCTACATTTGACACTATAAGCAGGGTTTCTACCTTCAATTTTTGCAAGTACTGTAGCTTTCGCATTTTTAGTAATTGATTTTAGTTTTACTAATGGAGTGTTTCCAATAGCAAAACTGTTGTCCTCATAAATTTTTGCCATTTATATATTGAGAAAATATATTTTAATACTAACTATTATTCAGAAAAAGAGTATATAAGTTTCTATACGGTAAATACTAGGAATTTAGAAATTATTTAGTGCTTCAGCAAAGGTTTTCCATAATTGATCTTGGTCTTCTAATCCAACTGATACTCTAATAAGATGCGATGGTATACCAAAACTTTCAGCCCAATCCAACTCGTCATAATGAGCTAGTAAAACATAAGGACAAACTAGAGTAAACTTTGTACCTAAACTTGGTCCTTTAGATACTTGTAGAGAATCATAAAAATTTTTAGCTTTGTTCAATCCTCCAGTTAATTCAAACGATAATAAGCAGCCGTATCCTCCATCAGAAGTGAGTAAAGAATGAAAGTTTGGACAATTTTCAGGATGGAAAATATTTTTAATCCCGCTATGGGTCTCTAATCTTTTTTTTAATTCTAAACATGCTTTATTTTGTTCAAAAACTCTTTCATTTACATCTCTACTAACCTTCTCTAGATAAACTATATCTCCATCGGAAAGTGTTGGAATACTAATCTCGTTTAATACATTTCTAAACTGGTCAATCCATTTGCTTTTTGGATTTAGTATTAGTGATCCGGCAAGAATATCACCACTACCTGAAAAAATTTTTGTAAGTGAAGTAAAAACTATATCTGCATGTTCTAGGGAATTTATATTTAAATTGGACCCAATTGTATCGTCAACAATTAAAGGAATATTAAGCTTTTTTGCAATTTTTGAAATTTTTTTAATGTTTACACATTTGAGCATTGGATTACTTGGAAGTTCAATAATTAATGCTGATGGATTTATTCTTTTTATTTCTAATTCAATATCCGCGCAATTTTCTTCTGTAATTAACTTTGCTCCGTGAAAGATTTTCATTGGTAATTTAAGTACATCTACATATGGAAACCCAACTTGGAGTGTTGGTTTAGCTGGAAATAATTTATATATGATTTCTAATGATGTATGCAATGCAGACATTCCAGATGAAGTTAAGTGAATATCATTAGAGTTAATTTTTGTAGGTTTAGAAATTCTATTTTTTATTCTTTGAGAACATTCATTTACGTAAGACTTTGGAGGGCAATCTTCAAGACCTAGTTCTATAGCAGCAGCCCTTGAAGATAAACCAAGACCAGTATGTTGCCAAAAAGATTTTGCATAAA
Source organism: uncultured Prochlorococcus sp. (assembly GCA_902590355.1). Taxonomy (GTDB): domain Bacteria; phylum Cyanobacteriota; class Cyanobacteriia; order PCC-6307; family Cyanobiaceae; genus Prochlorococcus_A. The sequence goes on from CACIWI010000008.1 coordinate 31,073, forward strand.
TACTTCCTTCTTTTTCAGTTATTAAGAAAGCTAAATTATCTCTTTTTTTTACAAATGAGAATTGTTCAGAAGTATTTCTATCAATGTATTTTTTAGCTTTAAAAGCTATACTTTCATTCGGATATGGCCAGATACTTTTATTATTGTAGTAATTTTCCTTTTTTACTTTTTTGCATAATCTTTTCACTATGGGGTTTAGCCCGAATCTTGGGTAAATGGACTTTAATAAATTCATGCATTCTTGATTTTTTTCCTCGTAATTTATTACATCATTCCAAGTTGGTAATGCTACAGAAACAGCATGAATACTATCAGGAATAGAATATCCCAACTCTAAATTTTTCCATATAGGGTTTTTAATTAAATCTCTCAATTTTCAGAATTTATTTAAAGCAGATAATATGTCTGAGATTAAATCGTTTGTTTCTTCACATCCAATCGATAATCTGACAAGATTGTCATCTATCCCTAAAAGATTTTTTGTTTTGTCATCAACAGAAGCATGAGTCATTGTTGCGGGGTGACAAATTAAACTTTCAACTCCTCCAAGGCTTTCTGCTAGTGAGAAATATTTGAGAGATTTGCAAAATTTAAAAGTATCCTCTTTTTTAAGATTTAATTTTATGGTGATCATCGAACCTCCAGATCTCATTTGCGATTTTGCTAAATTAAATTGCGGATGTTTTTGATTAAAAGGATAAATTACTTTACTAATTATTTTATGATCTTCTAATTCTTCAGAAATTAATTTTGCACTTTGCGTTTGTTGTTCGATTCTTAAAGGAAGAGTTTTTACGCCTCTCGTAATGAGCCAACTATCAAAAGGGGATGGTTGAAGCCCAAGAGCTTTTTGAGAGAAAAGCATCTTACTATTCCATACCTCATTATTTGTCAGCACTGCTCCACCAAGTGCATCACTATGTCCATTAATGAATTTTGTTGTGCTTACGAGTGATAGTGTTGCGCCAAGATCCAATGGTTTTTGAATAAGTGCCGTAGAAAAGGTATTGTCTAAAACTACTGGGATTTGCAGTTTATTCGCTTCATCACAAATCGCTTTAATATCCAGTACCTTCAAAAGTGGATTAGTTGGACTTTCAAGCCAAATCAAGGTTGGCTCGAAGTTTGAAATCTTTTTGATATTATTTTCGTTTGTAAAATCTGTGTATAAAACTTCTAGTCCAAATTTCTTAAAAACTTTTTCGAACATCCTCACTGTACAACCATAGAGATTTGACTCGCAGAGTATCTTGTCACCTGAATTTAGTGTTGATGTAATTGCTGTTACCGCGCTAATTCCAGATCCAAAAACTGTACAGTATTTAGAATCTTCTATTGATTTAAGGACGTTTTCTAGAATTTTAAAGTTGGGATTGCCTGATCTGGTGTAGTCGAAATTATCTTTATTTCCATGTTTGAAAGTAGATGTAGAAAAAATAGGAGGCATAACGCATCCAGTTTCTTCTGCAAATGTTTCCCCATGATGAATGGATAGGGTCTTAAATCCTGGCTTTTTTATATTATTTTCCTTATTCCCCATTATTTTTAAAAATAAGAATTAAATCAAAATCTCTCCTTTTTTAAAAGAGAGATTTAAAAATCCAAAGAAAAGTAATATTAAACTTTTCTTGAATAATATTCAACAACTAGCAGTTCGTTTATTTCAAGAGCCACCCACTCTCTATCGCATTTCCCATTTATTTTTCCCGTTAATTTAGGTTTGTCTAAATCAAGATGAGGTGGGACATTTGCTAATCCAGGGAATTCTATATTACCCTCTACAAGTTTTTTGCTTGCTTTGTTTTCTTTAATTCCGATTACATCGCCTGATTTACATTGATAACCAGCAATATCAAGAACCTTTCCATTAACGGTTACATGGCCATGATTTACTAATTGTCTTGAGCCTGGAATAGTACCTCCAAAACCTAATCTAAAACAAACATTATCAAGTCTGTTTTCTAAAAGTCTTAGTAGGTTAGTTCCTGTAGATCCCTCTTGTGCTCTAGCTTTTTTTACATAACGTACTAGTTGTTTTTCAGAAACTCCATAATTAAACCTAAGTTTCTGCTTTTCTTCTAGACGAATTGCATATTCTGATCGCTTGCGACGGGCTTGGCCGTGCTGACCTGGAGGATTAGACTTCTTTGAAGCTTTCCTGGTGAGACCTGGTAGTTCTCCCAAGCGACGCGTAACCCTTAATCTGGGGCCGCGGTATCTTGACATAATGTTAAATTAAATAGAAATTTGCAATAAATTGGATAATTGATTAAATTCAATTAAACTAATTACTACCGGAATTTTTATTTTACATCATTAAAGTGTTCAAAACTATCAATAAATCAATAACTTCTATACTTCTTTTTTTGATTTCATTTTATAAAAAGTGGTTTTCTCCTTTTTTCGGACCAAGATGCAGATTTATTCCAAGTTGCAGCTCTTATGGATATGAGGCAATTACTAGACATGGTCCTTGGAAGGGAGGGTGGTTAACTTTAAGAAGATTAAGCAGATGTCATCCCTTAACTCCCTGTGGATGTGACCCTGTGCCTGACTAAATGAATGAAAATATTTATTTTTGTTAGGCAAGGATGTTGCCTTTGTGATTCATTAAAAAACAAACTGGCAAAAATAAATCTTAATGAGTTATTCCCTAATCTAGAGGAGCTTAAAGAAATTGATATTGATAGGTTCGATTTATATAAAGATAAATATAAAAAATATGACTATGAAGTACCTGTCATTGCTGTTGAAGGAATTAGGTCCGAGGAGATTATAGAATTGCCTCGCATTTCTCCAAGATTAAAAGATGATCAATTAAAGAATTGGTTTCAAAAAAATATTAGTACCATTCTGGAGAAATAATTATTTATATGAGATCTATAAAATTACATAAACTTTTAAATTTGGTGGGAATTATGCCTTCATTAGATTTAATCGATCAAGAAATCAATAATATTTCTTTTAACTCTAAAGAAGTACAAAAAGGAACTTTATTTTTAGGCATGCCTGGTTTAAATGTTGATGGAGGAAAATATTGTATTGAGGCAATTGAAAATGGCGCGGCGGCTTCCATTATTGGGTCTGCTGCAGAAGAGGAAATTGGATCTATTGATCGAGAAAGGATTTTGGTTATAGATGATAATTTAGATTATATTTTTGGTCAAATAGTCGCTGAGTTTTGGAATAGGCCTTCAAGAAAACTTAAACTTATAGGTGTTACGGGTACCAATGGGAAAACTACAATTACTTTTTTATTGGAATATCTTTTAAAAAAATTAGGAAAAAAGACTGCATTATTTGGGACCTTGTTCAATAGATGGCCTGGCTTCTCTGAAGTGGCTTCTCACACAACTGATTTCGCTGATAAACTTCAAAAGAAATTAAATGATGCTTTTGAGGCAGAATCTGAATTCGCGATATTAGAGGTAAGTTCTCATTCTATTGCTCAAAACAGGATATCAGGATGCGAATTTAAGGCGGCTATTTTTACTAATTTAACTCAAGATCATCTTGATTATCACTCAGATATGGGATCTTATTTTCAAACAAAAAGAAAATTATTTTTCCCGCCTTACTTATTAGAAAAGGATGGAATTTCTGTATTAAATCATGATGACCCTTGGGTATCTAAATTATCATCTGATCTTGAAAAAGGATTCTCATTAGTTTCAATAAAGATTACTGATAGTGAATTTGAAAATGATGATTTTTTTTTCGTAACAGATAAAAAATTTACTGAAAGTGGCTCCACCTGTACATTTCATACACCAAAGGAAAAAATTAAACTTTTTGTTCCAATTGTTGGTGAATTTAATTTAATGAATGCGATTCAAGCAATAACAATTTTGTATAAACTTAATTTCTCTTTAAAAGATTTATCAAAGTCAATACAATCTTTTCCTGGTACTCCTGGGAGAATGGAGAAAATAGAAATTAATGATGATGACATATCAAGATCACTTCCAACAGTAATTATTGATTATGCCCATACGCCTGATGCATTAAAAAAAGTTTTGCAATCAATTAAAAAACTTAGTAAAGGGAAACTCATTACTGTTTTTGGCTGTGGAGGAGATCGAGATCTTAGTAAAAGGCCTTTAATGGGATCAATAGCTGAAGAGTTTTCTGATCATGTGTTTATAACTTCAGATAATCCAAGATCAGAAGAACCCCAAAAGATAGTAAATGATATTTTGATGGGTATAAAAAAAAGAGAAAAAATAATAATTGAGATTGATAGATTTAAAGCAATAAATGAATCTATTAAATTTGCCAATAAAGAAGATATTGTTTTAATTGCAGGGAAAGGACATGAAGACTACCAAATTCTCAATGATAAAGTTATTAATTTTGATGATAGAAAAATAGCTTATAAATTATTAAAAGAAAAAAGTAAATCACAATAAATTTCCTTATCAAATCAGAAAGATCTTTACGCAAATCACAAGAAAAGTTTCTTAGAATAAGTAGAGTTATATTTAATAAAATGAAAGGCTTAGCCTTAGTTGTAGGGGCAGGTGGAATTGGCACACAACTAGCTAAAGATCTGTATGAAATTGAAAAGGATTTAGATGTTGTTTTGTGTGGAAGAGAAAGTGAATTTAATTCTTTTTGGGAATTAGATATTGAGGATTCTAAATCCCTTTTGCAGTTGAAAAATAAAATATCAAATCATCCTTCAAAGTTAAGACTAGTTATCAACGCTACAGGGAGACTTCATAGTGATTCTCTTCAACCAGAAAAAAGATTACAACATCTTGATAAAAAAAATATGATGGAAAGTTTTTCAATAAATGCCTTTTCTCCTATTTTGTTAGCTAAAACTATTGAAGAATTTATTCCAAAAGATATTAATTTTAATTTTGCAAGTATAAGTGCAAGAGTGGGAAGTATTGGAGATAATCAAACTGGAGGTTGGTATTCATATAGAGCTGCGAAATCGGCACAAAATCAGTTTTTTAAATCTCTAAGTATTGAGTGGGCTAGACGTTTCCCAAAGGCTATTATTACATTGCTTCATCCAGGAACAGTAGATACTGATTTATCTAGACCTTTTCATAAATTTGTTCCAGAGCATAAATTATTCAGTAAAGAAAAATCATCCCAATTTTTAATCAATATTATTAAAAATCAAACTCCATCATCTACTGGAAAATTTATTGCATGGGACAGTTCGGAGATACCTTGGTAAAGTTTTTATCTTTATATCAATAGATCTTTAAATCAATATTTTCTTTATTTCTTTAGAAAGTAAATCCAGCTCAGTTTCGGTTGTCATTTGATGTATACATGCTCTAAACCATTTTGGATCTTCTAAAACTCTAATCCAAATTTTTTTTTCTCCAAGTTTTTTCACAAATTTATCCTTATCTTCAATATTTTCGATGTTAAAACTAACAATCCCATTTAAGTATTTTTTTTCTAAAACTAATTCAATTTCCTTTAATTGATTTAATTCATCCCAAAGTTTCTCACTTAATCTTTTTATATTTTTTGTCTTTTCTTTTTCATTGCAGTCTTTATCCAAAAGATCTAAAGAATTACGCAGCCCTGCAAGTAAAGGGATACAAGATGTAGCTACTTCAAACTTCCTTGCATCATCATGAAAAAGATTATCCGAAGGCTCATAAATTCCTTGTTCTTTTTTCAAGGATTTCCAACCAATTATTGTTGGATCTGTTTCATGAATAAATCTATCTGAGACATAAATTGCTCCAAGACCTTCTGGCCCACATGCCCACTTATGAGAAGTTATTGAATATAAATCAGAATAAAAAACTTCTTCTTCAATTTTTATGTGCCCAAAGGTTTGAGCACCGTCAACAAGTAGATAAGAGTTTTCTCGATTATTTTTTAATTCAATGGAAATTTGTTTTAAGGGAATTTTATATCCAAAGTTCCACAAAATATGAGAAATAATTAGGATTTTAGTCTTACTATTTAGATTTTTTAAAATCTCTAAAATTAAATTTTCGTCGTTTAGATTTTTAATTTTTTGGATTGGCAAAATTTTCAATATTAATTTATTTCTTCTGCAAAATTCTCGACTTGCGGCTACTACTCCAGGATGTTCACAGTCACTTATTAATAACTCTTCTCCCTCTGCTACTTTTATTCCCCAAAAAGGCAAAATCATACCAGAAGAGATATTCTCAGTTAAAGCTATATTTTTTGAATTGACACCTAACTTTTGCGCAATTATTCTTTTTGTGATCAATATTTCTTTGTAAATAAAAGGCCACATATCATTGGTAAATGGTCCTAAATCTTGGATAATTTCCCAAGTTTTGACTATTGCTTCTAGAGAAGATTTTGGTAATGGCCCTTGACCCCCATAGTTGAAATAATACTTATTTTTTAATGCTGGTATTTGGTCTCTTAAATTATTTATCATGGAAAATTTAAATTATATTTTTAAATTCTTAAATTTTTTAAATATTGCCAACTAAAGTTACTGTTCTAAATTCAATATCCTCAATTACTTTCCAAGGTTCAGCACTTCTTTCTGCAAATTCTAGATTTTTAAATCCTAGTTCTTTAAAGTCAATTATAAAGTCTGGTTCATACCATGCTCCACTAATACATCCTGTCCATAAATCATGATCATTTTGCAATCTTAAAGGAACTTTTTTGTTAGAGACAATATCACTAATTGCAATTCTCCCATTATCGTTTAAAACTCTTTTTATATTTCTTAGAAGGTTATTTCTAGATTCTGGACTTACCAAGTTTAAAACGCAATTACTTAAAATAATATCAACTGATTTGTCGGCGATTAGTGGATTTAAATCTTTATCTAATTCATCAAGTTTTTCAATTGATCCTTCAAGAAATTCTGTATTGTTAAAACCTATATTTTTTGTAACTTCTTTAGA
>CACIWI010000009.1 GCA_902590355.1 uncultured Prochlorococcus sp.
TCACCAGGAATTAAATCAATCATTGAATTAATCACTTCTCAAGAAGAATTACCCGTTATGATGCAAAAATTTATTCCTGAAGTCATAGAGGGTGATAAAAGAATAATTATCGTAAACGGAGAAGCAATTGGATCAATAAATAGGATTCCTCAAGGAGGCGATTTTAGGAGTAATTTAGCGATGGGAGGCAAGGCTGAACCCACATTATTAACAGAAAAAGAAAAAAGTATCTGCTCAGAATTATCTCAACACTTCAAAGATGAGGGTTTATTTTTTGTAGGTATTGATGTAATAAATGGAATGCTTAGCGAGATTAATGTAACCAGTCCAACAGGTTTAAGAGAAATAGAAAATTTATCCAATAAAAATGTTTCAGAGGAAGTTATTGAAAAATTAGTAGAAATTATCTAGGATTTTTAGCGCAAAATATCTGTTTTACTATAGATTCAAATTTTAATTCAATCTCATCTATTTCTTTCTCTAAAACGGAGCCAGAAACTATACCTGAACCTGCAGTAAATTCAATATTTTCTTCAATACATCTTGCGCCTCTTATTGCCAAAAGAAATGAAGCATTGCCTGATGAATCCACCCAACCCATTGGAGAAGCATAATTTCCTCTAGGGAAAGACTCAAGAGTGTTTATCCAATCCAATGCTACATTTTTTGGGTATCCACAAACAGCTGGAGATGGATGTAAGTTTTTAAGCAATTCAAAAGGACAAATATTTTCAACTTTAGAGAAAATGAGTGTTTGCAAATGAGAAATATCTCCAAATGAATTTACCTTGATATCACTTTTTTTAAAGTTTGTTATTTTTGAAACTTCTAAAGATTTAATCAAATGTTGTATTACATAATTATGTTCCTTTAAGTCTTTAGTACTTTTTAGGAGTTTCTTAAAATTTGAATTAGTAGAGATAGTTCCAGCAAGAGCCTCTAAAGTTAAATTAGGTTTAGAGAAAGAAAATAATTTTTCTGGAGATGCTCCAAACAAAATATCCTTACTATTTCTTTTCCAAACATATCTACATGTATTTGGTTGCTTCTTTTTAAATCTTTTTAAAATTTCTACTAAATCTAATTTGTTTTTAAGTTTTATTTTAATCCTATTCGCTAAAACTATCTTTTCGAGGATATCTTTCTTTACTAATTGAATTCCTCTATTTACTACTTTTTTCATGTTTGTTTTAGAAGTTTCTAAGGAGCGTGAGAAATCATCAATAAAAGGGGAATCAAAACCAGTTTTTAAGCCAGATGACTTTATTAATTCTGAGCCAGAATTAATAACTTGATTTCTAATTGTCCATATTTCTTCAATTAATGTTCTTAATGATGATTTACTTTCAACATGACCATTGATTCTTAACCAGCAATTCTTGCCACTTTTAGTAATTAATATTTTTGGCAAAATGGCTTCCAAACTAGGGATATCTGAAGGTAAATTCTTATTATTCAAATTTTCAGAGAAAGAAAATAAATAAATAATTTTTGAAAGTGCAGAATTATGCGATTCATTAGTTAAGTTAATTAAATTTTTAAAATTCTCAGAATTAAACTCTTTTGCTACCTCAAATCTTTTTGGGCCATCTAGAGTAACATATTTACACTTCTCGAAAGCTATATATGAAATGCCATCAGATTCCTCCCAAAATGAAGAAAACGGATATTGATTTATTAACAATTCATAAACTTGAAATAAATCAATAGAAGGAATATCAACACAAATACTTACTAATCCAGAATTTTCAACTTTCTTATCGAAAGAAGAAAATACATCTTTTAAAAAATCTGTTAAGTTTAAATCATTTTTCATTACTTATTGAAAATAACTAAAAATGATGCAATAAAGTAAAAAATGTAACTCAATTTATAAACTACATTCAATAATTATCTAATTTTGCGTGTTAATTAAAAAATGGACGAAGATAAAAAAAAATTATGGAAAAAAGCAATAAAATGGCCTCTTTATTCTGTGGCCATACTTCCAGTTTTAATAACAGGGGCTTACTTACTCAATCAATATAAAGAGGTAAAAATTTATAATTTGATTTCATTTACTTTAGCTGCAATTTTGATATTACTTTGGGAAAATCTAACTAATGATTTATACGACGCAGAAACAGGAATCGATGAATTTAAATTCCATTCAATAGTAAATCTTGTAAAAAATAAAAAAATAATTTCATTTATTGCATATACATCTTTAGTTATTGGTTTATTAATAATTTTAATTATTTCAGTTTCAACAAGTATAAACATTTTTATTTTGGTGGCAGCTTGCTGCTTCTTAGGATATTTATATCAAGGTCCTCCTTTTAGATTGGGCTATCAAGGTTTAGGAGAACCATTATGCTGGCTTGCATTTGGACCTTTTGCGTACTCTGCAGTCTTAATTGCGTTAAATCCGTCTAATCTTTACTTCGAAGATATTCCATGGAAAGTTTCTTTATTACTTGGTTCAGGACCTTCCTTGGCAACAACTCTTGTATTATTTTGTTCTCATTTTCATCAAATTTCTGAAGATAAAAAGCATGGGAAAAATTCACCTTTAGTTCGCTTAGGGGCAAAAAAAGGTTCTCAATTTGTGCCTTGGATAATTTTTACAATATATATTTTTCAACTTTTCACAATAGTTTATGGATTTATTCCAGTGTTTTGCATCCTTTATTTGCTTAGTTTCCATCAAGCAATAAGACTTATAAATTTATTAAAGTCTTCGTATGCAAAACCTTCTGCAATAAAAAATTGCAAATTCGTCGCAATAAAATTTCAAACTCTTAATGGAATTGGTTTAATCACAGGATTAATATTTAATTACTATCTAAATAAATGAACTTAATATTTAAAAAAAAATCTTATAGCTTTAAGTTATCGGCCAAAGTAGAAAATTCTAAAACCAATTACCATACAAAATCGGGTTGGATAATTAAATTAATAAGTAATGATAAAAAAATAGGGTTTGGAGAAGTTTCACCGCTACATAAAAAAGACTTAAAAAAGTGTGCGAAAGAACTAGATATGATCCCTGAATATATAGAGGAATTTAATTTATCTGAGCAAATAAATATTTTTCACCCATGCATTCAATCTGCAATAAATTCTGCATTAGCTGAGATCAATGGAAAAATAATTTTTAAAGAAAACTACTACTTTGATGAAATTGGTAAAACAGCCATATTGTTAAATCATGAAAATGTAGTTTCAGATCTAAATGATATTAAAAAAAGACATTGTGATATTGGAAAATCATTAACCTTAAAATGGAAAGTAGCACTAAAAAATAACCATGAGGAAGAAGCAAAATTAGAAGAAATTTTAAGCAAAATAGGTAATAATATTAAGTTAAGAATAGATGCTAATGGTTCTTGGGGAAGAGAGATAGCTAATAGATGGGCTGATATTTTGAAAGATAATAAAAATATAGATTGGTTAGAACAACCTCTCTGTGTTGATGATATTGATGGACTGACAGAACTAAACAAAAAAATTCCAATAGCTTTAGACGAATCACTTTTAAAATTTCCAACTTTGATTGATGAGTGGAAGGGTTGGCAAATTAGAAGGCCTTCTCAAGAAAATAATCCAGTTAAGCTTTTAAGAGAATTAGAAAATAAAAAAGCTTTAATATCTATAAGTACCTCATTTGAAACTGGAATAGGAAATAGATGGCTCTATCATTTATCTTCTCTACAATTACAAGGACCAACGCCAAAAGTTCCTGGTTTAGCAATGAATAAATTCCCTAATTCGTTTCTTTTTTTAAATGAAGCAAAAAAGATATGGGATCAACTATGAAAAATAAAATTCATACTATTGAAGTTGAAAATAACGAAACTGAATCTGTAGAAAAAATTATTGAAAAAATTAGTGAGAATAAAATTATTTATGTAAAAAACAAATTTTATGAAGACAATGATGTATTAGATTCAATTACTGAAAATGGGCCAGCAATTATCTTAAACAGTAGTGGGAGTTCTGGAAAACCGAGACAATGTTTTCACCATTTAAATAATCTTAAATTATCTGCAACTACATCAGGTCAGTGGCTAATAGAGCAAGGATTTGAATTACAAAACTGCTTAATTTTAAATACTTTACCCCTGAACCATATAAGTGGATTAATGCCAATTTTTAGAAGTCAAACTTGGGGATGTGATTGTATTAATATTTCTCCGAATTTGATAAAAAAAACTCGAGAACTTTTACTTTTCACAATTAAATTTAAAAAAAACAAAAAACACTTGATTACGTCATTAGTACCTACCCAATTACAAAGACTTTTAGCTCAAAAAGATGGAATTAGTTGGCTAAAAATTTTTGATCTAATTTGGGTAGGTGGAGCTTCAATTTCAGACGAAACTGCAGAACAATGTATAAAAGAAAAAATAAAATTAGCACCTTGTTACGGCTCAACTGAAACAGCAGCAATGGTTACGAGTTTAAAACCAAAAGAATTCTTAATGGGTTTTAAAAATGTTGGAGAAATACTACCAGATACAAAAATAAGAATTAACGCACAAGGATTAATCGAAATAAAATCAGCCAGAATTGGAATCGAAATAATAGATTCTTTAAAAACTGAAAATTTCAAAAATAAAAATGGGTGGTGGCAAACCGGGGATTTAGGTGAAATTAAGCAAATCAATAATTCTTACTATTTAAAATTTGTTGGAAGAAGTGATAACGCCTTTAATTCAGGTGGAGAAGTTGTTTTCCCTGAAGTAATTGAATCTAGATTAAATGATTTCATTATGAAAGAAAATATCCCAATTGATAAATTCAATATTTCGAAAGTATCTAACAAATTATGGGGAAATAAAATTAAAGTAATAGTTGAATTTAGAGAACTTACAAATGATAAAAATATTGAAATTTCTTTAAATTTATTAAAAAATTTTTCTCAAAGTTGGCCTAAACATGAAAAGCCTGAAAAGTGGATTGTTAAAAACAAAAATAGCATTACAGAAAAAATAAACTATAAATTTAAAAAATAATAATCAGCATTCTTTTAAATTTCTACTCACATTAGAAGCCTCTATCCATCTTTCTAGCTGATCGGGAATTTCTATTTTATTTCTTGAATCAACATCTAAAGAACAGTGTATAATTTTCCCTTCGGCTACTTTATTTCCATTTTTTATATAAAAGCTATTTACTTGGAACAAATGAGTATTAATTTTATGAGGGGCAATTTTTACTTTTAATAAATCTCCAATTTTTATAGGCGCATGAAAGTTTGCTTCACAATTTACTATTGGAAAAATAATTTGACTTTTACGTATAGAAAAATCTGGAAAAATATCATGACAAGGGATCCCATAGATTTCAATACTTTCTTCCCAAGCTTCATGCGACCATTTCAATAAGTTATGAAAATGAATTACACCTGCAGAATCACAATCACCAAACCTTACCTTCTTGTGCAATATTAACCAGTCAGAGGGTTTCATTTAAAGAAATTATCTATCGACAGATCCCATAATGACATCTATTGAACCAAGGATTGCCATAATATCAGCGATTTTGGCACCTTTAAGAATATGAGGCAATATTTGCAGATTATTTAAATCAGCTGCTCTGATTTTAAATCTCCATGGGGTAACTTCATTATTTCCTTGAATAAATACACCTATTTCTCCTTTGCCGGACTCTAATCTTGTATATAATTCTCCGTTAGGAATTTTAAAAGTTGGAGCAACCTTCTTAGCTACATATTGATAGTCGATACCAAATATTTCACTTTTCTTATCTTCAGTCGCCATTCTTTGAGCTTCTAAATTTTCTGTTGGACCTCCTGGAATCATTTTGCAGGCTTGGCGAATGATGCTTAGTGATTGTCTCATCTCTTCAACTCTTACTCGATATCTCGCATAACAATCTCCTTCTTTTTCCGAAGCAATCTGCCAATCAAAATCGTCATAACATTCATAATTATCGACTTTCCTTAAATCCCAGGAAACGCCAGAAGCTCTGAGCATTGGGCCAGACAAAGACCAATTAATTGCCTGGTCTCTTTGTATTGTTCCAAGACCTTCAATTCTTTTTCTAAAAATTGGATTGTTTGTAATTAATTTTTCGTATTCATCTATCTTAGGACCGAACCAATCGCAAAAGTCTATACATTTTTCTAACCAACCATATGGAAGATCACATGCGACACCACCTATCCTAAAGAAATTATTATTTATTAGCCTTTGTCCAGTTGCAGCTTCCCAAAGATCATAGATCATTTCTCGTTCTCTAAAAATATAGAAAAAAGGAGTTTGAGCTCCTACATCTGCTAAAAAAGGACCAAGCCATAAAAGATGATTAGCAATACGATTAAGTTCCAGCATAAGAACTCTTATATAACTAGCTCTTTTAGGGACAGGAATATTAGCTAATCTTTCAGGAGCATTTACTACAATAGCTTCATAAAACATTCCTGCCGCATAATCCATTCTGCTTACATAAGGGACATACATTACATTTGTCCTATTTTCCGCTATCTTTTCCATTCCTCTATGTAAATATCCTATGACCGGCTCACAATCAATGACATTCTCACCATCAAGAGTTACAACTAACCTCAATACACCATGCATTGAGGGATGGTGAGGGCCAAAATTGACCACCATTGGTTCTGTTCTAGTCTCTAGCTGAGCCATTCGAAATTTAACTTCTAAACAAATCTTAGTCGAAAGTTATGCAAACTGACCTATCTGATTCATCTTTTTTCAATCATAAATCAGTTATGACAGAAGAGATTATGGCCTCATTAGAGCATTACCCTTTAATACATGACAACAAACTTAAAGGAATAGACGCAACGCTAGGAGGAGGCGGACACTCTTATCATTTATTGAGAAAATATTCGGATTTAAATATAATTGGACTTGATCAAGATCCATTCGCGAGAAAATCAGCATCAAAAAAACTTGATGAATTTCAAAATAGGATTGATATAAGGGCTTCAAATTTTGCGGATTTTGTACCAAAAGAAAAAGTTTCTTTTGTAATTGCAGATCTTGGAGTAAATAGTAATCAAATTGATGACCCTAAAAGAGGATTTAGCTTCCAAAAAGATGGTCCACTTGATATGAGAATGAATCCTTTTCTTGAGGTTGATGCCGAGAAATTAATTGAGGCTTTAGATGAAAAAGATCTAGCTAACCTAATTTATAAATATGGAGATGAGAGATTATCAAGAAAAATTGCTAGGAAAATAAAAATGGATTTAAGGGAAAATGGGAAATATTCTGGGACAAAAGAGTTAGCTTATTCTATTGCGGGCTGCTTCCCACCAAAACAAAGATATAAAAAAATACACCCAGCAACAAGAACATTTCAAGCACTAAGAATTGCTGTTAATAAAGAAATTGACGTATTAGAAAAATTTTTGCAAGTTGTTCCTGAATGGCTTTTGCCAGGAGGAATTATTTCTATTATTAGTTTTCATTCCCTGGAGGATAGGTTAGTTAAAAGTTCTTTTAAAAATGATCAAAGACTAAAAAACCTTACAAAAAAGCCAATAACTCCCTCCGTAGAAGAAGTCGAACTAAATAAAAGAGCTAGAAGTGGAAAATTAAGAATTGCTCAATTAAATTAAAAGCCAATAATTTCTATCGTAATGATCTGATCGTATCTGTAAGAATATGAATTGCTTGTTTTATATCTTTTGAATTAGTACTTAATCCAATACTTAACCTTATTGAAGATTCTGCTTCTTTAAGAGATCTACCTAAAGCTAGTAAAACATGAGATGGTTCGCCATTAGTACATGCAGATCCAGTAGAGCAAATTATTTTAGATTTTAAAAGTTTATGAAACTTAGGTCCGTTTAAATCCAATACAGTCAAATTTAAATTGTGAGGTAATCTTTTTTCTATGGAGCCATTAATTAATAAACGAGAATTATTTTTTAACAACCCTTCTAAAAGGTTATTTCTATAAAAAAGTAATTTCTCAGCATTATTTTTTTGATTAAGAACTGCTATTTCTATTGCTTTAGTAAAGCCAACTACTAAAGGGAGAGGTAATGTGCCAGACCTAAAACCATATTCCTGACCTCCTCCAACAATTAAAGGCTCAAGATAAATTTCTTCATCAATCAAAAGAAGTCCTATCCCTTTAGGACCATATATTTTGTGAGAACTCATCGTAATCATGTTTACATCTGATAAAAGATTGTCTAACGCCATATAACCTAAACATTGTGCAAAATCCGAGTGAAATGTTATTCCTCTCGATTTACATATTTTTGAAATATTTTCTATGGGCTGAATAACTCCTATTTCGTTATTTGCCAACATAACACTAACCAGAAATGTATCTTCTCTTATATTTTTTTTGAATTGTTCTTCTGAAATTAAGCCATCTTTCTCAGGATTAATTTCTGTAAGCATAAATCCCTCTTTTTTTAGTTGGTTTAAGGGCTCCAAAACAGCTTTATGCTCTGTTTTTAAGGTAATAATATGTCCATAATTTCCTGTTTTTTTATAGAAATTTCTAGCAAATCCTAATAAGGCTAAGTTATTAGATTCAGTTGCCCCACTTGTAAAAATAACTTTTTTATTCTTAAGAAATAAACTTTGTTCTATTTTTTCTCTTGAGGCTTCCAATATAGCGCTTGCGTTAATCCCCGCCAAATTAGATTTACTTGAAGGGTTAGAAAATATCTCACTCCAAAAAGGTTTCATAGAATCAACGACATCTTCAGAGCAAGGAGTCGAAGATTGATAGTCTAGTAGTATGGGAGTTGATAGCATTATGTTTAGTATATAAAATTCTGTTTATTACTAGAAAATCAAATTAAAGAATTAAAAAAAATGAATGAAATTAATCAAATAAATAATGAACCGGTAAGAAAATCTAGAATTTTATTAGTTGATGATGAGCCTGGTTTAAGAACGGCTGTTAAAACATTTCTAGAAGATGAAGGCTTTGAAATATTTATTGCAGTTGATGGAGAGGATGGTTGGGAAAAAGCTCAAACAATTTTTCCCGATTTGATAATTAGCGATGTTATGATGCCACGAGCCAACGGTTATGCCTTATTAGAAAAAATTAGAAAGGATGAAAAATTAGGAGGAACTCCAGTTATTTTTCTAACTGCAAAAGGAATGACCCTAGACAGAACAGAAGGTTATCTTGCAGGAGTTGATGATTATATTTCCAAACCTTTCGATCCCGATGAATTAGCTGCAAGAGTTAAAAATGTAATCAATAGACAAGAACGATTATTAAAAGAAGCGGCACGATTCGCAGATATTGACGTAAGCAAGATGGCAAAACAAATTACTGAAATAAAATCTATGCTCACAGACCAAAACCAGACTAATCCAGAAAATAAAATAAATCTTCCTAGTTTTACTCCTAGAGAAGCAAGTGTGCTTCAACTAGTGGCAGAGGGACTGATGAACAAAGAAATTGCGAGACAGCTTGAAACATCTATTAGAAATGTTGAGAAATATGTAAGTAGACTTTTTATCAAGACAGGTACATCTAGCCGAACAGAATTGGTTCGTTATGCACTTGAAAATCATTTAGTAAAGTAAATTATTTAATTTTTTCGAATTCAATTAGTTTTGAGAAATAAAAAGGAGCTTGATTTAATTTCTTTTTAACAACTTTAAATCCTCTTTCTTTAGCAGCATTAATAATACCCTTTTCTTTCAAGGTATATGCTCTTGTAGTTTTACTTGGGCCAGGAAATAATTTTCCAATATTTTTTAGAACAGCAAGAACTGGGGTATAAGGAGCAAAGCTAACGATTAGTTTTTCTTTGCTTAAATCGCATAGATGTTGCACCATTTCTTCTGCGACCGGTTGAGGATAATGAATAAATACATCTAAACAAACTACAACATCAAATAATCCTTTTAATTTTTCCAGATCACATATTTCATATTTTATTTCACCTTGATTCAAACCTAATTCATGAATACGTTTTTTTGTTTCTTTAACCATTTCAGAAGAAATATCGCTCATCTGTAGTTCTTTTATACCGAGTTTTAGTAAAGGTATGGAAAGACTTCCGACACCACAGCCTGCATCACAATAACTTTTTTTTGTTAGTTCAGGATAATTTTTGATGTATGAGACTACATCATCTACAGTTTTTTGGTGTCCTTTCCTAATATTTTTCTGAACTGTATTAATTTCATCAGATTTGCTATAAATTTTATTCCATCTTTCAAAGCCAGTACCATTAAAATACTCTCTGACTTCACTTTTTTCTGTAATCTTATTTGACGTCATAATATTCTATGAAATTTTATTCTTTTCATACTAACTAACTGGCGCCAAATTAATTGCGCGCCATTATAGGAAAGAATTGATTTGTTATTTTGTCAGAATTGAATTCTAATGATATCTATAAAATTGCTGTCGTAATGGGTAGTGATTCAGATCTAAATACATTGAAACCAGCCATTGATATTTTAAGAGAATTTAGAATAAAAACTGAAGTTTGTATACTTTCTGCTCATCGAACACCTATTGAAATGATGGAATATGCAAAAAATGCAGAATCAGAAAACATAAAAGTAATAATTGCCGGTGCTGGTGGTGCTGCTCATCTTCCAGGAATGCTGGCATCCATAACTTGCATTCCTGTAATTGGAGTACCAGTAGAGAGTAAGACACTGAAGGGAATTGACTCTCTTTTATCAATCGTTCAAATGCCCGCTGGAATTCCAGTCGCAACAGTTGCGATTAATGGAGGACAGAATGCCGGATTATTGGCAATAGAGATGATCAGTTTATTTGATGAATCCATAAAGAAAAATTTAAAAGAATTCAGAGAAAATCTACATACACAGGTAAGAAATAAAAATAATAAATTATCAACTATTGGACCTGACAATTATCTTCAAAATAAATGAACTAGTTTTTTTCTATTAGGCCTTGTTAAGAAAGTTTTGTTTTTTAAGGTAGTTAATAACTTTTTCAACGGAATCATTTAAATCTAACGAACCTGTATCAACAACAATTTCAGGATTATGAGGAGCTTCATATGGACTAGAAATCCCTGTAAATTCCTTAATTTCTCCCAACCGAGCTTTCTTATAAAGACCTTTAGTATCCCTATTTTCGCAAACTGTGATATCAGCAGAACAATAAACTTCAATAAAATCCTTAGATCCAATAATTTTTCTCACCTTATCTCTATCGCTAATAAATGGCGAAACGAATGCTGTAATAGTTATTATTCCAGCATTCATAAATAAATTCGCAACTTCGCCAATTCTTCTTATATTTTCTTCTCTATCTTCATCCGAAAAACCAAGATCTTTACATAAACCATGTCTAATATTATCTCCATCCAACACATAAGTCGAAAAACCATCTAAGTGTAAAACTTCATTTAAAGCGTTGGCCAAAGTACTTTTACCAGAACCAGATAAACCTGTAAACCAGATAACCATACCTTTATGACCTCTCATTTTCTCTAACTTTTCTCTATCAATAGTTAAGTTGTGCCACTTTATATTGGTTGACTTTGTTTGATCTTGTTCTTTCATTTTTTGCATCATCAAAATTAAAAACCTATCTTAACCCTTGCTTCATAAATTATGAAATCCCTCTTTACGAAGAAACTCAATTGATTTCGATACCATATCACCCTGTAACTGGATATTTCTATCAATCAATGTTCCTCCAGTCCCACAAAAAACTTTAATTTTTTTTAGTAATTCTTTTAATAAAATTTCATCCTCAGTGCCTAAACCTCTAATTAAAGTTACAGTCTTTCCCTTTTTACCTTTTTTTTGTTTTGAAATATTTATTTTTGATCTTTTATTATCTACCTTAGCTGTTTCTTCAGATTTTTTTTCTTGATTATCGAATTCGATCCAATTCTTTTTTCCCATTATTTTCAATATAATCTATAGTTAGTTAATACTTATTCTATAGAAAAAGTGGTAAGTACATTTTCTCGCAAAGATCAAAACTATAAAAATGACGATTTAAATCAACCCTCCAAAGAGGGAAGATTTGGAAAATATGGTGGTCAATATGTCCCTGAAACGCTAATGCCTGCTCTTTTTGAGCTTGAAACTGCTGCTTCTAATGCATGGAAAGATAAACTTTTTGTAAAAGAATTAAATCATCTTCTTAAGACTTATGTAGGCAGAGAAACACCACTTTATCAAGCCAAAAGACTAACTGAACATTACAAAACTAAAAAAGTAACTCCAATAATATGGCTTAAAAGAGAAGATTTAAACCATACTGGTGCTCACAAAATTAATAATGCTCTTGGACAAGCTTTATTAGCAATAAGGATGGGCAAAAAAAGAATAATTGCAGAAACTGGAGCAGGTCAGCATGGAGTTGCTACGGCTACTGTTTGTGCGAGATTTGGCTTGAAATGCATTATTTATATGGGTGCTGAAGACATAAAAAGACAATCCCTTAACGTCTTCAGAATGAAACTTCTAGGAGCTGAAGTTAAAGTTGTTAATTCAGGAACTGCAACACTGAAGGATGCTACTAGTGAAGCCATTAGGGATTGGGTTTCTAATGTTGAAACAACACACTACATTTTAGGATCTGTTGCAGGTCCACACCCTTTCCCAAAGATTGTGAGAGATTTTCATGCTGTTATAGGAGAAGAAACTAAAAAACAATGTCTTGAATCGTTTGGATCTTTACCCGATATTTTACTTGCTTGTGTAGGTGGGGGATCAAATGCAATGGGTCTTTTCCATCCTTTCGTTAAAGAAACTTCTGTGCGTCTGATTGGAGTTGAAGCCGCCGGAAGCGGAGTTGATACTGACAAACATGCTGCAACTATTACTAAAGGGTCAGTTGGAATTTTGCATGGATCAATGAGTCTTCTATTACAAGATGATAATGGTCAAGTACAAGAAGCTCACTCAATAAGTGCGGGTTTAGATTACCCTGGAGTTGGGCCTGAACATAGCCATTTAAAAGATATAGGTCGAGCAGAATATGGATCAGTAACAGATCAAGAAGCTTTAGATGCTTTGAAACTTGTTAGTGAACTTGAAGGAATTATACCGGCACTTGAAACTTCCCATGCCTTTGCTTGGTTAGATAAATTATGCCCCACTCTTGAAAAAGATACCCATATAGTTATCAATTGCTCTGGTAGAGGTGACAAAGATGTTAATACTGTTGCATCTTCATTAGACATTTAATCAATACCTCGGAATTGATGGGTCAATATATCTACTCCATCCATCAATACCCTCCTCCAAATTCCATATTTCGCTCACAATATGATTATCTAAACACCATTGTGAAAAGTTATAACTTCTTATTCCTGCATGACAGGTAACTACAATTTTTCTGTCTAATAAATCAGCAAATATTTCTGCAACGTATTCAGATGTGACTTTACTAATTGGTACATGTAGGAATTCTTTTTCGAAACGAGCAAGTTCAAGCTCTGATTGTTCTCTTACATCAATCAAGACTGGATCTTCTTTCTCAGAATTAAACCAATCATTGAGACTAGAAGCATTTATAGATTTTGGATAACTTCCCAATTTATAGGATAAATTATGTGTTATTTACAATTTAATAAATTAAGTTGCAGTAGGAAGTTTATTGTTAAAAATAAAAATAAACATTGATAATGAAACTTAGGGTAGTAGGAATAATAATATTATTATCTTTATTTCTTTTTTTTGGTTTTAAAAAAGTTTCCGCTAATAAAAATAAGGAACAAAGTATAAATATTGAGCAAGTAAATATCTTAAAATATATACCTGAAAACAATAAATTATTATTTATTTCAAATTTAGATAGTTTTAATATTGTCAATAATAATGTAAAAGATAAAATTCAAGATAACTTTGGTTTAATACAAGAATCTATATTAGATTACTTGGGTATAGATCTAGGAAACAATAAAATAGAAGATATTTATAATAATGAACTTATAATCTCAACTTTTGAAAATAATAAAAAGCATAAGGACGATATTTTGATAGTTTTTAAAATTAAGCCAGAAAAAACAATAGAAGATTTATTAAATTTGCCTAATAATATTGATCAGATTGATGAGATAATTGAAATTAATAGAGAAAACAAAATAAATTTCCTCAATTTTATATACCGTTCCGAGGATAATTACATTATTGCCTCATCAGATAAAACATTAATCAAAAATAGTATTATTCATAGCAATAATTTTAAAGAAAAAAAATTTCAATATGAGGAAGAACTTTTAGGACTAAAAAACGAAAAAAATATATTATTCACAAATAAATTTTGGGAAAGTATATTTTTTGATAAGGAAATTTTTACTGAAAATAAGGAGGATATTATAGCTACTACATTTGATTTAAAAAATAACCATCTAATTTTAAAATCCTATTTACTAAATAATAAAAAAAATATTGACATTCTTACTTACGATCAGTTAACAAATCAAGAGAATACTAATGAAGATAATCCTGAAATTTCAATTTTTAGTAATATAAAAAATTTTGACAAATATCTCAAACCTTTAATAAATGATTTTGAACTCAATTTTTTTGAAGAGTTTAATCAAAATGAGAATCAAAATGAGAATCAAAATATTTTAATTCTCAATTCAAATAAAGATTGGCTTATTACATTTGAAAAAAATAATGAAGATCAATTTGATTTAAGTGCTTTGAAAAAACTAAAAGATTTCAACAAGTATACTTTGAAACAAAATGAAGATATTTATTCGATATATTCCAAAGATATTCTTGAAGAAAAAGACGATGTTATAAAACAATTAACTTATGAAAATATCTATTCAATAGAATCAGGAGGTTTACAAATCATAAGTAATCATTTAATTGATGGTAAAAAACTAGAGAAAATATCAAAAAAATTTTTTAACCTAAAAAGAAATAAAGATAAATCTGCTTTTCTTTATTCAAAAGTTAATATCAAAAATGATAATTCTAATAAAATTGAATATTTTACTAATTTGCAGGATCTTAATTTTCTCATTAGAAATATTTTAAAAATATCAAATGAAGAATCGCTGGAAATTATAAGTCAATCTATTCCTGAAAAAAATCCAATTCTATATAAAGAAATAATATTAAAAATTCTTTAAATTAAATTTATTCAAACAAGCTTCAAAAACAGTCATTTTAATTTTTTGCGAAGTTAATATCTTGTGGTTAATTAAAAATTATTTGACTATCTTTAATCTATAAGTATTTGAAATTGAATTAAGCAATTGGATAGCAACAAACTAATTTTAAAACCAGGATTAGAAGGTGTCCCAGTTACTAATTCATCTATCTGTGATATTGACGGCAACAAAGGTAAATTATTGTACAGAGGCTATTCCATTGAGGAACTATCCAAAAAAAGCAGTTTTTTAGAAACTGCTTATCTATTGATTTGGGGTGAATTGCCCACAGCTATTCAACTAAGAGATTTTGAACAAGAAGTTCAGATGCATCGAAGGTTAAGTTTTAGAGTCAGAGATATGATGAAATGTTTTCCAGCAACCGGTCATCCTATGGATGCTCTTCAATCTAGTGCAGCCTCTTTGGGACTCTTCTACTCACGTAGAGCTATAGATGATCCTAATTACATCTACAACGCAGTTATAAGACTAATAGCAAAGATACCCACAATGATTGCTGCGTTTCAACTAATTAGAAAAGGACAAGACCCAATTCAACCAAGAGATGATTTAACTTACTCATCAAATTTTCTTTACATGCTGACTGAAAAAGAACAAGATCCTATAGCTGCAAAAGTTTTTGATAGGTGTTTAATTCTACATGCCGAACATAGTTTAAACGCAAGTACATTTAGCGCTAGAGTGACTGCAAGTACTCTTACAGACCCATATGCTGTCATCGCCTCTGCAGTAGGAACCCTAGCTGGCCCATTGCATGGAGGAGCAAATGAAGATGTAATTGCAATGTTAGAAGAGATTAAAACCCCAGAAAATGCTGGATCTTTTTTAGATAATGCAATAAAAAATAAAAGCAAGATAATGGGCTTCGGCCACAGAGAATATAAAGTCAAAGATCCAAGAGCAATAATTCTTCAAAAACTTGCAGAAGAGCTTTTTATCAGATTTGGAGCAGATGAAATGTATGAAGTTGCTAAATCACTTGAGGCAGAGGCAATATCAAGACTTGGACCTAAGGGCATATTCCCTAACGTGGATTTTTATTCTGGCCTTGTTTATAGAAAACTTGGTATTCCTCGTGATTTATTTACTCCAATTTTTGCCATATCTAGAGTGGCTGGTTGGTTAGCTCATTGGAGAGAGCAACTTGGAGCAAATAGAATTTTCAGGCCATCGCAAATCTATACAGGTTCATCACCAAGAGATTGGATCAGCCTAGAAAATAGAGAATAATATTTGCAGCTTTTCATAAAAAACACACATATTGTTTATGAAGAGTTAATCTATTAAGTAAATAACATAAAAATTTTGGAATACGGATTAGATCTCGAATATAGTTTTAATGAATTCTTAAAAGGTTTTGGCCTTTCCAGCGAAATCGCTCATATAATTTGGCTCCCTCTACCAATTCTTTTAGTTTTGGTAGCGGCCGTAGTTGGCGTTTTAGTAACAGTTTGGCTTGAAAGAAAAATATCTGCTGCTGCTCAACAAAGAATAGGTCCCGAATATGCAGGAGCACTTGGCGTCCTCCAACCAATTGCAGATGGGCTTAAGTTACTTGTTAAAGAGGACATTATTCCTGCTAAAGCGGATGGAATTCTCTTTACTGCAGGACCTATATTAGTTCTTGTCCCAGTGATTCTGTCATGGCTAATTGTTCCTTTTGGACAAAACCTTTTAATCAGTAACGTTGGTATTGGAATTTTCCTATGGATTGCTTTAAGCAGTATCCAACCAATTGGACTTCTTATGAGCGGATATGCATCAAATAACAAGTATTCTCTATTAGGAGGTTTAAGAGCAGCAGCTCAATCAATAAGTTATGAAATTCCTTTAGCTTTATCTGTACTGGCTATTGTACTAATGACAAATTCTCTAAGTACTGTTGACATTGTCAACCAACAAAGTGGCGCTGGAATCTTGAGTTGGAATATATGGAGACAACCCGTTGGCTTTATAGTCTTTTGGATTTGCGCCCTTGCAGAATGTGAGAGACTTCCATTTGACTTACCCGAAGCTGAAGAAGAATTAGTTGCAGGATATCAAACTGAATATGCAGGGATGAAATTCGCATTGTTCTACCTGGGTAGTTACATTAATCTAATCCTTTCAGCTTTATTGGTATCAATACTTTATTTGGGAGGATGGGGTTTTCCTGTTCCAGTTGAATTAATAGCTAAGTTTTTAAACTTGCCCATTAATGCACCCTTTATACAAGTTTTTACTGCATCAATAGGAATTGTAATGACTGTATTGAAAGCCTATCT
The DNA here is from genome assembly GCA_902590355.1 of uncultured Prochlorococcus sp. Classification (GTDB taxonomy): domain Bacteria; phylum Cyanobacteriota; class Cyanobacteriia; order PCC-6307; family Cyanobiaceae; genus Prochlorococcus_A. The sequence goes on from CACIWI010000009.1 coordinate 17,359, forward strand.
TTTAGTTTTCATTGCAATATTATTGCGTTGGACAACTCCTAGAGTAAGAATAGATCAACTATTAGATCTTGGATGGAAGTTTCTTCTTCCAATTTCTCTTGCTAATCTTTTGATAACTGCAGGATTAAAACTCGCTTTTCCGCAATTCTTTGGTGGTTAAATTTAAGTAAAAATACTTAAATTTAAAATTAATCCACTAAAATAAAATAACTAAGTAAATTCTTCAAAATGAAAAATTTTCTTCAACAAATAAATAGCTATATCAAAGAAGCATTTAATGCTGGTAAATATTTATATAATGGCTTATCAGTAACTTTTGATCATCTTCGAAGAAGACCTGTTACTGTCCAATATCCATATGAAAAATTAATACCTTCTGAGAGATATAGAGGAAGAATACATTACGAATTCGATAAATGTATTGCTTGTGAAGTGTGCGTGAGAGTTTGCCCCATAAATCTACCAGTTGTTGATTGGGTAATGAATAAAGAAACTAAAAAAAAGGAACTTAGAAATTACTCTATAGACTTTGGAGTTTGTATATTTTGCGGAAATTGTGTTGAATATTGTCCAACTAATTGTCTTTCGATGACCGAAGAATATGAATTAGCTACGTTTGACAGACACAATCTAAACTTTGACAATGTTGCACTTGGTAGGTTACCTACGAACGTCACAACAGATCCTTCAGTAAAACCTTTAAGAGAACTTGCCTATCTTCCTAAAGGTGTCATGGACCCTCATGAAATCCCAGCTTCAGATACTAGAGTTGGTAAATTACCTGAAGAAGTTTATGATTGGATGAGACCTGAATCCAATGAAAATAAAGATAAAGTTTCTAATCCAAACAATTAATTTCCATTAATTTATGTCCATTGCAATAACAACTCAAACTATTTGTTTTACAATTTTATCTTTAGTTATCCTTATTGGAGCACTTGGTGTTGTACTACTCGAAAGTATTGTTTATTCAGCCTTTCTTCTAGGTGGAGTTTTCATGAGTGTGGCAGGATTATATCTTCTTTTAAATGCAAGTTTTGTTGCCGCCGCACAAGTTTTAGTTTATGTAGGAGCAGTTAATGTATTAATAATCTTTGCAATTATGCTAGTCAATAAAAAAGAAGACTTAAAGCCCATCAATGACATTAAATCGAGAAGAATCATATCTACATCAATATGCTTAACTCTTCTAAGCCTTTTAATAAGAGTTGACTTGACTAAAGTTTGGAGTCTATCAAGCCCCAATAACTCTATTGGAGAAGAATCAACTATTAGAATTGGTGAACATCTATTTAGTGATTATTTACTCCCATTTGAAGTAGCATCAGTTTTGCTTTTAATGGCAATGATTGGAGCTATTGTTTTAGCTAGAAGAGATGTATTGAGCAAAGATATTTCCACTGGATTACCTGTTGATCAAGAGTTAATTGAAAAAACATCAGAACCATTACTTACAAATAAAAATTAACCTTTCACCTTTCTTATGATGAATTTAGAATCAATACCTATTCAAGCATTTTTAATAGTATCTTCATCTCTATTCTGTATTGGTATTTGGGGATTATTAAATAGCCGAAATGCAGTAAGAGTTCTTATGAGCATTGAGTTAATGCTCAATGCAGTAAATATAAACTTAATGACATTTTCTTCCTATATTGATAATAATTTAATTCAAGGACAAGTTTTTACAATTTTTGTGATTACTGTTGCTGCCGCAGAAGCAGCAGTTGGATTAGCTATATTATTATCTCTTTATAGGAATAGGGTGACTGTTGATATGGAAAGTTTTAATTTATTAAAATGGTAAAACCACTAAATGAAACTTTCATTAGTGCTTATTATATATCGTTCAGATAGTTCTATAGCTCAAGAGGCCTCCAAATTCTGTGAAGAAGCCCTGAAAGCTAAAAATATAAAATCAAAAAGATTTGAAAGTGATTTTAATAAAGATGAAATTGAAAAATATTTTTGTAATCCAGAATTACAACCAAATATTGGCATAGTTCTTGGTGGAGATGGAACCTTCCTAAAATGTGCAAATGCTTTAGCTGATTATGATATTCCTTTGTTGAGCATTAATATTGGTGGTAATCTCGGTTTCCTTACGCAAGAAAAAGATTTTTTCTTTGACAAATCTTTTATTGAAATCCTTGAAAACGAAGAATATAAAATTGACTTTCGTAATAGATTAAATTGTAATGTTTGTATTGAGGGGGCCAGTTCTGAGAAAAAGATTATAAAAAGCTACGATGCCTTAAATGATTTCTATTTCAAATCTGTTGAAGAAGACATTTCTCCAACCAACCAAATACAAATTGAAATAGATAACGAGAAGGTTAATGAGTACAAGGGTGATGGATTGATCATATCTACATCTACTGGCTCAACAGCCTACTCAATGGCTGCAGGGGGGCCAATAGTACACCCTTATATTGATGCAATGGTAATTAACCCTATATGTCCAATGAGTTTGGCTAGTAGACCTATAGTTATACCTAATACAAGCAGGGTAATAATAAAACCTGTTAAAAAAAGTAAAGGGGAAATTAAATTGTGGAGAGACGGTTCAAAATGTATGACCATTAAGAAAAATTATTATTGTGAGATCAAAAAAGGTCAATCACCCTGCAAAATAATAAAGTTTAAAAAAAGCAAAAGTTACTACAGTACCCTAATAAAAAAATTAGATTGGAAAGGTGATTTATCTCAAAAAAATTTTAAAAATTAAATGGCCTTTGAGATAGAAAGAAGATTTCTTATAAAAAATGATAATTGGAAAGAATTCATAAATAAAAAAATTTATATTGAACAAGGATATTTATCCAAAAATTTAGATGGTTGGATTATTAGGGTAAGGCTTATAGGCAAAAAATCTAAAATTGCACTTAAAAAACATATCAAAGGCTTTACCAACTTTGAATTTGAATACTCCATTCCGCGAAGTGATGGTGAAACAATAATGTCAAATATTTCAAATAAAATTAAAAAAGATAGATTCTTCCTAGAAATTGAAAAAAAACCTTGGATTATAGATTGCTTTAAAGAAAAAAATTATCCACTTGAAATTGCAGAAATTGAACTTTCTAATGAAGGGGAAGATTTTTTTCTTCCATCTTTCATTTCAGAAGAGATAACTGGAATTACACATTACTCCAATTTCAGTCTAGCTAAAAATCCTTTTTCAGAGTGGAAAGAAGACTATCTAACAACTTTCAAAAGTAACTAGTCAAAAGAGGCACTCATCCTTTATATTTTCTTTATATTTAAACAAAGTATTTTTTTATTTTCTTCAAATGTATGGTCTTTATGACAAAGAAGGAATACTGAGATTTGTTGATTCAGACAAGGATGCGTGTATTGCATATGCTGAGCTATTTGAATTAGGTTCTACAAATTATTGTCTAATGGATTTGGCTAACGATACAAAAAAAGTAAATGGTAATACTAATCTTGATCAGAGTCTGGGAGTGTACAACAATTAAAGCCATCTCTACAAATCTTGCCGTTGTCCATTGCCCAATTCAAAAGTGCTACTCTGTTTTTAGAACCAGTTTTTGTAAACATATTACTTACATGATTATCAACAGTTCTTTTACTAATAGTTAGTTTTACTGCGATCTCTTGATTGGTAAGCCCATCTGCTACTAGATCGATGATTTCCATCTCTCTTGCTGAGAGGCCCATCATATCAATGTTGTTTACTTCTTCATCAACCATTTGCATTTAAACAGTTCCTTTTTTATATTAATTAAGTTTAGCAATCTCAGTACACTTGTTAACCAACTAGGAAACAAAAGCAATTGAAATCGAAACTTCAGCAGACTTTAGAAAAAAAATCTAAGGTAATAACGGCAGAGTTAATGCCGCCAAGAGGTGGAAGCCCCATAAGATCTCTTAAGATAGCACAACTTTTGAAAGATAAGGTACATGCTGTTAACATTACCGATGGAAGCAGAGCTGTAATGAGAATGTGCAGCTTGGCAATGTCCAAACTATTACTGGAAAATGGAATAGAACCAGTAATGCAAATTTCTTGCAGAGATCGTAATAAAATCGCTTTACAATCAGACATTCTGGGAGCAAATGCTTTAGGTATTAGAAACATCTTATGCATTACCGGTGATTCTGTAAAAGCTGGGGATCAACAAGATGCCAAGGCTGTACATGAGTTTGAGTCAGTAAGATTGCTTCAACAAATTCAGGCTTTCAACAAAGGAATTGATCCTACTCTAGGAGAACTTTCCGATAAAAAAACATTGATTTTTGCAGGTGCTGCAGCTGATCCAAATTGCAGAAATAAAAGAAGTCTAGAAAATAGAATGAGAAAGAAAAAAGAGGCTGGAGCTGGATTTATACAAACCCAAATGGTAATGGAAAAAAAAAATTTGATAGAGTTTTGTGAAAAAATTAGCGAACCCCTGGAAATTCCCGTTATTGCAGGTGTATTCCTATTAAAGTCTTACAAAAATGCCCTTTTTATAAACAAATACGTTCCTGGCGCAAACATCCCTGAAAATATCTTAAATCGTCTTAAAGATGCTAAAGACCCATTACAAGAGGGTATTAAAATTGCAGCTGAACAAGCTAATGATTTTATCAACATTGCAAATGGTGTTCATCTAATGGCCGTAAAAACAGAGCATTTAATTCCTGAGATTATTGAAAAAGCTAATATTAGTCTGGAATGTTAATCAAATCAGTACCTAACAATTCTGCCATAGCTTTTTGCTGAGGGGAAGGTTCAGTCAAGTCAGATCTTCTTGAATCTGTTATTAACCAATCTAAAGATGCATCTTGCAAATCAAAATGATCTCCATTTTTCCCAACACAATATTTACCAAACACTAACTTATCCATAAGTCTTACACCTTTACCAATTTTAGAATAATCAAAAATAATTGAATTATCTATAGTTGCGCCCTCGCAAATGCAACAACTTGGTCCAATCATTGAAGGTCCAATAATAGTAGCTCCATCCTCGATCCTAGTCATGCCTCCTATATAAACCGGCCCGACAATATTAACCTTTTCCCAGTTAGCCGCTACATTCAAACCAGTAAAAACTCCTGGTTGTATTTCCTTACCTGGTATTTGCACTTGTCTTACCTTACCTTGCAGTACATTTCTAATAGCACTCCAATAATCAGGAACTTTTCCAATATCTACCCATTCAAAATCCATTGGTAATGCAAAAAATGGTAAATCCATTTCAACAAGTTTAGGGAAAAGATCAGCTCCAATATCAAATTTCTCTGCTGAAGGTATGTAATTAAAAATTTCGGGTTCGAAAAGATAAATTCCTGTATTTATAGAGTCACTTAAAGCTTGATCAACTGTTGGTTTTTCCTGAAAAGCCTTTATTCGACCATTTTCATCAGAAACTACGACACCGTAACTTGATACTTGATCCTTAGTTACCTTCTTTGTTATTAAGCTCGCAATAGCTCCTTTCTGCTTATGTTTTTTAACAGCTTGAGTTAAATCTAAATCAACTAAAGCATCACCACATAAAACAACAAAAGTTTCATCAAAGAAATTTTGAAAATCCTGAATTTTTTTTAATCCTCCTGCCGATCCCAAAGCATCACCTATTAATTCTCCATCTTCAATTCTTCCCTCAAAACTATAAGCAATTTCTACTCCAAATCTTTGCCCATCCCTAAAATAATTTTCAATTTCCTCAGCCAGATGAGAAACATTTACCATTATTTCCTTAAAATTATGTTCTCTTAAAAGTTCCAAGAGAAACTCCATAACAGGTTTTTGCAAAATCGGAATCATAGGTTTTGGAATAACATGCGTAATAGGTTGAACACGAGTACCTTTACCTGCCGCAAGTATCATTGCCTTCATAAATTCAAAACCATTTTTTAAATTATACGTTATTACTATGAAGCTTCTATGCAGCCGAGGAAGAGGCATTACTTACCTCAAGATTTTCTATCGGCAATTGAGCTAAGCCACCATCAGGTATTATTCTTTTAATTTGAATTGGGCCATATAAGGAATTAATTTGTTTAATTTCAATTTTGTTTTCAGATGATAAGAATAACAAAGCCCAAAAAACTCCCAAACGATCTTTATCTAAATCATTTTTTACTACTGTTTGCCATTTCTTGACTAAATATTCAAAATCTGTCCACTGCAATGCTTTTTCCCATCCTTCAATAAATTTTCCTAGTGCTTTAGTTGTTTCTGGAAGTTTCTCGCGATGCGCTAATGACTTTACTTGAGAAATTAAAGCCCTATCAGAATATTTTTTATTTCTTTTTCTCTTCATGAGAAGAAGATCTTGGGTTTCTATAACTTCTGCTATGGACTCTAACTGACTTACAAGTTCTCCCAATGTTGTTGTACGTTTAAGTATTGGTTGTGCAATTGATCTTCTCCTTAGATATTTTTCAGGATATTTTGGAATATCAAATTCTTTATCAATCCAATCTTGATCATCCAAATCAAATTCATCTTCAAAATCGGAAGAATTTTCTTTGAAAACATCAGATTCCAAAACCTGAGCCTTAAGATTAACTAGTACGGATGCTGCAAAAAATGCTTCACTGGTCTCAGCTAAATCCTTATGATATGAGATTTGACTATTTGTAGATTGATTAAAAGTATGTGAGTATTGCTCTAAAAAACTATCAATTACACTTATTACATCAATATCCCATGGATCAAGCTCACCTTTACCTGCAGCGTCTTGAAGAAATTTAATCAACAATCTAGGGCCTAATTGTTGCCTATCAATAGGATTGAAATAAGATATTTTGAGATAGATAAAATCTACTCACAAGATATCTTTTAATTTATTTAATGCCAAACAATATTGCATTAATTTAAATAATTATATTGTTGGAGCTTTTAGTATGTCATTTGTTTTAGTTCCAGAAAAAATATTTGTTTTCACAGCACCTTTAACTGCAGTTAAATCTCTATCAACCAAATTATTGATAGATGCAATGTAACTTTCAGTAACTAACCTCGGGTACAAACCAATTCCAATAATCGGTAAAAGTAAACAAGCAATAATGTAAACTTCCCTTGGCTCTGCATCTATAAGTTTTCGTTCTTCGATTAATTTAGGATTTTCTTTACCAAAGAAAATTTCTCTTAACATTGAGAGTAGATAAATAGGAGTAAGAATTACACCGATAGCAGCTAAAGAGGCCATAACTACCCTAAATGGAAGTGTATACACTTCATCAGTAACAAATCCTGTAAATACCATCAATTCGGAAACAAATCCGCTCATACCAGGTAAAGCCAGGGAGGCCAAGGAGCAAGCAGTCCATAGGGCAAACATAATTCTCATTTTTTGCCCTACACCACTCATTTCATCAAGTTTAAGAGTCTTTGTTCTGTCATAGGTGGCACCAACAAGAAAAAATAAACTTGCACCTATTAATCCATGACTAACCATTTGGAGCATAGCTCCGCTTGTTCCAAGGCTACTAAAACTACCTATACCAATTAAAACAAAACCCATATGACTTATCGAACTATATGCAATTTTTCTTTTAAGATTTCTTTGAGCAAAAGAAGTTAATGCAGCATAAATTATATTGACTACCCCAAGAACTATTAATAATGGGGCAAATTGAGCATGTGCAACGGGTAATAATTGTGCATTAAATCTTAGAAGAGCATATCCTCCCATCTTTAATAATATTCCTGCTAGAAGCATATGAACAGGAGCTGTAGCCTCTCCATGAGCATCTGGAAGCCAAGTATGAAGAGGTACTATAGGTAGTTTCACACCAAATGCAATTAAAAGCCCTACGTAGCATAATATTTGGAATTTTTGACTAAAATCTTGTGCTGCCAAGTGAGAAAACTCAAAGTTAGGAATTTCTGTACCATAGAAACCCATTGCTAACGCTGCCAGAAGAATGAAGATAGAACTACCAGCTGTATAAATAATAAATTTTGTTGCTGCATATTGTCGATTTTTGCCGCCCCATATAGCCAGTAATAAATAAACAGGAATTAACTCAAGTTCCCAAGTCAGAAAAAATAAAAGCATGTCTTGTACTGCAAATACAGCGATTTGCCCACCATCCATAACCAGTATCAAAAAGAAAAATAACTTAGGTTTGAACTTGACTGGCCATGCAGCAAGAACTGCTAAAGCAGTTATAAAACTAGTCAATAATATTAACGGCATAGACATCCCATCAGCGCCGACAGACCAAGTAAGACCTAAATCAGGGAGCCAACTAATATTTTCTTTCAGTTGAACATTTTCATTACTAATATCAAAACCATTTATATATGAACCTACAGTTATTAAAAAAGTTATTAATGCAATAGACAATGCAAACCATCTTACCTCTTTGCCATCCCCTTTATCCGGGAAAAAAGGTATCACAAAAGCACTTCCAATTGGAAATAAAATTGAAGCAGATAACCAAGGAAAATTAGACAATCCAGCTCCTAAAGTTCCCAACATTTGTGTCGCAAAATGTGTATAAAAATAAGTACTCAATTTAATAAGAAGTTTATCTTAAGTAAAGTCTAGAAATTTTCTGTATTTTTTCACCCCAATGGACAGTGAAGACACACAATTGTAATTATGGTATCTGAGGAGATTGAAAACCAAATATAGCAACTAGTAGAATTACACCTCCAAAAACAATAAGCGCATAAAATTGAGCTCTACCAGTCTCAAAATATTTTAAACCTTCACCACTACCTAAAGTTACTAGTCCAGTAAGATTTACGACACCATCAACAACCTTAGAATCAACCTCTAAGACTTCTTTAGCAAGTTTTCTACTACCCTTAACAAAAAGTTTTTCATTAATATCATCTAGATACCATTTTTTGGATAAAAATCGGTTGATGCTAGGAAACTTTTCAGCAAATAAAACTGATAAATTAATTTTTTTCACAAAATATGCTTGATAAGCAATAATGATTCCAGCTGATGCAATAAGTACTGACGCTATTGCTAAAGGCAAAAATTCTTTTAATTCGAAGGCTTTTGCAGCAATCTTCGCCTCTTCGGGATCTAGGAAATTTGCAATTTTGCTATCCCATGGAAGTCCCATAAAACCGATTATTATTGACGGTACAGCTAAAAATACTAAGGGAAATGTCATTGACCAGGGTGACTCATGAATAGAGCCATGTTCTTCATGCTTTTCTTCTTTTTCTTCATCTAGGTTTGTTTTAGAGGCTATTAGAAGCTCTTTTTGCAATTCTTTGTTCTCTCCTCTGAAATCTCCTTCAAATGTCAAGAAATAGAGCCGGAACATATAAAAAGCAGTCATACCAGCTGTTAGAAGTCCTACGAACCAAAAAGCTGGAAATGATATAAAAGCATTTCCGAGTATCTCATCCTTACTCCAAAAACCTGCCAGTGGTGGAATTCCACTAATTGCTACACAACCTATTAAAAATGTTGTTGATGTATATGGCATTTTTTTTCTTAAGCCGCCCATCAATCTCATATCTTGAGCTAATACAGGCTGATGGCCAACTACTTCCTCCATAGCATGTATTACTGAACCAGATCCCAAAAATAGCATTGCTTTAAAACAAGCATGAGTCACTAAATGAAAAATGCCTGCTACTGGTGCTCCACAACCCATTGCGAGCATCATATACCCAAGTTGAGAAACTGTGCTATACGCTAAACCTTTTTTTAAATCCATTTGGGTCAAGGCTATAGAGGCACCTAAAAAACAGGTAATGGTGCCAACTAAAGCAATAATGAATTGAATAGAGGGGAATATTGAATACAAAGGTTGAAGTCTTGCAACAAGAAATATTCCTGCTGCAACCATTGTTGCAGCATGGATAAGTGCAGAAATAGGCGTCGGACCTTCCATTGCATCAGGCAACCAGACATGAAGAGGAAACTGAGCAGATTTTGCCATTGGCCCTAAAAAAACTAAAAAACAAAGCAGTAAAGCAGCCCAAATGGGTATCGAATGATCGGATATTGATTGAGAAATTCCAATAGCTATTTCATTAAAATCAAAACTATTTGTTGCCCAAAATAGGCCAAGAATTCCTAGTAATAATCCAAAGTCTCCAACTCTATTAACAACGAATGCTTTTTGTGCAGCGTGTGCAGCACCATCCCTGTCGTACCAAAAACCAACCAATAAGTAAGAACACATCCCAACTAATTCCCAAAAAACATAAATTTCCAATAAATTCGGACTAACTATTAATCCCATCATTGAGCTACTAAATAATGCTAAATATGTAAAAAATCTGACATAACCTTTGTCATGCGCCATATAACCATGCGAGTAAATCATTACCAGCAAAGTTATTGTAGTTACTAACGCAAGCATTACACTCCCCAAAGGATCAAGGACAAATCCCATTGGAATTGTGAAATCCCCAGCATTGGCCCATACAAATAATTTTTCTACTGATTGATAACCATTAACTTGTTCAATTAGAGCTTTATAACTAATTACCGCAGAAATACCAACGAAAGAAATCAGACCTACGGAAACAATTTCTCTTGAATTATTAATTTTCTTGTTGATGCTTATTAGTCCTAAACCAGAAAGCACTGCTCCAATTAGTGGGAATACAGGAATTAACCAGGCAATTTCTGAAGCTTGTGGCATGTTTTAGAGAACTTTTAATTTGATTTTAAACTGTCAATTGAAAAATTCAGACAAAAATGATGAATTAAATGTTTTAACAGCAATATTTATATATTGATGAGACCACCAAAGTACGCCAATTGCAATTAATATGCCAAATTGAGATAACCTAAAAAATTCTTTAATCTTAAATTCTTGCCTCCCCTCAAGTATTGCCATGAAGGGGATTATGGAAGTATTTTTTTTATAATTTTCAAATTCTTCTCCAAATCTATTTGCTAATCTTTTATCACCATGCCAGATTGCAAAAAGATGATGCAAAACTAATCCAATAGAAGTTATTAATGTGAATGATGTGCCAATCCATAAAGTATGAGCAAAACACCAAATTATCTGACCAAATGCTTGTGGATGTCTTGTGATTCGCATTATTCCAGTTCCATAAATTCGTACTTTAGGTTTTAAAACCGAGGGAATTTCTAGCAAATTGTATGTAGCGGGATATAAAAATAAAAAACTTATTGCAGTTAAGAACCAAACGATCATAAAAACAAAATTATTACCCTGAAAATTCCATAATCTGATTCCGTCATATCTATGAGCCAAAAAATAACTAATCAAGATAATTGCAGATGGCAAACTTAAAAAAACAAAAAATAATCGCCATAATCTGGGCCCTATAATAGATTCTCCTTTGATTCTTAGAGCAGCTCCTCCACTATGAATTATCGCAAATATCAAAATTAAAAGTAAGATAATTAGAGATGTTTGATGAGTCTCCATAAATTTAGATCGTTCAAATAATTTTTGTCCTTAACAAGAATGCTAATAAGCATTAGAATTATAAGGAATTGTAGGCACAATAGATGCCAGAATTACCATTTACACTCGACCAATTAAGAATACTAAAAGCAATAGCAGCTCAAGGAAGTTTTAAAAAAGCTGCAGATCTCCTATATGTAACCCAACCTGCAGTAAGTTTACAAATACAGAATTTAGAAAAACAACTTGAAATCACAATTTTCGACAGAGGTGGTAGGAAGGCTCTATTGACTGAGGCAGGGAGACTATTACTTGAATATTGTGAACGAATTTTGAATCAATGCGACGAAGCTTGCAAAGCTATTGAAGATTTAAATAGCTTAAAAGGTGGAACTCTCGTCATTGGAGCGAGCCAGACAACGGGTACCTATTTAATGCCGAGAATGATAGGACTTTTTAGACAAAAATATCCTGATGTATCCGTTCAACTTCAAGTTCATAGTACTAGAAGAACTGGTTGGAGTGTCGCAAATGGACAAATTGACTTAGCCATTATTGGCGGACAATTGCCTGGAGATTTGGAAAATTTGCTACAAGTGATTCCATATGCCACCGATGAATTGGCATTAGTTTTACCCTCTAAACATCCACTTTCGACCAAAAAAGAGCTTCTAAAAGAAGACCTATACAAATTAAATTTTGTAACATTAGACTCTCAATCTACAACAAGGAAAGTTGTTGACAAACTTCTTCAAGATTCTGGGCTTGATATTCAAAGATTAAGAATTGAGATGGAACTTAATTCTCTTGAAGCAATCAAGAATGCTGTTCAATCAGGTTTGGGAGCCTCCTTTTTACCTGTTGTTTCTATTGAAAGAGAATTATCCGCTGGATCAATCCACAAAGCATTCATTGCTGACTTAGAAGTTAAAAGAGAACTTAAATTAATTTCTAATCCATCAAGGTATACATCAAGAGCATCAGAAGTATTCAAGAAAAATATTCTGCCACAATTTGCTAGTTTAGAAAGCCCTTTGAGGCATATATAATTCGATCAAAACTGAATTGCTTCTTTATTAATTCCCACTCCTCCATCTTCGGCTTGTCCATCGCCTTTTATTATAAATTTATTTTCATTTACATCAGTCTGATAAACACATTTAACTATTGGCTTATCTCTTATGGATCCAATGTAAGCAAAAGTATTCATTCTTTGCTTACATTCTCTTACATCTTCATTACTAATTGCTCCCTGTTTTTGTAAAACTGTCCAATTCTCTCTTCTGATAACGCAACCTGGCTGGAGAGCTGGTTGCGTTACAAAACTCGTAGATGGATTCAGAGTTGTATACATTTCAACATCAATTACAAAAGCACTAGCACCCCATTGTCTACAAAATTCAGGATCTGGAACAGCCATATCTAGTTGCTGTTGACTAGCTATGTTTCCCTGTCCACCATCTGTTGTACTGGTAATAGCGCTCCCGATACCAACTCCTAAAATTAATACTCCAGCAAGTACGGCAATGGTTCCTGTACTAAAGTTGATCTTTTGTTCAGAAGAAGCAGGCAATCTATTGCTTCTTTGACCATACGGATCCATGTCCTTTGGATTTGGTGGATAATAACTTCTATTTGAGCCTCTTCTTGGC
>CACIWI010000010.1 GCA_902590355.1 uncultured Prochlorococcus sp.
ATTTTAGTTACCGAAAAATGGCTAAGAAAGAATCAAAATCTAAGCAAAAAATTTGATGAGTCATTAATAAATATTGTCTCAGAGGAAGTCTTGGCATCTGCGATTTCAACAATTAATCCAGATGGGATAGCAGCTTTAGTAGAGATTTCAGCAATACCTAATTATCAATTTAATAAGAAAGATGATTTTGTTCTTGTTCTTGACAGAATTCAAGATCCTGGGAATATGGGTAATTTGTTTAGAACCGCTCTAGCTGCGGGTGTTAATGCAATTTTTTTAGCTGGAGGTGCGAACCCATTAGGCCAAAAGGTATTAAGAGCATCCTCAGGTGCAGTTTTTCATCTGCCATTTTTAAGATTTGATGGCATTGAAGAAGAAATATTAAATTCTTTACTTAAGTCTTTGTCTGAATTATCAAATGTAGGATTTAAGATTTTCTCTACTAGTAGTCATAATAAGAGTTCAAAAAAACCTTCAAAACCTTACTGGGAAGTTGATTGGTCTAGACGTACAGCATTAATTTTGGGTAATGAAGGCCAAGGTATTCATAAAAAAATTCAAGAAGCTTTTAATGAAACAATTACAATTCCGCATAGCGAGATTGTAGAATCATTGAATGTGGCTTGTGTTGCAGTTCCGTTATTACTAGAACGAAAAAGAGTCGCATACACCTCTAAATTAATAAATAAAAAGTGACTGATTCAAGTTTTAATTTTGATTTAATCGTAATAGGAGCAGGATATGGAGGTTTTGATGCCGCTAAACATGCTGCTGGTAAGGGACTGAAAGTCGCAATAGTAGAATCTTCTGATATGGGAGGCACTTGTGTTAACAAGGGTTGTGTTCCATCTAAAGCTCTTTTGGCTGCAAGTGGAAAAGTTAGAGAAATAGCTAATTATGAACATTTAGCTAAATTTGGTATACATGCTTCACCAGTAAGGTTCGAGAGATCAAAAATTGCAGATCATGCAAATAATTTAGTTTTAAATGTTAGAGAAAATTTAACAAAAACTCTTAAAAGGAGTGGAGTTGAAATTATTTTGGGCATTGGAAGAATTGAAGGAAATCAAAAAGTAGGTGTAAGAGATAAAAACGGAATTGATAAAATTTTCACATGTAAGAATATTGTTATAGCAACAGGCTCTTCTCCTTTTGTGCCTCGTGGAATAACTTTGGATAATAGGACCGTATTTACTAGCGATGATGCTGTTAAACTTGAGTGGCTTCCAAGATGGATAGCAATTATTGGAAGCGGATATATAGGTCTTGAATTTGCTGATGTTTATACTGCCCTTGGTTGTGAAGTTACCATGATCGAGGCTTTGGAGAATATTATGCCAACATTTGATCCAGACATCACTAAAATTGCTAAGAAGAACCTTATTAAATCAAGAGATATAGACACAAAATCAAATGTCTTGGCGACAAAAATAACACCTGGATGCCCTGTAAAAATAGAACTGACTGATGCAAAATCTAAGGAAGTTGTAGAAACTTTAGAAGTTGACGCTGTACTAGTCGCGACTGGCAGAAGTCCTAATAGTAATAACTTAAATCTTGAGTCGGTTGGTATCGAAACAGTAAAAGGTTTCATTCCTGTAGATGATCAAATGAGAGTTAAGAATGGTAATGAAATAATACCTAACATTTGGGCTGTTGGAGATGTAACGGGCAAACTAATGCTTGCCCATACAGCTGCAGCGCAGGGAACTATTGCTGTTGATAATATTTGCGGTGGTAATGTCGCAATTAACTACAAAAGTATCCCCGCAGCAACCTTTACTCATCCAGAGATAAGTTCAGTTGGTCTCTCTGAAGTTGAAGCTAAAGAGATATCTACAAAAGAAAATTTTACTTTGGGAGTTGTCAAAAGTTTCTTTAAGGCTAATTCAAAAGCATTGGCTGAATTAGAGAGTGATGGATTGCTAAAGTTGATTTTCAACAAAGATAATGGGAAAGTATTAGGGGCTCATATTTTTGGGTTACATGCAGCTGATTTAATCCAAGAAATTTCGAACGCTATTTCAAGGAACCAAGATGTAATTGAATTATCTAAAGAAGTTCATACTCATCCTACACTTAGTGAAGTAGTTGAGGTCGCGTATAAACAGGCGGCTTCTCAAATAAAATAATATCTAAAATTAATGGAGATAAGACGCAGGCCACCAAATCCAACAGTAAGGGTAGAAAATTTAGAATATGCTGTACCTCATAGAGAAGCACAAGCAAAAAACATTCTGGAAGAAATTGTATGGCATAAGGATATTGAAATTAAGAATTTTAAAAAAATAGTCTCTTTAGAAGATCTCATCAAAAAGATTGAAAAACTTCCTACACCCAGAGATTTTTGCAAAAATATCTTGGAATCAAAAATAAAACCAGGAGTTATTGCTGAAATAAAAAAAGCTAGTCCGAGTAAAGGAGTTATTAGAAAAGATTTTAACCCTGAAAACATAGCAATTTGTTATGAAGGATTAGGTGCATCATGTATATCAGTACTTACCGATAAAAGGTTTTTTCAAGGTAGTTTTGAAATACTCGAAACTGTAAGGAAATCAACTAATCTTCCTCTACTCTGCAAAGATTTTATTATTTCTGCTTATCAGATTTATAAAGCAAGGGTATCTGGTGCTGATGCAATATTATTAATCGCTGCGATTTTAAGTGATGATGATTTAATTTATTTAAAGAAAATAGCTGATAATTTAAAGATGAGTGTTCTTGTTGAAGTACATAACTTTAATGAATTAGAAAGGATTCTAAAGTTAAAATCTTTTAATTTGATTGGAATAAATAATAGGGACTTAAAGACTTTTAAAACGGATTTAAAAACATCAAAAGAATTGATGCATACATATGCAGATATATTTTTAAAACAAAATATTATTCCCATAAGTGAATCTGGAATTAATTGTGCCGAAGATTTAGAATTGCTTAGATCTATTGGAATCATGGGAGTATTAATTGGCGAAACTTTTATGAGAGAAACTGATATTGAACAATCTTTCAAAAAATTATTTAACTCAATTTAATATTGACTTCAAATCGTGCTATAAAATTTAATAAACAGAGTTGTACTGAATATATATGCAGGCTGTAATTTTAACAGGTATAGTCGCTGGATTTGTGCATGTAGTTAGTGGCGCTGATCATCTAATAGCAATGGCACCAGCAGCGATTAATAATCCTCAAAAAGCTCTTAAAAATAGTTTCTCATGGGGTTTGGGACATTCTTCAGGAGTCCTCTTGTTAGCTTTTCTAGCGATTTTTATTAAGGATATTACGCCATTAAACAAATTTTCTAGTATTGCCGAATTCCTAGTTGGAATTTCACTTTTAATTGTTGGAGTATTTGCTATAAAAAATTCTTTTCAATTAAGTATCCACTCGCATTCCCATAAGCATGAGAATGGGATTGCCCATCGTCACTTTCACTTTCATGTTAAGGAACAAAAAAATATTAATAAGCACTCACATGCTTTAACTGGTTTAGGCTTGCTTCACGGTATAGCTGGAGGTTCACATTTTCTTGCAGTTCTTCCTGCTTTAGCACTACCTCTAACAAGAGCTTGCTTATATTTGATTTCATATTTGATTGGTTCGCTCATAAGTATGAACCTCTTTACTTGTGTAATATCTTTTACTACCTTTAAAGCAAGTCAAAAATTTATTAAAAGATTAATAGCTGTAGCAGGAGGGCTTTCCTTTTCTTTGGGATTATTTTGGATTCAAAGAAGTGCTTCTGTTTTTTTGAATTAAAAAAATTTTCAATTTAGGAATAATTAATTTAGAGGTGACAATCCCAATTATTTTTTCGTTATTGATTAATCCAAACTTATTACTATCTTCGCTAAATTCGATATTGTCACCAATAACCTCAACGTTATTTTGATTTACTGAATTTATCCTTTTTATTAGGTTTTTATTTTTAATTGGATGATTAAAAATAACTATTTGTCGATTTTTAAGTATTGATTTATTCTTTTTATATTTTTTAAAAAATACAATATCTCCATCTTTTAGGTAGGGAAACATCGATTCACCACTAATAATCGCTGTTTTTCTTAAACCTAAAAAAAATAAAATAAAATCAAAAAAACTTTTGAAAATAACTCTGATTAACTAGCTTTTACAAAAGCGTCTGATCTTCCTTTTGAAGCCCAGAAAATATTATGAATTTTTTCTACATAACTCATGAGTTCTTCAGCTTGGGCTAAGTCAATATTAACCTTGCATGCACTGCATAATTTGGCCGCCTTCCAAATGGTTTCATGTAAGTCTGGGTAAGTTTCTAAGTGAACTGGTTTAAAGTAATCTGTCCACAAAATTAGAATCTCTTTCTTTGTTTCTTTTGCTTGCTCTTCTTTAACTGCAACATATCTAGAAAATGTATTACTGTATGCAGCCCACTCTGCTGAATCAGTACTCGAAGGAGCTTCTAATGCAATAAGTTTTTTGGTCATTGATAAAACTGCTTCGGCTGCAACTCTCGTAGATGCTGGGTCGTAAACACCACAAGGACCATCGCAGTGAGCATGAACTGTGATTGGGGATTTTTTATCTAGGAAAGAATTGATGAATTTACTTAACATTTCAAATATTTGGTGTTGTATATATATTACTTGGAGATTAACTAAATTGAAAAGTCTTCGATATTTTTCTTACTTAATTTAATTGACTTTTAATAATTCAACTTCAAATATTAAAGTCGCATTAGCAGGTATTACATTTCCTGCTCCTCTTGATCCGTATCCAAGTTCAGGAGGAATTGTTAATTTTCTTTTGCCTCCAACTTTCATGCCTGCTACACCTTCGTCCCAACCTTTTATTACTCGTCCAGCACCCAAGGGAAAGCTGAATGGAGCTCTGCCGATACTGGTATCAAATTGTGTCCCGTCTTCTAGTGTTCCTGTGTAATTTACAGTTACTGTTTGCCCAGCACTAGCCTCATCTCCTTCCCCCTTTACGATATCTGCAATAATTAGACCACTTTCTGTAGTCCTTGAATTGTTGTCTGAGGGTGTTTCTTCAGCCATAGCGAAAAGTATAGGATTTGGATCTGATGGGTCTAGTTCAAATAAATTATTATTTGAGACATTTGATGATTTTGTAACAGGAGTTCTTTGAACTGACTGAGTTTCTGATTCAGAAGCATTAACGACTTGAGGTGAATTAAATTGACTGAAAAGGGTTAATGAAACACAAAAAACAAAAACTGCAAAACTAATAAAGACTTCTTTCACTTAAATTTTGAAAGTTACTAAAGCTTAGTCTACAGAATGAAGGTACAATAAATGGGTGATTATAAATTTAATTTCGTAATTTTAAATTGTTAATCCGAACTCAATTTAAAAGTCTAAGACAATATTTTTATCCTTGTTTAGGAGGTATTTTAGGTGGAATTTCAGTTTCAACTCATTTTTGGCTGGTTTTTATGCCGATATCATTATTTATTTTATGGAAGGGAAGTGAAAGGGGAATAGCAAATTTTTGTTGGGGTTTTTTCTTTATATTGATAAGTCATTCTTGGCTTTATGATCTTCATCCATTGACATGGCTTGGGTTTTCATGGCTTGAAAGTTTAATTATTGCGATTTCAATATTATTATTTTGCGCTTTTTTGGGTGGGGTATTAGTTTATTTATGGGGATTGTTAGTTAAAATTATTCTCTGGAAAGAGGATGTTTTCAAAATGAAAATATTAACTTTAACAGTAAAAGTATTTTTTTTATCTTTGACTTGGGGCATGGGAGAATTGATACTTTCTCAAACACCTTTTTTTTGGATAGGTTTAGGAGAGAGTCTTATCCCAGGTGATATTTATCTTGCTGGTTTAGCAAGATGGATTGGTGCAAGTGGTTTATGTGTATTACAAATATTGATTGGATTTTGGATTTTTTATATTCAAGGTAAGTGGGAAAGAAAACTTTACTTTAAAAAAATATTTCTTTTAGGACTTTTGGTTTTTATTTTCTTACATTTATTTGGAGGTTTAACAACTCCAATAAAAAGAAATTATGAATATCCAGTGGCTATTTGGCAAACTAATATACCAACAAGAGAAAAATTAAAAATAAATGATGAATTTTTTGAAGAAAAGCTATCTATCGCTCAAAGATATGCTTTATCAAACAAAGCGAAACTTCTTGTTGCTCCTGAAGGAACTCTTTCTAGTAATTTTTATTTTTCCAAAGGCATTAAGGTTAATACCTTGTCAGGAGGTTTCAGATCTTCAAATAATGAGTTAAGAAGTTCTTTACTCGGATTTCAAATTGGAGATAAATCTTTTACCTCATTTATAGATAAAAATAGACTTGTTCCATTAGGCGAAAAAATACCTAGATTTCTAGATAGTTTTTCAAGAGGATTATCTGCAGTAGGAGGAATTCAACCAGGCTCTGATTCAAGATTTTTTGAGCCTAAGTTTACACCCCCACTAGCAATAGCTATATGTTACGAAATTAGTGATGGACTAGAAATAAGAAAGGCTATTAATAGCGGTGCAAAACTAATAATAACCGCAGCAAATTTAGATCCATATCCAGCTAAGCTTTATAATCAATTCCTATCTTTGGCTAGATTAAGAAGTATTGAAAATAAGAAAAATATTTTACTAGTATCAAATACCGGCCCCTCGGGCTTAGTTCAAGATGATGGAAAAATAATTAAACTTTTAGATTATGATGTTGAGCAAAATGAAATAGTGTTCCCTAATTTTTCATCCGAAAAGACTTTCTACACAAAACTTGGAGATAAACCTTTTTTGTTTTTGTTTATATTATTTATGGGATTAAATTTCTTTTGGAAAATTAACTAATTAATCCACCACCTAATAAAATTTCTCCTTTATAAAAAACTGCAGCTTGTCCTGGCGTTACTGAACTTTGACTTTCGTCAAAAATTAATTTAAATGTTGTAGTTTTATTATCTAAATTTTTCAAAGGTATTAATGTACCTTTTACTGGATTACTTCTATATCTGATTTGTGCTTCTACTTCTATCTCTTGCTCAGGTTCTTCGATTGAAACCCAGTTAACCTTACTAATTATTGCTTCTTTATTAAATAGATCACTTTTATCTGCTACGTAAACTATGTTTTTTACCCTGTCTAAACTTTTTACATATAGTGGTTCCGGCCATGCAATGCCCAACCCTTTTCTCTGACCTACCGTAAAGTGCTGAATTCCATTGTGCCTCCCAAGGACTTTCCCATTTACATGCACAATTTCTCCGTCTTTGGGTTCTATGTGTTTGTCGATAAAAATCTGCATTGATCCATAATGCTCAACTAAACATAAATCTTGACTTTCTGGTTTTTGAGCAGTTCTAAGGCCTAATCTCAGGGCTTCCCTTCTTGTTTCCTCTTTTTTCATTTCACCAAGAGGAAATTCTAATCTGCTTAATACTTCTTGAGAAAGAGAATAAAGAAAATAACTTTGGTCTTTGTTTTCGTCAGCACCTCTAAGAAGAAGGAATTTCTTAAATACAAGGCTCTTGCAATTAAGTGTTTTAGCATAAGATGATTTATTTATCCTTGCGTAATGTCCGGTTGCAATATGAGTAAAGTCTTTTTTACTTATTGCGTAATTGAGCATCTCTTCAAACTTCACATTCTTGTTGCACATCGAACATGGAAGTGGAGTGAATCCTTTCTCATAGCTTTCAGTAGTTTTTTTAATTACCTCTCTTTCGAAAATTTCTCTTGAGTCTATTATTTTATGGTTAATTCCCAAATCTTCACAAAGGCCAGCAGCATCTACTAATCCTTCAGAACAACAGGAGCCTTGTCCTTTCATTAGCCAAAGAGTTAGTCCCTCAACATTCCAGCCTCTTTCTACAAGAAGGGCAGCTGAAAGGGAACTATCTACGCCACCAGAAAGACCTACAATAATATTTTTCTTCTTTTTAGTTTTATTATTAGAAGAAAAAAAGTTCTCTAAATTTTTATCCTTTTGTGTCTTTAACATAGAAATTTAAATTTTTGAACAATACTTCAATTGCTTTGTACTCATTATGAATGAAATTGTATGGCCAACAATTGATTCTGAACATTTAATTGTTGATTCAAAGCAAATGTTGATATTAGAGAAAGAAATGTTTTCAGATGGAATGCCACAAGAAGCATTGATGGAAAAAGCTGGTATCCAAATTAGTAGATGGCTCTTAAAAAAGAAATCCCTTCTCAAGCATGGAATAACTGTTTTTATAGGTCCTGGGCATAACGGCGGGGATGGTGCAGTGATAGCAAGAGAACTTTTTTTGAGAGGTTTTTATGTTCAGGTATGGTGTCCATTCCCGATAAAAAAAACATTAACAAATAACCACCTTAATTATCTTACATCTATTGGTGTCACAAAATTAGTAGAGCCTCCTGATGCAAATGGGAAAGAGCTTTGGATTGATGCAGTTTTTGGTAATAATCAAACAAGAAAAGTTGATGATAAATTAATTAAAATGTTTAATCAAAAATTTCATAAAAAATATGGAAAGGTAATAAGTATTGATATTCCAACAGGATTATGTCCTGATAAAGGAGAGCCTTTTTCAGATAATGCAGTAAAGGCAGACTATACCTTGGCCATTGGTCTTTATAAAATTGGGTTGACCCAAGATGCTGCTTTGCCTTTTATTGGAGAATTGCACCTCATAGATGTTGGGATGCCTACCAGTAAACTGTCCAAAGTTGATAAAAAGATTTTCAAGGTTACTTACAAAGATATAAAAAATATTGATTTACCTTCTTTACCAAAAAATTACAACAAATATCAAAGAGGTAGGACATTACTAATAGCAGGAAGTGAAAAATATCCTGGTGCCGCATACTTGGCATTAAAAGGGGCTATATCAAGTGGAGCAGGCTTTATTTCTGCGGTCCTTCCTGGGATAGTTGCGGAATCTATTTGGCAAGTTGCCCCAGAAATAGTTTTAAAAGAAACTATGCAATCTAACCAAAATGGGAATGCATCTTTATTTAGTGCATTAAGGAATATTGATTTAAGTGCATTTGATTCCTTAGCTGTAGGGCCAGGAATAGGGATTGATAATGATGATTGGCAAAAATCAAAAGACTTTCTTATGGATTTTGGAGGATTATTGATCTTGGATGCAGATGCACTTAATAGGATTTCGGAATCTAAGTTGGGGGCAAATTTCTTTTTAGAGAGAAAGTTTAAGACATGGATTACACCGCATAGAAAAGAATTTGGAAGATTATTTTCTAATATCAATTCTAAGAACAATGTTGAGCTCGCTCGTGAAGCGGCAAAAGAATTCAATATCAGTATTTTGTTAAAAGGAGCTAACAGCATAGTTGCTGATAATAAAAAAGTATGGCAACTTTTTGGAACTGATTCTCAAACAGCTCGAGCTGGATTGGGTGATCTTTTATCTGGTTTTGTAGCTGGTAGTTCTGCGATTGATTTAACCTTGTGTAGAAATATATCAACAGATTTTTTTGTAAAATATGTACTTTTGCATTCATTTGCTGCATCGAAGTGCAAAAGTGGGTCAAATGCTTCTGCTATTGGTGATGAACTGACAAAATTAATGAGAAATATAAAAACGAGACAAATATCTTGAAAGAAACAATTTAAGAGAGTTATTTATAGTTTTAAACACAAAAGTGTACAAATATTACTTGAAATCTGAAGCGCGCATTAAATATTTGGCCATTTTCATAAAAGTGTAGGAGAGTTTTACTACCTAATCGGGTCAAAATGGTTTCATCATTACCAACTCAATCAGAACAGCCAAAAAGGAGAAGTAATGATCCAATAAGTTGGTATTTGCAGAACATTGGCAGAGTTCCATTATTAACACCTGCTGAAGAGATTGAATTGGGTAATCAAGTCCAGAAGATGATGATTCTTACAGATGATGGACAATTAAATGAAAAGATTAATGATTTTACAACTCAGCAAAAAAGAACTATAAAAATTGGTCGAAGAGCGAAAGAAAGAATGATGAAAGCTAATTTAAGATTAGTTGTCAGTGTGGCAAAAAAATATCAAGGTAAAGGATTGGAATTACTTGATTTAGTACAAGAAGGTTCTCTTGGGTTAGAGAGGGCTGTTGAAAAATTTGATCCGACAAGAGGATATAAGTTTTCTACTTATGCCTTTTGGTGGATTAGGCAGAGTATGACAAGAGCAATTGCCTGTCAATCAAGAACAATCCGTTTACCTGTTCACTTAAGTGAAAGGTTAGCTTCTATCAGAAAAGTTAGTAGAGATTTGGCTCATAAGCTTGGTGCAATGCCAAGTAGAATTGAAATTGCAGAAGCTATGGAAATTGATGTTGAAGAATTGGATTCTGTTTTAAGACAAGCTTTATCGACAAGTAGTTTAGATGCTCCAGTAAATGGTGATGACGGCAGAAGCTTTTTAGGTGATTTAATTGCAGATAGTAATAATGAAGAGCCTTTAGATCAAGTTGAACAGAAAATGCATCAAGAGCAACTTGGTAAGTGGTTAAGCCATTTAAGTGAGCAAGAACAACATGTTCTCAAACTAAGGTTTGGACTTGATGCAAATGAGAGACATACGCTCGCAGAAATTGGAAGATTATTAGAAGTTTCTAGAGAAAGAGTAAGACAAGTCGAACTTAAGGCACTAAGAAAATTAAGAAATTTAACCAGAAAATTACCTAGCGGTATTTAATCTAATCTTCTGCCCAAATATATTTGGTTAATTCTTCTGAAGGAGGTTCAGGAGCTTCAATCGCATTTTTAACTGACTCCGATATTTCAGTATCAATTTTCTTTTCAATAATTTTTAATTCTTCTTCCGTAGCGAATTTACCGTCAATAATTTCTTGAGCTAATTTCTTAATAGGATCTCTTTTTCCCCAAAACTCCTTCTCTTTTTCAGACCTTAATTCATCTGGATCTGCAAGAGAATGCCCTCTAAATCTATAAGTTAAACATTCTAAAAGTGTGGGTCCTTCTCCTGCCCTAGCTCGCTCAATTGCTCTTTGTGCTGCCCCTCTTACGGCTAATACATCCATCCCATCAACTTCCTCGCCGTGCATGCCAAAAGCAGACGCTTTTCTCCATATTTCAGGATTACTAGTAGCTCTATCATGAGCCATACCAATAGCCCATTTATTATTCTCAACAACAAAAATTATGGGCAATTTCCATAACTGGGCCATATTTAAACATTCAAAAAACTGACCATTATTACAAGTCCCATCCCCAAAAAATGCTGCAGTTACCGCATCACTGTTGCTATTTCCAGCAACTTCCTTTTTGTATTTACTTGAAAAGGCTGCCCCTAAGGCAACTGGAATTCCCTCTCCAATAAATGCATATCCTCCGAGTAGGTGATGCTCTCTTGAAAATAAGTGCATGGATCCACCTCGCCCTTTGCTACAACCAGTGGATTTACCAAAAAGTTCACTCATTACTTCAAATGAGGGAACACCTGCACTTAGTGCATGAACATGATCGCGGTAGGTACTACAAAACCAATCATGTTTCTTTTTCATTGCGCCAATTACTCCCGTGCTTATAGCCTCTTGACCGTTGTATAAATGAACGAAACCAAACATTTTCCCCCTGTAATACATTTCTGCACACTTATCTTCAAACCTACGACCAAGCGTCATGTCTTCATAAAGGAATAATCCGGTTTCTCGATCTAATTCGGCTTTTTTTATGTCTTGAAGATTTGAGATTCTCTCTACGTGTGTTTCCAAGAAAAATACCTTAACGAAGTTTTGATTTGTTAACATTCTAAGCCGTGATGGGCGATTTTCATGATTTTTTTTAATAACTCTGAAAGACCTTGTGAAAAAAAATTTTAACTTGATAAAATTTGTCTAAGAATTTTCAATAGGATATTTGCTTGGAACTTCCTTTAGACCATTTTCGTTTAATTGGCGTAAGCCCCTCTGCAACTTCTGAGGAAATACTAAGGGCGTTTCAATTGCGATTAGATAAAACACCTGATGAAGGTTTTACTTATGAAGTTTTAACCCAAAGATCTGAGCTGCTTCGCCTCACTGCAGATTTACTTACAGATCCAGAAAGCAGAAGAGAGTACGAAAATTTGTTATTAAATGGGAATTCTGGATTGGATTTTTCCTCAAATAGAGAAGTAGCAGGATTAATACTTCTTTGGGAATCAGGTTCACCAAAAGAAGCTTTTAAAATTACGAGAAAAGCATTGCAACCCCCACAAACTCCAGCTTTAGGAAGTAGTAGAGAAGCTGATTTAACATTATTGGCTGCTTTAACAGCTAGAGATTCTGCAATTCAAGAACAACAGCTTAGATCCTATTCGAACGCGGCAGACTTTTTACACGAGGGAATACAACTTCTACAAAGAATGGGAAAGCTTGGAGAAATAAGAAAAGAACTTGAAGAAGATTTGGTTGCTTTGCTTCCTTACAGAATCCTAGATCTACTTAGTAGAGATCTAAATGATCAAGAGTCTCATAAAAAAGGCTTAATTATGTTGGAAAATTTAATAATCAAAAGAGGTGGTTTGGAAGGTAATAATAAATCTGAGTATAAAGATTATTTAAATCAGCAAGAGTTTGAAGTTTTTTTTCAACAAATTAAGCCATTTTTGACAGTACAAGAACAGATTGATTTGTTTCTTGAATTACAAAAAAGAGGATCATTAGAAGCAGGATTTTTAGCGTTTCTATCCTTAACAGCTATTGGTTTCTCTAGAAGAAAGCCAGAAAAATTATTTGAAGCAAGGAGAATTTTAAAGAAACTAAATTTATCAGGTCTTGATTCAATGCCTCTAGTTGGTTGTTTAGATTTGCTTTTAGCTGATATTGACCAAGCCTCCGCAAGGTTTTCAAGTAGTTCTGATGAAAATTTACGAGATTGGCTTAATAATTATCCTGGAAATAAGTTAGAAGCGATATGTATTTTTTGTAAAAATTGGTTAGAGAATGATGTTTTAGTTGGGTATAGAGACATTGACTCAAAAGAGGTGGATTTAGATTCTTGGTTTGAAGATAGGGAAATTCAAGAATTTATTGAAAAATTAGAAAAGAAATCAAGTAAAATTGCAATTAGATCAAATCTTCAAAACCAACAAACTGAGAAGGAATCCTCCAAAAAAACGACTGAAGAATTTGATAATTTATTGGATAATATTGATGAAGGGAGACTACCTTGGCCTGGTGGTATAAAACAAGATTATGAAAAGGTTGAGATCAAAGAAAATGAGTTCAATGAGGATTACTTTAAGAAAAAACCAATAGAGTTTTATAATTTTTTAATTGAAAAAATTGCTGAATTAAAGTTTAGCTTTGGGGAATTCTTGAAGGATAAAGAGATTATTAATCGGTCACCTTATTTAATTTACATTTATGCGTTTTTGATTTTATTTGCATTTGGTATAGGTATTGGATTTTTAAGAAATAATTTAAAAAAATCAATTCAGGAAGAAGCTATTACTGAAAAACCTTTAATTGCAATAGATAAAAATCAAAAAATAAGTGAGAAAGATATTATTCAAGAAATTAAAAAAAATCCTTCAAGCGAATTGAATTCTATTCCTGAGAAATCTACTTCAATCATTTCCTATGAATTCAAAGAACTTAATTCCCCTTCACCTTCTTTGGAAGATATTAGGAATCTAATTAATGGATGGCTTCTAAGTAAAAGTAATTACTTGGCGGGAAAGAGTGAAATCAATATTTCTAAGATTGTTAGTAAAGGTTTGATTGATCGAACAATCGAAGAAAGAAAGAACGACATCGAGAAGGGAATTTATAAGGAAATTAATTCTCAAATACGTGAGATTGATTTGGAATCGCGAACTTCGTCTCGGATAGTTGTTTTAGTAGAATTGAATTATCTAGAGAGGTTAGTAAAGAATTCTGGAGAATTAATTAATGAAACATCTTTAAATCCCCTAAAGGTAAAATATATTTTGGGTTTTTCAAATAAATCGTGGAAATTGGTTGATTTCGTGAGCGGCTTGTAATTACAAACTTCAAGATCATCTATAATAATTGAAATTACTTTTTAATAATGTTTGATGAACTCTCTTCACGCTTTGAAGACGCAGTAAAGGGTTTAAGAGGCGAAGCAAAAATTAGTGAAAATAATATTAACGATGCCTTGAAGGAGGTTAAAAGAGCACTCCTTGATGCAGATGTTAGTTTGTCTGTAGTAAAAGAGTTTATATCAGATGTCAAGGATAAAGCTATTGGAGAAGAAGTAGTTAGGGGTGTAAACCCAGGTCAAAAATTTATAGAAGTTGTAAATAAAGAATTGATTAACATTATGGGGAATGAAAATTCTCCATTAAACGAGAATGAAAATAGTCCTACAGTCATTTTGATGGCTGGACTTCAGGGGGCCGGTAAAACAACTGCAACAGGAAAATTAGGACTTTATTTGAAGGAAAAAGATAAAAAAGTTCTTTTGGTTGCTGCAGATATTTATCGGCCAGCAGCTGTAGAGCAGCTTAAAACATTGGGAAGTCAATATGACTTAGAAGTTTTTTCAGCTAAAGAAAAAAATAGCAAACCAGAAGAGATAACAAAGCAAGCATTGAATTTTGCTAGTGAAAATGATTTTAATTCGATAATTATTGATACCGCGGGAAGATTGCAAATTGATGATTCCATGATGAGTGAAATGGTTCGAATTAAAGAAGTTTCTAATCCTGATGAGGTTTTGCTTGTTGTTGATTCAATGATTGGGCAAGAAGCTGCAGACTTAACAAAGTCATTTCATGAAAAAGTAGGAATTACAGGTGCGATTTTAACTAAGTTAGATGGTGACTCAAGAGGCGGAGCTGCTTTATCAATAAGAAAAATAAGTGGTAAACCAATCAAATTTATAGGTGTAGGTGAAAAAATAGAGGCACTGCAACCATTTCATCCAGAGAGAATGGCTAGCAGAATTTTAGGCATGGGCGATGTGTTGACCCTTGTTGAAAAAGCACAAAAAGAAGTTGAACTTGCTGATGCAGAAGCGATGCAAAAGAAACTTCAAGAAGCGACTTTTGACTTTAATGATTTTGTAAAGCAAATGAGATTAATTAAAAGAATGGGTTCACTTGGTGGATTGATTAAATTGATTCCTGGAATGAATAAAATAGATGATGGGATGATAAAAGATGGAGAAGATCAACTTAAGAAAATAGAATCTATGATCTCGTCAATGACTCTTGAGGAGAAACAAAAACCCGAAGTTCTTGCCGCTCACCCCTCAAGAAGACAAAGAATCGCTCAAGGTAGCGGCTATGAAGCAAAAGATGTAGATAAAGTTTTAGCCGATTTTCAAAGAATGAGAGGTTTTATGAAACAAATGTCTAACGGAGGAATGCCAGGAATGGGAGGAATGCCAGGAATGGGAGGAATGCCAGGGATGGGAGGAATGCCAGGAATGGGAGGAATGCCAGGAATGGGAGGAATGCCAGGAATGGGAGGAATGAGTGGTAACAAGCCAATGAAAAAACAAAAAACTAATAAAAAGAAAAAAGGTTTTGCCGATTTATAGTTTCTATATTTTTACCTTTAAATGATATTATTATTAAAAACACATTAATTTAAGATGATTAAATTGCGCCTTAAGCGCTTTGGAAAGAAAAAAGAGGCAAGTTTCAGAATTGTTGCATGCAACAGTACTTCCAGAAGAGATGGTAGACCCCTGCAAGAACTAGGTTTTTATAATCCAAGAACTAAGGAAACTAGACTTGACACAGAAGCTTTAAGAACAAGACTTACTCAGGGTGCTCAGCCAACTGATGTTGTGAGAACTTTACTAGAAAAGGGAGGATTATTAGAAAAAACAGAAAGACCCTCTATCGCAATTGGTAAAGCAAAGTTAGAAAAGGAAAAATTAGCAAAGGCTAAAACCAAAGAAGAAGAAACTGATAGTAGTAAAGTTGAAAGCTAGTGAGTTGATAAATTTTTATTCTTATTCAATAACTACATGAAGGAAGTTTCCAAAACTGGTCACTTCAAAATAGATTTGCCAAGCTCTGATGCCGCTACAGCATTATCTGGAGCTGGTAATTCTTTCTTAAAAAAATTTGAGTCTCTTACAGGAGTTTCTTTAACTATAAGAGGATTACAACTTGAGATGAACGGTGTCATATCTAAAATTGAGAGAGCCTCAGCATTAGTAGAACTAACAAGACCAATTTGGGAACAAGGGTTAGAAGTCCCAGAGGTAGATCTTAAAGCGGCTTTAAGTTCTTTAAATATGGGCGAATCGTCTTCACATGCTGAACTAGGAAAAAAAATTCTTGCGCGTTCCAAAGAGGGAAGATATTTAAGACCAAGAACTATAAGGCAAAAAGAATATGTTGAATCAATTGAAAACTTTGATCTTACCTTTGCGATTGGTCCAGCTGGAACTGGTAAGACATTTTTAGCAACTGTTTGCGCGGCGCGACTATTAAACGAGAAAAAAATTGAAAAGATTGTTTTAACCAGACCAGCTGTAGAAGCTGGTGAAAGTTTGGGATTCCTACCTGGTGATTTGCAACAAAAAGTAGATCCATATTTAAGACCCCTATTTGATTCTTTACATAGTATTTTCGGGATTGACAGAACAAATTCGTTGATTGATAAGGGAATTATTGAAGTTGCTCCTTTGGCATTTATGAGAGGCAGAACCTTAGACAACTCCATAGTTATCCTGGATGAAGCACAAAATACTACTTGCTCTCAAATGAGAATGTTTTTGACCAGATTAGGAGATAGATCAAAAATGGTTGTAAATGGAGATATTACCCAAATTGATTTAAAAAAAGATCAGGAAAGCGGCCTCATCGAAGCATCGAGAATTTTCTCTGAAACTCAAGGTATAAAATTTTGTTATTTAACTGTTGAAGATGTAGTTAGACATCCTTTAGTTCAGAAAATTATTGAGGCTTATCAATAACTTCATAACTCTGGAGATCCGTACTCTGAAATTTTAAAAATCAAGTAGAATAAGACCATATTTAATAAAAAAAATGCCAGCAAGTAGTAATTTCAATCAAGCTATTCGTGAAGCACAAGCAAGTTCAATTGTTGGACCTAATGTTGTTCAAAAAGCTCTACCTTACGTGGGTGGAGGCATGGTACTAACTTCTTTAGGAGTTTTAGCAGGAGTCTCACTTATAGCAACAAACCCTGGATTGTTTCAACCTCTCTCAATAGTTGCTTTAATCGCAGAACTAGTATTATTTTTTATAGCAACAAGCGCTGCGAATAACGCAAATAATGCAAAGGCCCTGCCCCTGTTGACCGGATTTAGTTTGTTAACTGGATTCACCTTAAGTGGAATAGTTGCTTTAGCAATAGGAACAATTGGTATTGGATCGGTTGGAACAGCTGCCTTAGCTACTGGTATAACTTTCGTTATTGCCTCTTACACTGGCCAAAGAATGAGTGATAGTGTTGGTCAGGCACTAAGTGGAGTAGTTGGTCTTGGATTGATAGGACTGCTCATAGCAATGTTTGTCCAATTAATTGGAGGATTCTTTGCCCCAGGATTTTTTGGAGGTTCAGGACTTGAATTGATTATTGCAGGATTTGGAACTGTCTTATTTGTTGCAATGTCTTTTGTTGATTTCTACACAATGCCAAGAAGATATAACGATGACCAATACCTTGCGGGGGCTTTAGGTATGTATCTTACATATATAAATCTTTTTGTTTTTATATTGAGATTAATGATTGCACTACAAGGTGGTGGAAGAAGAGACTAAACATATTACTTAAATAACTAACCCAAAGCGTAGATTTGTTCCTCCCCTTTTTTTATTGGGCGATATCAAGAATTTGTTTTTTTATGAAATCTTTTTGCTCTGAGTCATACTTTACTGAATTATCAAAACTATTGCCCATATCATCTAAGTCTCTAAGTACTTGATTGACAGATTTAGTAACAGACTTAGTTTCTAGGACTCTTAAAATAGCCTTACATCTATCTGAAATGTTTTCCGATGTTGCCTCATATTCATGATTATTATCTCTTCGATGAATAATAATTTGAGCTGAACTCATTATTAAATTTTTTACTATTATGTCTGTTACAGCATCACCACCTTCGTTCAGTTTGTAAATTAGTGAAAAAGGAAGTTTATCTAACAAAAAACAATCTTTATCTGATAAAGCGTATGCAAAAAATCCTCTGAGTCCATTTCTTGTTTTAGTTAGCTCTGCGATTCTATCTGCTAAAACTTCTTCGCTGAGTAAATCTTCACCCCACTCTTTGCACCATTGTGCTGATATGTTTATTGCTTGCGTGAACGAAGCTTCTTTAAAATTTATTGTTTTTTTTTCCATTTTTGATCAGAATTTTATTATTGATGTATTAAAAGTCTTTGGCCAATTATAGATCTGGGTTTGTAACTTTACTAGGAAGGCCAAATGTCGGTAAATCTACTTTAATAAATAAATTGATTGGAGAAAAAATAACAATTACTTCTCCAATAGCACAAACTACTAGAAATAAATTAAAAGGAATACTTACTACAGACAATGGGCAAATAATTTTTGTTGATACTCCAGGTGTTCATAAACCTCATCATCGACTTGGAGAGATATTAGTAAAAAACGCAAAATCTGCAATTAATGGAGTTGATATGGTAATTTTTGTAATCGATTCAAGTGAAGAACCTGGTAGAGGAGATGAATATATTTTGAACTTTCTAATCGCAAATAAAACCGAGTTTATTGTGGCATTAAACAAGTGGGATTTGGTTAATAAAGAATTTAGGAATTTACGATTAGATCAATATAGAAGATTTTTTGGAATTAATAGAAACTTTCAAATTGTAAGTGCTTCTCAAGGAGAGGGATGTTCTGAGCTAGTCGATATGGCACTTAATTTTCTTCCAGAGGGACCAAAACTTTATGGCGAAGAGACGATTTGCGACCAACCATTAGATAACTTATTATCTGATTTAGTAAGAGAGCAGGTATTAAAAAATACAAGAGAAGAGGTACCTCATAGTGTCGCAGTAAAGATAGAAAAGAGAGAGGAAATGAAAAGAAAAAATGGCAAAGTTTTTACAGCTATTTTGGCTACTATTATTGTTGAAAGATCAACTCAAAAAGGAATTCTTATTGGAAAGAAAGGTTCAATGTTAAAAATTATTGGTCAGTCAGCAAGATCAAATATGTCAAAATTAATTGATGGTCCAGTTCACCTAGAGTTGTTTGTGAAAGTTGTTCCAAATTGGAGAAAAAAAGAATCAAGGATAATTGAGTTTGGTTATGAGGAAGATTTCTAGATGAGTGGTTTTAATTTTGATGTAATTACTTTGTTCCCTAAAGCTTTTGAGTTAATAAATAATTTAGGGGTCATAACAAAAGCTCTAGATAAGAATTTGATCGATGTAAATTTACATGATTTAAGAGAATATGGAGAAGGTTCTTATAGACAAGTAGACGATAAGCCTTATGGAGGAGGAGCAGGCATGTTATTAAAACCTGAACCAATTTATAAGGCATATGAATCAATAAGAAAATTACCAAAAAGGAAAACTTTGCTTATGACACCACAGGGTAAAGTTTTAAAGCAAAAGGATCTTGCGAGATGGTCCACTTTGGATCAATTAATAATTATTTGTGGTCAATATGAGGGTTTTGATGAAAGGATTAGATGTTTAGCTGATGAAGAGATATCAATAGGCGATTATGTCCTTTCTGGAGGTGAAATACCTGCAATATCAATAATTAATGGTTTGACTAGGTTATTACCAGGGACTCTTGGTGATCCAGACTCCTTAGTCGATGAGAGTCATAATTCCTCTTTATTAGAATATCCCCAATACACAAGGCCTTTAACTTTTAAAGATATGAAAGTGCCAAATATTTTAGTGAGCGGTAATCATGAAGAGATTAAATCGTGGAGAAGAAAAAAAAGTTTTGAAAGAACATTGGAGAGAAGAAGTGACTTAATTTCAAATGAAAACTACAAAAAATCACCACAAAGTAAGAGAATAATAAAAGAAAATAATCAATTCATGAAATTTAGAATAGGTAATGGATACGATATTCATAGACTAGTAGAGGATAGAGATTTAATTATTGGAGGTGTAAAATTGCATCACCCTGAAAGTTTAGGATTGGATGGGCATAGTGATGCTGATGTTTTAAGTCACTCAATAATGGATGCATTATTGGGAGCTCTTTCTTTGGGAGATATAGGAAAGTATTTCCCCCCATCTGATGAAAAATGGAAAAATGCTGATAGCTTGTTTTTGTTATCAAAAGTAATTGATTTGATAAGACAAGATGGTTGGGAAATAAATAATATTGATAGTGTTCTTGTTGCTGAAAGGCCAAAAATCATGCCACATATAAAACTAATGAAAAAAAACATTTCTGAAATTTTAAATATTGATGAAAATTTAATTGGAATTAAAGCAACCACTAATGAAAAATTGGGTCCAGAAGGGAGAGAAGAGGGTATAAGTTGCCATTCAGTAGTTCTTCTTGAGAAAAAATGAGATTTAATTTAAATTTGAAAAAAAAAATTCAAGGTTTTTGTTTATTATTAATTTGCTTAGTAGTTTTAATTTTTCAATCTGATATTCCCAATTTAAAAGCTCTTACAATGGATAATTTTCAAAGTGAAATGGTCATAGAGGAATTAAGACTTAAAGTACCTGCTGATGTAAAAGCAGCTTGGCTAAATGCTGAAAAGGAAATATGGGAGCCATGGCTATCTTCTCAAGATGGTTTTTTGGGTAGACAATTATTTTGGGATAAAGAAAAAGAAGAAGCTTTAATATTGGTAAATTGGAAAAGTAAGAAATTATGGAAAAACATACCAATGTCAGAAGTAAATGTAGTTCAACAAAAATTTGAAGATAATGTTAAAGCTGCTCTAAATGTAGGCGATAATCCTTTTGAATTGATTTATGAAGGAGAATTAGAAAAACAAAGATGAATTTTGATATCAAGTTTGATTTTCAAAGAAGAGATAGGCTTGGACTCATTGAGGCTATTTGGGGGCAAGATAAGAGTATCGACCAATTAGAAAGATTATGTGGAAATGTATTAAGTAAAAATGAGGTTGTTTTCATTACTAGGATTAATAGCGAAAAGGCTAATTATCTTTTAGATTTGTATGATGATGCACGATTCCATGAAGAGGCAAATTGCCTAATAATTGGAAAAAATTTTAATAAAGTTATTACGAATAAAAAAGTTGCCATAATTTCAGGCGGTTCAAGCGATTTGGCCGTAACACTGGAAGCACAACTAGCGCTCGAAATTTATGGAGTGAATTGTCAATCTTTTATAGATGTTGGAGTAGCGGGACTTCATCGATTGATGAGTCAGTTAGAAGAAATTAATAAATATGATGTATTAATAGTTTGTGCTGGAATGGAAGGAGCTTTGGCAACAGTTGTGGGAGGATTATTGGCTCAACCGATAATTGCAGTACCTGTCTCAGTAGGATACGGCGTTAGCAAGGATGGAGAAACTGCTTTAAATAGTATGTTGTCAAGCTGTTCTCCAGGTATTGCAGTTATGAATATAGATAATGGTTACGGAGCAGCAATGGCGGCTCTTAGAATTATTAAAAGTATTTCCTAAATAATCACTTTTTTTCTATTTCTAATAGGTTTTCTATCCATAAATTTAGCTGTTTTGATAGCATTCCTTCTTCTCTCATTTTGATTGCTTTTATCACGACTTCAGTATTTACCCACTCTGGATATCTTTTCGGCATATGATTTATAGTTGGTATCTATAATTTGGGACAAATTTTAAAAAAAACAAGATCTAAGTAACAAATTTAATCTTTTATGTTTGATTTTGTACCTAATCTAGACAGCTCAGATGAGGTATGTTCACTTTCTACATTTTTTAGTCTTTCAATCAGCTCGGAGAGATCTTTATGTGCTAACTCCCCATTTTGCTCCCATTTTAGAGATCTTGAGTTGCTATCAATTTTTTCTTTCATTGTTAAATTTAAGTATTAAAAATATAAAACGAAAAAAGGAGAAATTTGGTTATTGTTTCAAGCCTAAACTTAAAAAAATATGAAGATTTTTAATGCATTAAATATTTTTCTTTTATCCGCCACCAACTATTGAAACAATTTCTAAATTGTCACCATCTTTGAGCTTCACTTTCTCCCATTTCATTGAATTTATAATTAAATTATTTAACTCTACGACAATTGTGTTTGGTTTATATCCCATATGGTGTAGAGCTGTTGATAGTAGAACATTGTTTTGATCAAGTTCTATTTTTTTTTCTTCTCCATTTACCCTAATTTTCATTAGACAACTTTTTTAAAATCATAATAGCGTCTTCTTGAGGATCTTCAGAATTCATTAATTCCGAAACTAAAGCAACTTTTTTAAATCCATTGCTTTTTAAATTTGATATATTATTTGATTTGATTCCTCCGATAGCAAACCAAGGAATATTTAAATCTTTTGTTAATGTTTTGATATTTTCAATGCCTATGGGTTTTTTGTTCTTCTTTGTTGTAGTTTCAAATACTGGCCCTATTCCTATGTAATCACAACCCTCCTTAAGAGCATTTGAAATATCAATTGCATTATTTGCACTTATACCAACAATTTTTGAATATCCTAATAGTTTTCTTGCGGTTTTTAAATCTAAATCGTCTTGACCAAGATGAATTCCATCTGCATCAGATGCTAGAGCTATATCAAGTCTATCGTTAACGATAAACAAGGAATTATATCTTTTACATAGATTTTTAATCTGAATAGCTTCTTTAAGATGATCTTTATCGGTTCCCGTTTTAAATCTATGTTGAATGATCCTTACTCCTGCAATTAAAATCTCTTCTATTATTTCTAATAAATTATCCTTTTGATCTGTGATTATATATAAGTCATTTTCTACTAATATTTTCTCCGATTTCTTACGCTTGCTTAAGCTTAATAATTCTACTTCTATAGTATAAATTTCATATCTAATTTCAGAAGCGATTTTTGAAAGCTCATGATTATGCGGCCTTGAGAATTCTTCTATGACTCTTAAAGCTTCTTGAACTCTGCCTGAATTAGAACTTATAATTTGCTCAGCGGTTTTTCTGTTTATCTGCTCTTGATGAGTCAATCCTTTGGATATGTCCTCAATATGATTTCTAGATTGTTTATAAATTTCTAAAT
Organism: uncultured Prochlorococcus sp.; assembly: GCA_902590355.1. GTDB lineage: Bacteria > Cyanobacteriota > Cyanobacteriia > PCC-6307 > Cyanobiaceae > Prochlorococcus_A. The sequence goes on from CACIWI010000010.1 coordinate 23,088, forward strand.
GATTTTTCCCTAAAATTTGTCTAAAATTTTTAATCCTTTCAACATATCTTCTTTTCCCAAGGCCAAATCTAGCCCAATCCTCTAGTACTCTCAGTCCTTCTCTAGCTCTGTCCAGATTAGCGTCAATAATTTGATAATTTCTTAAATCTTCAGTGTTTGTAGAATTGGAATTCAGCATTTGCAATTTATTTTTTTTTGTTTTTAAAAATCCTGAGGGCATTATCTCTATCTTTTTTAATTTGATTAGAAAGTTGATCTATATTCTTAAACTGGATTTGAGATCTAAGCTTTTCTACTGGTTCTACGGATAGATTTAAACCATATAGATCGATATTTTTATTTATTAAATGAACTTCAACTGCTGATGGTAATAAAGGATTTATTGTTGGTTGAGAGCCAAGATTCATAACAGATTCAATTTTTTGATTGGAATTTTCAATAGTTGTCCAAGCTGCATAGACTCCTTCTCCAGGTAAAAATTTTCTGCCATCTATTTCAAGATTTGCGGTTGGCCATCCTAGACCTTCCCCAATCCCTTTGCCTTTAATAACCTTCCCCTTAAAACTATAAGGCCTATTAAGCATTTTGAAAGCATTTTTCAGGTCACTTCTATCTAATAAATCTCTTATTCTGCTGCTACTGATCCTACCTTTTTTGTCTTCTAGAATTGGAGTAATTTTTAATTTTATATCAGTATCTTTAATTGTATTTTTTATGGTATTGATGTCTCCACTTCTTCTAAAACCAAATTTAAAATTAGCTCCTACAGAAATATTTTTTGCTTGTAATTGATTTATCAAAATATCTCTTACGAATCTTTCTGCACTTAATTTAGATAGTTTCTGATCAAAAGGAATTAAGACTAATTGTTCAATTCCAAGATCTTCAAGAATAGGTAGTTTTTCATAAGGGAGATCAAGTCTAAGACGTGTCTCGTTGTATAGCACTTCTCTGGGATGAGGCCAGAAACTAGCAATTGTTGGGGTATATTGATTTTCTTCAACTACACTTTTAATTAATTTTCTGTGGCCAGCATGTAGGCCATCAAAACTTCCAATAGCTATTGAAGTAGGGTTCTTAACTTCAGATGGCGATATTAAAGAGATCAAAAGATTACGTGCAATTTTATGATTTTGATGGCAAATTTGAATAGATTATAGTTTATTCAATCAAATGAATGTCTGACAAAATTGATTTTCAGTCCCTTTCATTTGGAATGCGGCGCATTGGATGGATACGCTTTTGGGTTCAATCCATTTTAGGCGTTGTTGTTGCAGCTGTTTTGCTTTTTTCAAATGTTGTAAATAATAGCGAAGGACAGCTTGGCTTAGCGCCTGGCCTATCACTAACAACAATAGCCTTGATTTTACTTCTTTTTAGTCTTTGGCAAGGTTGGTTAATAGTTAGAACAGGAAGAGCAATCGCAAGCAACGCAAGACCCTCGAGAGGACAAACCAGTAAATTGATAAAAAGAGGAATAATAGTAGATTTATTAGGAATTTTGTTTGGATTAATTGGATATCAAGCTCTTATGGGTGCCTTATTTATACAAGCATCCTCTCAAACAACTGGACAATTGATAACAGCGACATCTGATATCCCAATTACTGGATTAGAAATATTATCAGTTCTCAGTAATACACAAGTTATTGCTGCTCATTTTTTTGGTCTTTGCTTTTCTTTATGGCTTTTAAGAAGGATTTACAAATGAATTATTAATTTTAGGTAACTCATCTAAATTGCCTCTCCAAAATAAATCTGGTTCTACAGGTGTAAGAGATATTTTATTGTCTTGTATTTGAGATACATCACTGGGCCAGTTTTTTGGACCATAACCTTTTGATTTAAGATCTAAAACTACCTCACCGGCTAACCAATAATAATCGTCTCCCCTTGGGTCTTCCCTTTTAGAAAATTGATTTTTATATTTTCTTACTGACAATCTTGTCCAGGATAATTCTTTTATTTTGCTTTTCTCGCAAGGAGGTATATTCAAGTTTAATAAAAGTGAAGCTGGCCAATTGTCGTTAATAGCTTGTTCGGCAATATTCATAGCAATTTCTCCAGCAAATTCAAAATTTTTCCATTTAAAACTAGCAACACTTATTGCCATCGAGGGAACATTTTCTAAGGTGCCTTCCATAGCTGCAGCAACTGTCCCTGAACAAAAAATATCTGTCCCTAAATTGGGCCCATGATTTATTCCAGATAGAACTAAATCAGGTTTTTTATCCAAGAGTTCAGATAGTGCTAATTTGACGCAATCAGCAGGCGTACCAGAACATCCCCATGCTTCAATTCCTTTCTCAAATAATTCGTCCGCTCTCTCCACCCTTAATGGAGATTGTAATGTGAGGCCATGACCAGTAGCTGATCTTTCTTGGTCAGGACATACTACTTTTATATTATGCCCCCTTTTTTGCGCTGACTTTGCTAGAGCTCTTATCCCTGCCGCAAAAACACCATCATCATTGCTTATTAGTATATTTAACGGTTTCATTAATCAAAAAATTTTATTTATGGACGATATTTAAGTAAGATAAAGAAATACTTATTTTACTATATCAGTGAGTCAGATTGAATCATTAAGTCAAATTGAGGAAAAACTAAATAATCTTTCTCTAAAAGCAAAAAATAATATAGATAATGCCAATACACATGAAGAACTGGATCAATTAAGAGTTTCCCTGCTAGGAAAGAAAGGTGATTTGTCAATTATCTTAAAAACAATGGGTCAATTATCTGCTACTGATAGACCAATTGTTGGCCAAAAGGCAAATTTAATAAAGATAAACTTGCAAGAATTAATAACTGAAAGAAAAAATCAACTAAATATTGAAGCCTTAGACAAAAAAATTAAGACAGAAAAAATTGATATAACTATTCCTTCAATAGGAACTCCCCCGGGGAATAAACATCCTTTAATTTCAACTCAAGATGAAATAATAGATATTTTTTGTGGTTTAGGATACTCAGTTGAAAGTGGGCCTGAAATAGAAACTGATTTTTATAATTTTGAGTCTCTAAATATACCAAAAAATCATCCCGCAAGAGATATGCAGGATACTTTCTATTTAGATGAAAATCAACTTTTAAGGACCCATACTTCTCCTGTTCAGATACGATTCTTAGAGAAAAATCCTCCTCCAGTAAGAATTATTGCCCCAGGGAGAGTTTATAGGAGAGATGCTGTAGACGCTACTCATTCTCCTGTGTTTAATCAGGTTGAGGTTTTATGTATCGATAAAGATATTAATTTTAGTCATTTAAGAGGAACAGTTCTTACATTTTTAAAGACCTTTTTTGGAGATATTCCTGTAAGATTTAGAGCAAGTTATTTCCCATTTACTGAACCTTCGGCAGAAGTAGATGTTCAATGGAAAGGTAAATGGTTAGAAGTAATGGGCTGCGGAATGGTAGATCCGATAGTCTTAGGAAAATTAGGGATAGATTCTGAGAAATGGACCGGCTTTGCAGCTGGATTAGGAGTTGAAAGATTTTGTATGGTGAGACATCAGATCGACGACATTAGAAAATTTTATACAAATGATCTTAGATTCTTAGAACAGTTCTAATACTATTAAATTATTAAATTAGTATTGTCCAACAAATTAGTTTAAGATAGTCCTAGTTTTTTATTTTTTGATTGGTACGTAAAGCAGGACTAATCGTTAATGATGGAAAGGAACTAGCTGTTCAAACTGCAACTTCTGTACAAAAAAAATTGGAAAAATCTAATTTTGAAGTTCTAAGAGTTAGTAGTTCTGGAGGGATGGTTGGTTTCGCAAATCCTGATCAGCATGTTCGTCCTTTGGGATATATGAATTGCGTTCCTGAAGGGTTTGATTCGTCAATGGAATTTGCAATCGTTCTTGGAGGAGATGGGACTGTGCTTTCGGCTGCAAGGCAAACGGCGCCAGCTAAAATTCCAATTCTTACAATAAATACTGGTCATCTAGGATTTCTTGCAGAAGCTTATTTATCTAACCTGGATGAGGCTATAGATAAAATAATTGTTGGAAATTGGGATATTGAGGAAAGAACTTGCTTTATTATTAGCGTAATGAGGAATGATCAGAGGAGATGGGAGTCTCTTTGCCTTAATGAGATGGCTCTTCATAGAGAACCTCTAACAAGTATGTGTCACTTTGAGATTTCTATAGGGCGACATGCTCCTGTAGATATTTCAGCTGATGGAGTAATTTTATCTACTCCAACTGGTTCTACCGCATATTCTCTTAGTGCTGGAGGACCAGTTATTACACCTGATTGTCCAGTAGTACAATTAACTCCAATTGCGCCACATTCATTGGCATCAAGGGCATTAGTATTTAATGATTCAGAACCAGTAACTGTTTTCCCTGCGACTCCTGAAAGATTAGTAATGGTTGTTGATGGTAATGCTGGTTGTTATGTTTGGCCTGAAGATAGGGTTCTAATAAGAAAAAGTAAACACTCCGTGAAGTTTATAAGACTTGAAGATCATGAATTTTTCCAAGTTTTAAGAAATAAACTAGGTTGGGGTTTGCCCCATGTAGCTAAACCTGACAAATAAAAATTTATTAAATTTATTTTTTGCCTTTTAATATAAAAACAGGATTATTTGGTTCTAATCTCATTCCGTCAGCAATACTCAAGCTTTTATAGGTCTGAATTAAATTTAAATTTGTTTTGAAGTTTTTATCTTCTAATTCCTCTTTCAACTCTTTAATAGTTTGAATGTCAATTATTGGAATAACAACAACATCTCCAATTCTCATGCTCAAAGCTATGGTATTAATAATTTGAAGTTTAGTCTTTTTGTCACATCCTCCAATTACTATCCTATTAGGTTTTTCAAAAGAACTTAAACTTCTCGAATTCAAGGTTTTAATTATGTCTTCCTCAAAAACAAATTTTGGGTTAACGCCAAGCCTTTTTGAGTTTTCTAGTATTAATGCTTTTGATCCAATCCTTTTATCGATACAAAACAACTCTAAATTAGGTCTTAATTTTAATGCCTCTAAACCAATTGATCCACAACCTGCTCCTATATCCCAAATGACCCCATTTTTCGGGAGCTCTAAATCAGCTAAGATTTGAACGCGAACCTCCCTTTTAGTTAATAAATTTGGTCTATCATCAAAAGTTTTAAAAATATTGTCATTGATTCCGAAGAGAGGGATATTATTATTTGAAAAAATTCTCTTCGTTTTTGTAAGAACAACGATGTTCAAACTTGATATATCTGAGGGTAATGACTCTTTAAGATTTAATTTACGTATATTTTCATTGTCGAAGCCTATCTCTTCACAAAGCCAAAAATCATAGAAGTCGATCAGATTTAACTCTGATAAATGTTTTTTGATTATTTCTAAACTTTCATTTTTTGAATCTGTAATAATAGCCAAACTTGAAGCCCTTGCTTTTAGACCCTCAACTAACTTAGTCGAATCTCTGCCATGAATACTTACATTAACAGTATCTTGCCATGGGATCTTCAACTTACTAAATGCTAATTGAATGCAAGTATTTGAAGGGTAAAAATTTAATTCATCTTTTGAGAAATTTTCTAGTAATATTCTTCCAATCCCAAACCAAAGTGGATCTCCCCTAGAAATTAAAATAACATCATTTTTTTGAGATCTAAGCCAGTCAACAAGTTCGTTATTACTATTGCTCGAAAAAAATGTTTTCTTTTTTTTTAAACCACTTTCGCCCCATGATTTTATTTCTTCAAAATATGAATTGGGAACTGCAATATTTCCTGTCTTTGTAAATAGATCTTGCAATTTGGGAGGTAAATCATTAAATATATATGAATTAATACCTACCACATGTATTTTTCTATAAACTTCAGTCATCAATATTTCATGAAAAGGAACTTAACTGTTTGAATGTTTTATAAAATTATCTTATTATTATTCGAGTTATCATAGTAAATTAATTGTCTGAAAGAAGAAAGAGATTACATGATTTATTATTAACTCTAATTAATAAAGACAGTAAATTTGAGTTTATTGAAGAAGATTCCAACGATTTAACATCTAGATATTCTGAAAAAGACACTTTGAATTTATCTCAAGTTATAGAAAAAAATCGTAAAATAATCAAAAGGTATCAAGCTATTGTAAGAACAGCTGTAACTCTAGACGCCCTGATGGATTCTGAAAATGAAGAAAATTACAAAATCAAATAATAATATTTTTTTAAAAAGAATATTACCTTTAGTTCTACTACTAACATTCATTTTTAATCCATTAAGAGTATCTGCAGAAGTCGCAGAAACAGAAATAAACGGGGAATTAATAATTGCTAGTAGTGAATTTCTAAGGGACTTGGATTTTGAAACTTGGCAACTAGTGGCTTATAAATCTCCACTTTTTGAAGATAAATTGATCTTGAGAGTAATAGGGTATCCTGGAAATCTTAGGATTGATCATCCCACTGACTTAAGGGTTGAATCAGGGAGAAAACAGTGGCTTTTAGATGATAAAACTTTACTTAATTTGGAATTAGCAAATGATGGAAGACAAGCTGCTGCAGAATTTGATCTTGATGAATTGATCAGAAATTTAGATAAAAATAGACCATTAAGATTATCTTTGTCAGGAGTTTTTTCTGAGTTACCAGTGCCTCCCTTTGTTGTTAAAGAGTGGAGATCAATAAACTGAATTTTATTTTTTAGATGTCTGAAAAAAATGTAAGCCATACA
>CACIWI010000011.1 GCA_902590355.1 uncultured Prochlorococcus sp.
AGTACAATTCCTCTTCAGCATGAGTTGTAATTGTTACGTCAGATGTTGGATAAGCAACACAAGTAAGAACAAAACCAGCTTCTAGTTGGTCGTCATCCAAGAAACTTTGATCTGATTGATCAACACTACCTGAAGTAACTTTTCCAGCACATGTAGAACATGCTCCAGCTCTGCAGGAATAAGGGAGGTCTATACCTTGTTCTTCAGCCGCATCGAGGATGTATTGGTCATCAGGTACTTCAATAGTTGAATTGAGACCTTCACCTTCGCTGATGAGAGTAACTTTGTAAGAAGCCATTTAAATAAAAAATTGTTGGTAGTTAATACCTATCAACTACATTTTTAACATCGATTAGGTCGATATGTGAGATTTTGAAGTAAAAAATGACACAATAAAATGTATGAAAGAGTATCTATAAGAAAAACTTATACTTTGGTTGGATCGCTGGTTTTTTGCGCAGAAATGCATATCCAATCTTTTCTAGTTGATACATCCAATAATTTCAAGTCATTCTGAATTAATGTTTTTATAATCTCATCCTTTTGTGAATTCAGAATTCCACTGAAAATGACTTCCCCATTGTTTTTCAAACACTTATATATATTTGGAATCATTTCTTTTATTACTTCAGCAAGAATATTGCATAATACAAAATCAAATTGTTTAAGTTGATTTTTAAAAAATACCTCATTAAAAGATCCCAAATATGTATTTAAGTTTTTTAAATTACCGAAATTTAGTTGAAAATTAGAGTTAGTTGAATTTATAGCTAAATAATCATTATCCACTGCATAAATCTCTTTAGCACCAAGTAATCTTGCCGCGACACTCAAAATCCCACTACCACTACCAATATCTAATACCTTTTTATCAGAAAATAAAATATTCTCCATTTTTTCCAAGCAAAGATAAGTCGAAGGATGACTTCCTGTGCCAAAGGCTGCTCCAGGATCAATCTTTATGATTTGTTTATCTTTAAATTTTTTATTTAGATTTATCCAACAAGGCAATATTAAAAAATGATTTCCTACTAATTCAGGAGCCCAATATTTCTTCCAACTTGTTAACCAATCCTCCTCTTTGATAATACTCCATTCAAAAAATTTATTCTTAGGGGGATTAATGTTTAAAAGTTTGCTAATTATTTTTTCAAAACCACTTCTAGAACTCTTATCCCAATCATCAATTGGAAGCCATATATTAACTTCTTTTTTATTTACATTTTTAATTAAATATTCAAATGAAAAACTAAATATTCCCAACTCATTTAATTTCCAAATAATAATTTCTTCAGAATCACTTTCTATCAGAAAAGTTAGTTTATACCAATCTTTAGTTTCCATTAACTAGTTAAAGCCACTTCATAGAGTAACTGGATTAGCGTTGGTAATCCCATCTACTTCAATAATGGTATCAAGCAACTTATTAGGTATTGGATCATCAATACTTAGAACCATAACAGCTTCCCCTCTAACAATTTTTCGCCCAACTTGCATTGAGGCAATATTTACATTGTTGCTACCTAATAAAGACCCTAGCTTGCCAATAATGCCTGGCATATCTCTGTGCCTAGTAACCAACATATATCTGCTTGGTGATACATTAACTGGGTATTGATCAATACTAATAATTCTTAATTCCCCATCAGCAAAAATGCTTCCCGCTACGCTATGGTCCCCGTTATCTCCATAAGTGGTTAACTGAAGCGAACCACTAGCAAATTCAGGTCTTGCCTCATCTTTATTCTCGACTACTGAAATACCTCTTGAATCTGCTTCTAGCGAAGCATTCACATAATTAATCCTATCTCCCAAAGCTTTACTTAGAAGGCCTTTTAGACTAGCTATGATTAATGGCTGAGAAGGATGTTGAACAAATTCACCCTGAAGCTTTACTTCTAGTTTCTGTATCTGCCCACCTGAAAGCTGGCTTATAAGCAGACCCATGGTTTCAGCTAACTGCAAATGAGGTTTCAGACTATCCATAATATCAGGGCTCAAACCTGGAATATTTACTGCAGTTCTAGCAGATAAACCAAGCAAGACATCCCTTATTTGTTCCGCAACATCAACAGCTACATTTTCTTGTGCTTCCCGAGTAGATGCTCCTAAGTGGGGGGTAAGAATAAGATTCTTTTCAACCTTCAAAAGTGGTGAATTAGATTCCAAAGGTTCTTTAGAAAAGACATCTATTGCAGCACCTGCAATCAATGATTGATTTAAAGCTTGTGCTAATGCCTCTTCATCAATCAAGCCTCCTCGAGCACAATTAATTAATTTTGCGCTACTTTTCATATTTTTAAGCACCTCCATATTGACTAAATTCTCTGTCTCTGGAGTGCGAGGTAAATGCAAAGTTACATAATCAGATTGTTGGAATAAATCTTCTAGATCAGATAGTTTAACTTGGATTTGTTGAGCTCTTTCAGTTGAAACAAAGGGATCATAACCGCAAACTTCCATTCCTAATGCATTAGCAACTTTTGCTACATGAGCACCAATTTTCCCTAAACCTACTACACCTAATTTTTTCTTATAAAGCTCATTCCCAACGAATTTCTTTCTCTCCCATTTACCTAACAAAGTACTACTATTAGCGATTGGAATATGCCTAGATAAGGCCAACATCATAGCTATAGTATGTTCAGCCGCTGCTATTGTGTTACCCCCTGGAGAATTAACAACAAGGACTCCTTTTTGCGTAGCAGCCTTAACATCTATATTATCGACTCCAACTCCTGCTCTCCCAATGATTCTCAGTTTACTTGAAGAGTTAATAATTTCTTCGGTCACTTGAGTCCCAGAGCGAATCATTAAAGCATCATAATCTTTAATAATGGAAGCTAACTCAGATTCTGAGATCCCTATCTTCTGATCAACCTGAGCAACTTTTGAAAGAATATCGATTCCTTTTTGATCAATTGGATCTGTAATGAGAACTTTTGTCATTTAAGATTGGTTCTTTAATCTTTTACTTTAACTTAATCTATAGTGTATGTATCTTATTTTATTAATTTGAATAACACACAAACATTTGAGGATTGAATTTTGACTAAAAGTATTGTGATATTTGAAGACATTAATAAATGTATCCAGCTATTTGATGTTTTCAACGAAAAATCAGTAATGCTCTCTGAAGCTATTTTGATCCCACCAATAAGTGAGAAAATATCATCAGACGAAACAGAATTGCTAAATACGAAAGCAAATATCTTATTCAAATCTCAAAATTTTGAAGATATAAGAGTCTTAAATCCTACACTTGATAGGAAGATCAGGCAAAAAGATATGAGTAGATGGCTAATGCCGTTTGGGTTTATCGCTGGAATAGCTTTTTCTAATATGACAAATTTATCTACCTTCAGCTTTCTTGGTTTAAATAACATCGGGGAATCTCTCATTGGAGGACTTTTAGGAATGGGTTCAGGATATTTAGGAAGCATTGTCTCTTCTGCAAGTATCAACATTAATAGAAATAAAGAGTTAAGATCAATTATTAATTTTAATAAAGAAGGTAAATGGCTTGTTCTACTTGAAAATCAAATTGGAACTGAATTACCTTGGGCTTTGATAAAACAATTAGAAGCAAAAGATATAATTTTTTTAGAAGGCTAAATGATTGACTTAAAAGAAATCTTAATAAATTCAAACTACAAAAAAGAAACTGAGGAATTAATAAATATTGCTAACTTAGCTTACAAACACTGGGAAACTTATTGGACTGGGTTTAATTCAACTTATGTTTGCGAAGAGATTTTAAAAGATTTTGAAAATTTAAATGATTTCAAATTTTTTATTTATGGAGGATTCTCCTCTTCTCAAAGGTCTAGGATAGCTTGCTTTAGAGGGGATAATATTCCTGAGGAGGATGCGCTAAAAAGTAATTTTCCAGCTCAAGGAATAAAAATTAATGGAAATTTTTTATTTGATAATGCTACACAAGACGATTTTAGATCCCTCTTAATTGAAAATGGGGTTAATCAATTAAAAGTTGGAGATATATGGACTATTGGCGATAGGGGAGCACAAGGAATAATTGATAATTTAGATATTGAGCATCTAGCTGAAAAGATTTTGTATTTGAGAGACGTAAAAGTAAAAGTTAATGTAGTAGGTATAGATGAATTACAAATACCTTCTAGAAGATCAAAAAAACTTGTCAATACAGTAGAAGCTTCAACAAGATTAGATGCTATAGCTTCAGCGGGTTTTAGGGTATCACGAACCAAAATCATTGAAAGGATAGAAAATGGAATGCTCAGATTAAATGGAAGCAAAGTTAATAAACCAACAATTAATCTAAAAACTGGCGACAAACTAGAACTTGAAAATAAAGGATTTATTGAAATTTTAAATTTAGAAATAACCAAAAGAGAACGATGGAAAGTTAAATTACTTAGAAAATGAAACGCAACCTGCTATTTTCTTATAAGGGGAATAAAAAATTTCTTCAATTTGGGCGATTAGCTCAGTGGTAGAGCACTACCTCGACACGGTAGTGGCCACTGGTTCGAATCCAGTATCGCCCATTAAAACTTTTGACGAATTAGGTTAGATCCACAGAAAATAATTTCATTTTTTAGATTATTCATAAAGATGAAACTTAATCAAATAATTAATCTACATAAGGGACTCACTGCATTTGTAGTGATAGGTCTTATGATTTTTTTTGATAATTTTACGATCGCTCCCTACGTTTATTTAGCTCTGCATGGTACTTATGGATTACTTTGGCTTTTAAAAGAAAAGATATTCCCAGATCCTTATTTTAAAGAAAAAATCAATTTTTTAACTTCAGTTACTGGTTTTATTTTCCTTGGAAGTTACTGGGTAGCTCCCTACATTCTTATCTCATCTGAGAAATCTGTTCCAAATATTGTAATAGCTGCTTCTGTATCTTTAAATATAATTGGTGTGTTTCTACACTTTGCTAGTGATGCCCAAAAATATTTTTCTCTTAAATTAAAAAAAGATCTAATTAAAGAAGGATTTTTCGAGAATATAAGAAATACAAATTATTTAGGAGAAATACTAATTTATCTATCATTCGCCATCCTCTCAATGAGTTTCGTTCCATTAGTAATTCTTGCAATATTTTTCTCTATAGTTTTTCTACCAAGAATGATAAAAAAAGATAAATCGCTCTCAAAATATGATTCATTCGAAGAATACAAAAAGAAAAGTGGTCTAATATTGCCTAAATTAAATGCCTGATAAAAACTTACCCAGTTGGAGGCAAGATTTAAAATCTTCTAGAAAAAAAGAGGGTAAATCACCCTCTAATAGATGGATACAGCTTGCAACAGTAAGCGAAGAAAATGAGCCAAGATTAAGAACAGTTGTTTTCAGAGGATGGCATAAAGATAGTTCAATGATAATTTTCACAGATAGAAGAAGTGAAAAAATTGGGCATCTAAAATCCAACCCTAATGCAGAAATATTATGGTTTTTTTTGAAAACCAAATCACAATATAGATTTAAAGGAAAAATACGTGAATTAAGTGATAACAAAAATTATTGGGATTTATTATCAGAAAAATCAAAATCTTCTTGGTTTTGGGGGTCTCCTGGAGAGAAAATAAACCCAAAAGTCCAATCTACTCATGAAAAATTATCCAATCTACCCAAGTCAGAAAATTTTGTGGTTCTAAATTTTGAAATATATTCAGTAGAACTTCTTAAATTAGAACAGCCTGTTCATAAACGATATCTTTGGGAAAAGGTTAAAAAATGGGAAAAAGTTGAAATTAATCCTTAAATATTTCTAAATTGTATATTTAGGTTGAAATACATATATTGATCAGTCAGTTTTAAAAAAGAAGTATTATTTATATGAATTTCTCAGAAGTTCCAGAAAACCCTTTTATTTTTCTGTCTTGGGTGACTGCTATAGGGCTTTTTATAAGTCTTTGTGAAGCAACGATTAAGATAAAACTTGAGAAGAGAAACAGTTATCGAAAAAGGTTGGAACTAATAAATAGTCTTTATCCTAAAAAGTTAGCTTGAAGTATCTGAGAGTATGTTCGCTTGCAGAAATTGAAATAAACCACCTTTGCTTGTTTCTTCTTTAACTTCAACTTGCTTGGAAGGTTTTGCTTTTGTTGAAACTGTAATTTCCTCCTCATCTTCTGATTTCAAAATTCTGATAATGACTTCATCTAAAGAGAAATTACCGGGACCTGTTAATGCAATTGAAGTTGCTGAAGCGAAATATAAAAGTAAAAGCTCAAGTAAGAAAATATTAAAACCCGAAGTAACAAGTGCATGGTATATAGCGACAGAAATTGTTCCAACAATTGCCAAAGCTCCGAATCTTGTGGCTAAGCCAATAATTAATAACCAACTACCACCTATTTCTGAGAATGCCGCTATGTATGATAAAAATATTGGGAATGGGAGATGTAATGGTCTTACAAAAGCGTCAGCGAAATTTTCTATGTTTGCTAATTTCTCATAACCGTGATGAATAAGAACAGTTCCAGTTATAACTCTAAGAATTAATAAAGCAGTATCTTTGCTAAACGACTTTGTAAGAATTGTTGAAAGCACTATTAAAAAATTATCCTTAAGTAAAAATAACTAGTCACAGTATCCATCGTGGATTAAAGAGCAAAAGTCGCACCTAAATAAGTATTTATACTTAGTTACCAAAGGGGTTATTTTCTGATTAGGAATTCAACTAAGTTAAAAATTATTTTTTTGAAAAATTTTCTAATATTCTCTGATTTATTTTTGGAATATTTTCTTTAAATTTAAAAAACCCTCTTTTAGCAAATTTCCAAGCAAATAAATCTTCATCCCTCACAAGATTAAAAATTTTTTTATGGTGTAAATTTTTAAACTCAGTTATGAAATCATAATTTTCTCCCACTCCCGGATAAATAATGTCTATTTCGTTGGTATTTTTTAAAGTATTTTCCAATGAATAAGGATCAATCTGTTCAACATTATCAAATTGATCCAAAAATTCAGAAACCAAAGCTTGTTTAAATTTCAATACAGATTCTGACAATTTAATTTGTCTTTGTTCATTTTTTAAAAGGATAATAAATACTTTTTTATAGCTTGGAAGTAAATTTTTAAGGGTTGCAAGGTTTAGATCATTTTCAAACATAATCAGATTATCTGATTTAGGATCCATATCATTTTTATAAATCTCATCTTCAAATGGTATTTGATTTGATTCTTCGAGAAAAATTTGTTGATTACTTATTTTTTCTACCTTAAATCTATTATTTGAAAACTTTCTGAGGTTTGATGATGAAAAAAGATATTGTTTTCCCTTCGTTTGCAATCCTCCGACCCATCTCCAGCTAAGGAGATTAGATGAAGCATCTCCATCAAAAAGATATTTAAAGAAAAACTTTGCTCCCAATTGCCATGGGAGGCCTAAATTAAATATCCAAGTACTCGCAAACCACATTCTTGTATGGTTATGCAAATAGTTGTACTGCTTTAATTCATGTACCCAAGAATTAAAAAAATCTAATTCTGTATTGCCATTAATTGCACTTTCATATAACTCATAATCAAAATCGAGATTGTTTTCTGAAATAAAATTTCTCCAAACTTTAGGTCTATTTTCCATCCACCCTTTCCAGTAAACTCTCCAAAATATTTCTTCAACAAATTTAGTTGAATTTTTGATTTTGTACTTACTTTTAATATCATAGATCAGATCATATTCCGACAATACTCTATGAGTAATGAAAGGCGATAATTTTGAAACTGAACTTTGGTTATTTGGCCCAAAATCAAAATTTCTTAATTTTGCATAATCATTGATTTTGTATTTCGCAAAATTTTCCCAGGTATTTTGAGCTTTTAATAAAAATGACATTTTCTCATAACTTTAAAAAATTTTTTTTTGTATTTATAGAAATTTCAAAAATTTGCCTTTAAATTAATCCTTAAAATTTTCTATTTCACTTTTAAGAAAATGTGTTTGATTGAAGTATTTAATTTAAACGTATTATAAGTACATTTTATACTCTTAAATCGCTCTCTGCGTAGGAGGATATTTGGTGGTCAATTACTTTTTAGATCTAATTTTTAAATCTTTATTTAAATGATTTTTTCTAAAAGATTTTTAAATATTTATCAAAATTATTATGAATAATTTATTAGTGAGAGATGTTAAGTATCTTGATGAACAATACAGAATAGGTGAAGGCATAATTTCGGATGATGCATTTAAGCAACTTGAAAAGCTCTTTATTCCTGTTGATCGAGAGCATAACTATTTTAATCAAAAAAATAATAAACTTTTGCCAAAATTAGCCAAAGAAAACTATAAAGAATTTTTGGAAAGTTTATTAACAAAAACAAGATTAAGCATTCAACCAAAAATTGATGGCTGTGCTATTGCAATTAGATATCTAGATGGCAAGTTTAATAAAGCTATTACAAAAAAAGGATTTGATGTCTCAAGCAAAATTAAACAAATTAAAAATGTCCCCGATTGTATTCCTATCAAACGAGATTTTCAAATTAGAGGTGAACTATACGCTACAAACCAAGTTGCCGGAATTTCCCAAAGAATTACAAGAAGATGCCTCAATGATAAGAAAGGGATTGGAGAAAGTCTCCGCTTTTGCTGTTTCCAAATACTTAATGGAAGACTTAATCAATACGAAACCCTTAACTATCTTAAAAAATGTGGCTTCAGCACCCCTGACAGTTACTTCACAAATTATACAAGCGAAATCCAAATATATAAAAAAAATTGGTTAGAGAAAAAAATTTTTGCAAAATATCCAACTAATGGGATAGTTGTAAAAATAAATAGTAGGAAATTGCAGTTACTAAGAGAGAAAAGTTTATCTCAAAATAACAAATGGCAATATGCAATTGAAAAATAATATTAAATGGTACCTTCAATAAATGCTCACGATACTGACTTCCAGTATTTACAGTGGGACAGTAATTAAATTTTGGTTAAATTCCAAAGCAAATTGCAGGATTACTAAATGACTGCCACTATTTCAAGACCTAAAATCTCTAACTGGGAAACATCTAATATTCCAAACCTTACAGGCAAAACAGCGCTAATTACTGGTGCGAATAGTGGTCTTGGATACTACACTGCAAAGGCCTTAGCAGAAAAAGATGCTCATGTTGTTATAGCTTGTAGATCACTTGAAAAAGCTAATCAAACTATCAAAAAACTTAAAGGTCTTAATCCTGAAGGATTATTTACACCTTTAGAATTAGATTTGTCAGATTTAAAAAATATTGTTGAAGTTCAGTCCAAAATTTTTGATAACTTTGAAAATTTGGATTTACTAATCAATAATGCAGGTATTATGCATCCGCCTAAAACTCTTAGTGCCCAGGGATATGAAATACAATTTGCAGTTAATCATCTAGCTCATATGCTTTTGACTTTAAAGCTACTTCCAATTATTGAAAAAAAAGAAGAATCTAGAATAGTGACGGTGACTTCCGGAGCACAATTTTTTGGCAAAGTTGGTTGGGGAAACCTGAAAGCCGAGAATTATTACAACAAATGGGAATCTTACTCTAATAGCAAATTGGCAAATGTAATGTTTGCTTTGGAACTAAATGAGAACTTAAAGCACAAAAATATACTTTCTTTAGCTGCTCATCCAGGAATTGCAAAAACAAATCTCTTTACTGCTCAAAAACCTAACCCTGGACCATTAGAAACATTCTCATTGGAATTATTTAGTCCTATTTTTCAAACTGCTGAGATGGGTGCTTTACCTCAGCTTTTTGCAGCTACTTCACCAGACGCAAGAGGCGGTGATCATTATGGTCCTAGATTTAATTTCAGAGGTCATCCAAAACTATCCCCTACTTCTCCCTTCGCCATGAATAAAAAAGAAAGAAAAAATTTATGGGAAAAAAGCCTCGAAATACTTAATAACTTCTTATAAATTTTTCATTTTTACTAACTTTAGAAAATACTTCAAGATATGTAATTCACTCTCTGAGAGTTTCATAAATTCTGTTAAGGCATCATAATTTTTTTCATCAATTTTTTTTGACAATTGAATAAAACTATCATGGTTTTCATTTACAAAGCGCTCAGCAATCTGAGACGGAGTTAAACCCTGTTCAATTAATTCACCTGGAGCATTTTTCTCCCACTTTTCATAAAACCAAGAGAACCAATATTTTGCAGTATTATCTTCCATTAATTAACTCTTCTTGGGCGAATACTATAAATACTGAAGAAAAATCTCATGATTGAATTACCCTTTAAACACAATTAATATAAATGCAATTATAAATTTAATGATAGATAATCATTCAAGTAAAAGAAATATTAATCTTGTAATTGGATTAGGTAAATCTGGATTTTGGGCTGCCAAGCATTTGAGAAGCATCAATAAGAGAGTAATTGTTTGGGAAAGTAAAGATGGGATAGAATTCTTAGAAAGAAAAACAGCATTAGAAGAGCTTAATATCATAGTTTCTCTAAATAAAGAATTTGTATTTGAAGAAATTCAACCTTTTTTGACAGAGATCGAATCAGTTGTTGTAAGTCCATCAATACCTTATGACCATATAACTATTATTGAATTAAAAAAAAAGGGAATTAAAGTAATTGGAGAAATTAATGTTGCATGGGAAATTTTAAAAGACACAAATTGGATAGGTATTACTGGCACTAATGGCAAGACTACTGTTACTCATCTACTAAGCCATATACTCTGTGATACTGGATTATATGCTCCTTTTGCTGGAAATATTGGTACACCTTTATGTAAGTATGCTCACTCCAAAAAACATGAAAAAATTGATTGGGTTGTAGCTGAATTAAGCAGTTATCAAATAGAAATATCTCCAGAAGTAAAACCTAATATTGGAATATGGACAACCTTCACAGAAGATCATCTTGAAAGACATAAAACACTTGAAAACTATTTCAACATAAAAAAAAGCTTGTTAGAAAAATCTGATTTTAGAATTTATAATTATGACGATAAAAACCTAAGAAATCACTACAATTCGCTATCAAAGGGGGTTTGGATAACAACTAGTTTTGATAAATCAAATTTTATTCATTGCGATTTTTGGATAGATGAACAAGCGTACATTGTTGAGAGAGGGAAGAAATTATTCAAACTTGAACATTTTTCTTTAAAAGGAATGCATAATCTTCAAAATCTTTTATTGGTAATTGCAGCAGCAAGAAAAGTTGGATTATCTGGCAAGAAGATTAAAGATTCTTTATCTAATTACAAACAATTACCCCATAGGATGGAGACAATTTATAAAAATAATAATCTGGAAATCATTAATGATAGTAAAGCTACAAATTTTGACTCATCTATTGCGGGAATAAGTTCAATTGAAGGTCAAATAATAATTATTGCTGGTGGGAGATTAAAAGGTAATGAATATAGTGAGTGGATAAAAGTTTTAAAGAAAAAAGTTAAATGTGTTTTCCTTTTTGGAGAAAGCTCAAAAGTCCTAAAAATGGCGCTTATTAATGAAGGATTCAAAAAAAATATTTTTGAATTTTCAGAACTAAAAGAGCTTTTAAATTTTGTTTTTCATTATTTAGAAAATAATAGGGTCGGAACATTATTATTCTCACCTTCATGCTCTAGTTTTGATCAATTTAAAAATTATGAAGAGCGTGGAGATTATTTCAAGAAACTAGTAAGTGAAAAATTAAAGGTTAATAAATCCTTTTTTTGTTCAAGTATCATTTCGTAATTTTCAGGTCGGTCATCACAACCGTTAACCCTCTAGCAAATATTCACTTAATTAGTTAGATTTTAACTATAAATTAACCACTAGCAATGAGTGAATCTAATAATTTACCTCAAGCAATAAGTCATAAAAAATTAAGTTACTTGATGCTTAGGGCTCAAAAGGATTCTCATTTTTCTAATGAATTTGCAGAAATAGAAAGCCCTGAAAAAAAAGAATTTGAAGAGTTAATCAACAATTGGGAGGCTTCAACTAAGAAGGTAGTTAATGAGTTATCAAAAAGAAAAGAGAATTTACTAAAAGATAAATCGCCAAATTCTTTAATTGCACTTGGTGCTATGGAAGTTCACCTTAATATGGCTTTACAAGCCTTAAATGCATTTAATAAAGGAGTTGATGGGGAAAAGTAACAGATAAATTATAAGGAAGGCATCGAAAATAAAAGAAAATCTAAGTTTTTTTCAGTATCAATAGAAACATCATCATAATAATTAACTTCAAAACCCAAGCCATCTCCAGATTCGAGAAATATATTTGAATTAGAGTCTTTACTTTTTAATAAAAGATTACCTTCTATTATTTGTATCCAATTATATTTATCGATTTTAAATGGCAATTTTTTTTCTTTAATTGGCTTATATTTACAACGCCATAAAGAAATACTTTGATTTAGAAAAAGCTTATTATTTTTACCGTCTTTGTAATTAAAGATAAGATTGTCCCACAACTTTTCATTTAATGAAATTTGATCATATCGAGGTTTGATATTTTCTTTTTGAGGGTATATCCAAATCTGGAACAACTTACAGTTCTCATTTTCTTCATTTTTCTCGCTATGAGAGATTCCAGTCCCTGCAGACATAACTTGTACTTCATCTTTGTGAATTTTTCCAAGATTGTTTAAAGAGTCTCTATGAGTTATTGCTCCTTTTGTTACAACAGTAATTATTTCCATATTTGCATGAGAATGTGTATTAAATCCAGCATTAGGAGAAATAATATCTTCGTTTATAACTCTAATTTTCCCAAAATTATCCCATTTTGGATCTCTATGCTCTGCGAAAGAAAATGATTGCATTGAATGCAGCCAATCTCTTCTTGATAAAAATCTATCATCGGATTTTCTTATCTTAATAATATTAAAAACCATCAAAATTAAATAGAATAAAAAAATTATAAATAATTAGAAAAATATTTGTAAAATTTTTTTGATAAATTATTCCTAAAAAAAGCAAATATCAAATTTAAAAATTTATTTTACTCTGAGCCTTATTAGCCTTTATCAATATTTTTTGTGCTTCATCTCTTGTAAGGCATTTTTCTGCTTTTACATTTAAGTTTTTAAGTTTTTGCAGTTGCTTTGTGTTACTCATAATTTAACCCGTTCTTAAAGTTACTTTAACATAAGCTTAAATTAATTGCCTCTAAAACCTTTGCATCAAATCATTTTTAAATCTTTGAGAATGGAATTATCAGAACAGTATAGAGGATGTATTGGATTATCTTTGATTGTTTTCTTAATTAAAAGCGGTCCAAGAGGATTATCAAAATTATTTTTTCTGATTGAGTTATATTGCATTATTTTTTTTAATATTCTTTTATTTCTATTTAGAAATTTCCCTTTGTTACCCCAACCTAACCATAAATCACAATTTTTATTTTCAGACCAGTGTTTTAAGTTTTTATAAATATGATTATTGTTTAAATACCCAACAGGGTTTTTGTGATTAAAGAGTCTTCCTGGATTACTTGAAATAAAAGCAAATAAATTGATTAATTTAACTTTGCCATAATTATTATTTTTCGAGATTTTAATTATCTTTTTTGTTGTATTATCCAAGAAAACTGCATCTGATAATGAAGGATTTAGACCAATAAAAATAATCTCTTTTTTAGATTTAGAAATCTTATAACTTAAACTCCATCTATATAGTTTGTTTGCACTTATTAAACAATTCCTTTCTAGAAATAAATTGTTCAACCTAAACCTACACCTCTAGCCATGAGAGTGGCAAACAAAGGTATTGTTGCAAAGCCCACTAATTCAGTAGTAATGATTAGTCTGAACCTCTTCACTAGGTTTTCTGAAATTTCAGGTAATTTATTCTTACTTAATGGAATGGCCCATAAGATATAGGTTGTTGTTGGATATAAAGAAAGTAATCCCACAAGAATATAAAGAGAAACCTTTATCCAAAACACAGGATTACCTGTATAGAAATCACCTCCTTGACCAAAATACTTAACACGCAAAATCCCAGTAACTAATATCGCAACTCCTGCTAAACCATAAACCACATCTGCAATTATCATTGAGATCGTCTGATTTCTATTAAGACCTACTTTGAGAGTCAATCTTTCAAACAAAAGAGAACCGAAACACAATATTATTCCTAAATAATGAACATATGCTACCAATGCACTTTTCGCAATTTCACCTGTCAATAAAGTTCCAAATAACATTTTTTAGTAAAATTTATACAATACTAACCACCAAAAAAGGAATTTGTTTAGAAAATAAATTAAACAATAAAAAGTCAGGTATTGAATCTAGGACTCTAAAAACCTTTTTTGACCATCTTCAAAGAAATCCTTTTTATTCCATACTTCGATTACATCTGGGAAATGTTTTTCCATACAATTATCACAAACCCCATGACTGAATCTAATATCACTAATTTTCGAAAGATATTTTTCTAAATGCATCCAATCACCCTCCTTATTTTTCACTTCTCTGCAATATGAACAGACAGATAAAATACCTTCCTGTTTGTGCAAGTTAGACAAAGCATCTAGCAAGTTCAATGACTTTTTTCTAAGCTCTAAAAATGAAACTATTTGCTTGGATAATAATTCCATAATATTGAATTGTTGTGTAGTTAGATTTCCAGGCTTTCTATCTATTACACAAAGAGTTCCAAGTTTATTACCATCACTATTTCTAAGGGGAAAACCTGCATAAAAACGAATCTTGGGGTCTCCTGTTACCAATGGATTATTTATAAACCTTTCATCTTGGAAAGCATCATGAATAATTAATGGACTATTTTCTTTTATTGCATGGGTACAAAAAGACCAATCTCTTCTAGTTTCTGATATTTGAAGTCCTATTTTGGATTTAAACCATTGTTTATCTTTGTCTACCAATGTCATTAAAGAAATAGGCACATTACAGGTTGTAGCAGCAATCTTTGTAATATCGTCATAACATGATTCTGGCTTAGTTCCCAAAATCCTATATTCTGCTAAAGCTTTTAATCTTCTTTCCTCTTCTTCTTTTTTTGATACAAGATTCTGCATTAATCTTCACCAATAATTTAAACTTTAAAATTAAAGTTTCTTCAAAAAACTTTTTCCTTCTAATACTTAATAAAAAAAAGATAAACTTATTGAATTGTTACTTACTGATTTATTACTTATTAATTTATTGTTGATTGATTTAACTTTGAAACTGCCATCCCAGCGATCCATCCACTTGTCCAACAATGTTGAAAATTAAATCCACCAGTGATCCCATCAACATCCAAAACTTCTCCAGAAAAAAATAACCCTGGACAAATTAAGCTCTCCATACTTTTAAAATTAACCTCATTAATTTTTACGCCTCCGGAAGTAACAAATTCCTCTCCAAATGGACCTTTACCCGAAACTTTATATTTATCCCTCATTAGAGTATTTATCATTTTCTCTCTTTCATCCGCCAGTAAATCAGCCCACTTTTTCTCTTTATCAATACCTATTTTCTTTAATAAAAAAATCCATAATCTTTTTGTTAATAGTGGAAGAGGTCTACTATTAATGAGATTCACCTTGCCTTTATTTAATCTTAAATAATTAATTTTTTCTTTTAACTCCTCATAACTGAAAGAAGACCATTTAATGATTAAATTAAATTTATATTTTTGGCTATAAAGTTCCCTTGCTGCAATTGATGAAAGTTTTAATACTGCTGGCCCACTAAACCCCCAATGCGTTATTAGTAAATCGCCTCTATTTCGAAAATTCTTATTATTTAAATTAATTTCTATATCTATGCCCCTTATCGATACCCCAGTACATTCATCCAAATTTGGTTCTTTTGTGGAAAAAGTAAAAAGCGATGGTACAGGTTTAACAATGGTGTGTCCAAGATTTTGAGCTAATTTATATCCGCTTGGATTACCTCCAGTTGAAAGAATAATATTTTTTGCAGTTACCTTTGCTTTTTTAAGACTAAAAATATTGAATATATTATCTGGAGTTTTTGCAATTTCTTTTACAAAAAATTTTGTTAGTATCTCTACGTTTTTTGATAAAGCACTTTTTCTCAAACAATCAATAACATCTGAAGAAGAATTAGACACTGGGAATACTCTTAGATCTTCCTCAATTTTTAATTTTAAACCTTTTTTCTCAAACCAATCGTATACATCTCCAGCAGCAAAACGATTAAATGATTCCAAGAGCTGAATTCCACCTCTGGGGTAATTCTCAATTAGTTCATTCGGTATCCATGTCGCATTAGTGACATTACATCTTCCCCCTCCACTAATCCTTACTTTCTCCATAAGTTTTGAAGTTCCTTCAAGAATTATTATTCTTTTTACTCCATTTTCAGCAGCAGTTATTGCTGTCATAAAACCGGCTGCACCGCCTCCAACAACTGCTAAATCAAAAGGTTCCAAAAACTTATTATTTAATATGCTTCAATCAGATAATAGCAAGTAGTTATAAAGAAAAATTAGTCCAAAAACCATAAAAAAATAAATATAAAACTTTAAAACTACATAAAAATAGCTTGGATTCGCTAATTTTTAAATTTCTAGAAAAATCAACACAGTCGTTATTTTTATGCTTTAAGTTAATTAAATGAGTTTGTTATTTTCTTACGTTAAATATTCTGAGGCCAGTTTTCCTATGACTGGTCAATATACTGCTCTTCTTTTAATAACTTCTGTTATTTGGGTTCTACTTTGGTTTGGATATAGACAAAATAAGATAAATGATGAGATCAAGAAAAAAGAAAAAGAAGAAAGAATTAATGCGAAAGTTCAAAGAAGAAAGAAATTAGAGAGTTTGTACCCTACTAATAAAAAAACTGTTTAAAATAAA
The DNA here is from genome assembly GCA_902590355.1 of uncultured Prochlorococcus sp. Lineage (GTDB taxonomy): Bacteria > Cyanobacteriota > Cyanobacteriia > PCC-6307 > Cyanobiaceae > Prochlorococcus_A. The sequence continues at coordinate 16,780 of CACIWI010000011.1, forward strand.
TTACTTTAGATACATGAAAAAAAATAGTTTCAAATCACTAATTCAGTACTTACCTGGGATTTTGATTCTTATTTATGTATTCTTTTTAGCATTTACTCAATTTATAAAATAAAATTTTTAAAAATTATTCGTTTTGATTGGAATCCTTTCTGCTTTTGGAGCTGCTACATCTTGGACATATGCGTGTTTTATTTGGCGCTCGCAAACTCAAAAATATAAATCAATAGATATTAATTTAATAAAAAATATAATAGCTTTTTTAATTTTTATACCAGCTTTTATCAATCTAAGTTCTACAACTGCATTAAAAAACATATTTATCCTACTAATTAGTGGAATAATAGGTATTGGTTTAGGCGATACTTTCTATTTAAAGTCACTACAAACAATTGGCACAAGAAAAACTTTATCTATAGAAACTCTTTCTCCGTTAATGGCAGCTTTATCAGGGGAATTTTTTATTAATGAAAATTTAACAACTAAATCATGGTTTGGAATAATTATAGTAACGATTTCGCTATTCATAATTCTCAGAAAAGGTAACGATTTTAAAGAGGAAAACTCCTCTTTCTCAGAAAAAAATAACTTTAAGATTTTTGCTTTTCCTTTTTTTTCAGTTTTATGTGCTGTTCTTGGAGGTCTTTTATCAAGGATGGTTTTCCTTCAAAGCAATTTATCTCCTTTCCTTACAACTGAAATAAGATTATTAGGTGCAATAATTTTTTTGATTAGTCTAAAAGGATTTAAGATTAATTTTTTCTTAAAAAACATAGATAAAAAACAACAAAAAAGATTTTTTATTTCAATACTTCTTGGAACAAATATAGGAATATTTCTACAACAAGTTGTGTTTAAAACCCTTCCCATAGGAGTAGGATGGGCTTTACTAAGCACATCTCCAGTAATTTCCTTATTTTTTGCTAAGAATGAGGAAAAAGAAATTACCAAAAAAATAATATTTTTTACTTGTTTTTTATTTTTTGGCTTGACATTAATAATTCTTTAATCTCTAAGTTAATGTAAAAAATACTCATGTTAATAAAAATCAAATTAAATAAAATTACCCTATAAACACTCAAAAAAATGAAAACATTAAAGAAAAAAAGACTCGGCACATTTGAAGTTTATGTTATTTTTTTAAGCTGCATTTATGCAGGTTTTATAAGTTATAAATCTCTATTAAATATTTTATTTAATTGAAATTAATTAATTCTTTCTAATGATTTAATCAACTTACCTCCATCTTGGTCATCATCATCATTTGAAGCGAAAAATAAAAAAAATATTCCTAGAGAAGCTATAGATAACGAAATTGACAATACAGAAAGCTCATCCATAAATTAGAAATTTTTTTTATGATAAACGAAAAAAAATAAAAGACAGTAAAGAAATACACATTCTCGAAAATAAATATTTCTTTTATTTGTAAAATGAAAAAACATCCGAACTATTTCGTGAAAGTTCTAATATCTTCCCCCTGTAGTGCAAGCGTAATAATTCAGTATGGAATAAAAAGTTGGCCTATTTGGGAATGTGAGCCAAGCAAATTTCAATGGAATTACGATGATAAGGAAATTTGCTTAATTATTGAAGGTCAAGCGACAATAAGTACCCAAAACGGTGACATTTACGTTATTAAAGCTGGAGATCTAGTTGAGTTTCCTGCTGGGCTTAACTGCGAATGGGAAGTAACCAAAAGTATTAAAAAACATTATCGATTGGGTAGCTAAATTTAAGAAAAAAGATTTTTTCTTCTTTACTGTTAAGTCAATGTAGATAAAATATGGTTAATAAATAATTTTCAAGAAGGAAACTAATATTATGCCTTTTACTGATCAAGAATATTTTGAGGTTATTGAAAAAAACGAAATAGTAAAAAAGGCCTTTGATAATATTAAGCAAATTTGCATTGATTTACAAAAACAAACAAATTGTCCTGAAGAGGATCTAAAAGATTTTCTTGAATTTATTTCTAAACAATGGAATAAGTAATAATTAAAAAGCCTTTTAAATAATTAATTTAAAATTTCAATTTATTTTTCTGACAGAAAAAGTTCTAATCTAATTCCTTTTTTGGCTTTGTATTGATACTGGAAGTTCCCTTAGCAGCAGAAACGAAGAAAAAGAAACCAACAATTCCTGATATACCAAATATCGCAGCCAAAGGATCAAAAGTGAACGAAAACATAGAATTTATAAAATCAAGATAAATAATAGTTTTTGAATCAAAATTCTACAATTATTGTTAAGTATAAAAAATAACAATCTCGCGATTCATTATGTCATTATTAGTTATTTAGTAGGTTCAAAAAAATTATTATCCAAATTGATTTTAAGAATAAAAATATCAATTTATACCAAATATCTATTCGTGCTGAAGAAAAAAGTTTTTAAAAAAATTTATAGAAATATTGAATAAAACACTACCCAGAGGATCCACAATTGTTGTTTCTTTAGATTAATATCAGATCATGACAGATTTTTACTCAGCTTCTTCCTCAGTAAGTCCTTTTGCTGCGATAATATGGTGCCTTTACCCAGTAGCTGTACTTGTAATTATTGAATTACTTCTGGGGGGTGGGTTTGATGATGACAATAATGACGATCAAGATGGTGGAATGTTAATACCTGCTTACTCTAGATCAGACGTTTGAAACTTTTTAGATTTTAAATTAGAATCTCTGAAAAAATTTCAGTAAATTGATTAACAATATTGATATAACTTATATTTCCCTAATTACACTTACTATTCTTATCGTTTCTTCTCTGTCTTGGCTTGTCTTGAGAACCCTTAAAGAAGGTAGAAAAGCTTTAACAGATATAAATAAGGATAAATCATAAAAATCTTAAATAAATACTAGAATTTGAAAGATTACCAAGTTAAACAATTACAAATTCATATTTGTTTTTTATTGTGACGGAGCTCTTCTACTAATTACTTTAAAAATAAAAATGCATCTTAATTCTTTACTTTATATTTGTTCTATATCTTTATTCATTTATATAATGGCGCTATTTTGGAGAGACTTGCCAAATCAAAAAAAATAAATAATTAATATTAATTTTGTTGCTTATAAAAATAAATTGAGTTATTAATTTAATATTGGATTTAATTTTTTATATACATGCTGAAAGAATCTTCAAATAACAATAACAAAAATATATTCTCTGAGACCACAAGTATTGCAAAAGAAAAGATGATTTGCAAAGACGGATTCTGTTCATTACCAAATCAAGATGAGATCCCAAAACAAGATGCAAATGATATGAATTTATTTGATCCTATTAAATAAATAATATTTTGATAAATTAAAGATTAAATTGATAATGTTAGATTCTTTGAATTTTTAATTTATGTTTAATGACTTTTTAAACGCATATAAAGAGTTTTGGATTAAAGCTACAGATTTCAAAGGATTTACATCTCGATCAGACTGGTGGTTAGTTCAATTAGCAAATCTTATAATTTCTATCCTAACTATCCCAATATTTCTAAAAACTTTTGGATTCAATGCTTATGGAATAGTTTGTATAATTCCTCAAATAGCTATTGATGTAAGAAGAATCAGAGATTTTGGAAAAGATTGGAAATGGATCTTTATTAATTTAATACCTATCTTCGGATGGATCTTGTGGTTCATCTGGCTAGGATTTGGTAAGAAAGGTAATGGGAAAAATAAACTTATATAGAAATTAACTCTTCATTTTTTTATTTTTAAAATCTACAAATCTTACCTTGTTTCTTAACCCTATTTGTTTTTCAAGAATTCTAAACACATGCATCTCGCATTCTGTTAATTTAAGAAACTGATCTAGTGTATCTTTATCTTCTTCATCAAAATCTTCGAAAACTTCAGAAATAGCAATACTATTTCTAGAAATAAAATCCTCTGCAACATGTCGTGGATTCTTTCCTGATTCGAAATCCTTAAAAGCTTCATAAGAATTAAGTTCTCTAGTTAACCATTTAAACCATGGTTCATTTTTATTATTTTTTTTATTTATGATTTTCTTCATGAAAAATTTTTTACTATTTTCATCATTATTAGTTATTCATTCTTTGACAGCTGTACAATTACTTATTTTTAAAATTTAAATAAAGATAAACCTTATTTATTTTTTACGAGATAACTTGCAAATTACCCATAAAGCTTAGCAAAAAATAAGTATTTATTACTCATTTTTTTGTTCATGAGATAGCTAGAATTTATTTTTAATAAAGTAAATTGTCAATTCCATTTTACGATTTTCCTTCGTCTCCAATTTTAATTATTGGTGCTCTTGGCATTGCAGTCGCAATAGCAGTTTTTTTTGTTTCTTACCAAAAATATTTCAATTCTCCTTTAAACAAAGAGCGTGCAGAAAAGAAAAAATCCTTAATTAAGGAACAAAAAGAATTAAATGAAAGATTAGAAAAAATAGAACAAGATTTAAAAAATTTATAAATATTACCTTTAAATAGAGATGAGTTAATGATCTCGAATTCAAGACCTTAATTTTTTAAACGGGAATTTTGGTCTATAAGGAATTATGGATAAAGATCATCTTATTGAGTTAATTTCTAATAGTCTTCTTTACGAGAGTAAAAATTCTGACTCTACTAAGAATCTTAGTGACTTTAAAAATTACTTAGAAAGATTAAATCTAGATCAATTGAGAACTATGTCTAAAGAATTTATTCTTTAGTATGATTTTTAAATATTTTATTGTTTATTAAATAATCAATATTTTTTAAAAATTGTTAATATCAAAAAAATAAGAGAAATATGCATAAAGTTAATAGAGGTGATTTTTTAATAAAGCCATTTTTACAAAGAAATAATACAAGAGCTTTTTATCAAATTATTACTACCATTTTCCCAATAATTTCTATTTGGTTAATCGTCCACCAAATAATAATTCAACCTTTTTCATTATTTATTAAAGGATTTCTATTGGTACCTTTTGTAGTTCTACTAACTCTATTCTCTTCTCGAACATTCTCATTAATGCACGATTGCGGACATAATTCTCTTTTTACAAAACGGAAATTAAACCGCTTTTTTGGATTTTTACTTGGCTTAGTTAATGGTATTCCCCAAAAGTCGTGGTCAATTGATCATGCATTTCATCATAGAAATAATGGAAATTGGGAAATTTACAAAGGACCGATAGATGTTTTAAGTCTTGAAGACTATAATTCCCTTACAAAAAGAGAGCAAATTTTTTATAAAGTAAGTCGAAACTGGATTATGCTTTTCCCTGGAGGGTTTTTTTACTTAGTTTTAAAACCTAGATTGGGACTGGTTATAATTATTTTTAATTTCACTAAAGATATATTGGAAGAGACTTTTATCAAAATAAAAAACAGAGAAATTTCTCAACTTCTAGCTATTAATTCAAGAGTCAAACCACCTTTTTCTGATTATGGAGATAATTTCAGTGAACTATTTGAATTAATAATCAATAACGTAGTAGTAATAATAGGTTGGATTTTTATGTGCAAATGGTTGGGATTAGTTTTTTTCTTATCATTTTATTCCGTGATATTAACCTTATCAGCAGCAATTTTAATATGTATTTTTTTCGTACAACATAACTATGAAAATGCATATGCTAAAAATACAAAAAATTGGGATCTCATCGATGGAGCAATTTTAGGCAGTAGCAATTTAGATATCCCTAATTGGCTAAATTGGTTTTTAGCAGACATATCCTTCCACAGCATTCATCATCTCTCTGAGAGAATCCCAAATTACAACTTAAGAGCTTGTCATAAAGCAAACATTCATTTGCTTCAAAAATCAAAGTTCTTAAAACTAAGCGATTTTTCAAACTGCTTCAAATATATTATTTGGGATAATAAAAATGAAAAATTAATTCCAATAAGCTAATAGTTAACTCAACCTTCTTCTCAATTTTCTTTTTAGAGGAATGCTGCTATATGCATGAGTACCAATAGATGGAGGCAAGTCATTCTTTAAAGGATGTATAAAAGCATTTGCCATACTCTCTAACATTTTCGAAAGCCAATTAATTACTGATTTCATTTGAAAATCTAAAAGTGCACTTTATTATCTTCTAACTAAATTACTGAAAAGTAAATCAGTCTTTATGCTGATTTTTTTAGAAAATTACCATATACATTAATATTAAATAATCAAAAGTGTTTTTTTCTCTTTTTCTTTTAAAAGAATAAAAATACTACCTTTTTAAAGACAAACTAGGTGAAATATAGCTTTAGTAAATAATACTTATTTTTTCTAATTCACTTAATAAATTAAATTATTCAACATAAATTCGTGCTATATCTCTATTTCAAATAAATTAAACAATATTATGAATGATTCATATGTTTCTACCAACCAGAACACAGAAATAGATTCTATTAATTCATATTTTGAGTGTATTACTGAATGCAGTATTGTGGATGGTCATCAAGAATGTATTACTCGTTGTTTAGAAGTGCATTTAAAAGGGGGTGAGCAAAATGAATAAAAAAAATTCACCTCAAAGGAAAACAACTTTAAAATGGAACTCTAATGGAGAGCTTTCGGAAATTGATATGTTAAGAATTTTAGAAAAGATATCATCTCAGGACCTTAGCCAATGTGAATTAACATGCGATTCTGATCAATCTTAGAATTAATGATTTCTATATCTTTTTAAATTATTAATTACGCAATAAAATTGATACTAATATAAAAAAAAGTATATCTATTAAGCTGCATTTTTGATCATCTGAATTCAGACTAGATTTAAGAATTTATTTTTCAATCTTTTTACAATATCTTATAGGTTTTGTTTTTAAAAAATTAATTTTTAAAACTTCTACCTTTTTTTAAGAATGTTTTACTAATTTCTTTTTTTGTTAGTTGAATCGGTTCTACTAAACCCGAATCCCCATGAGTTGGACAATAATAGGTCATAAGCATCCATTTTTTTTCTTCATCCATAAGTGCTCTATAAAATAATGGTTAATTAATAGGACGGATTATGAAAAAATTTTTGTTTTTTAATCTTTTTTTCTGTTTTACTTAATAATTTAAAAAAATTTTGAGTCTATTCTCACTAAATAGATATAAATACGCATGACTTTTGAGAAAAATCCTGCTATTTATTAATAAATTCAAAATTATTCATGTCTCTAGAATCTATATTGATGGTAGTTGCTCCAATCTGTCTTTTTACTGTAGGAGTCATTGTTTTACCTATTCTAGTAAAGCCACGTAAACAATCTGGTTTACCAAAGAAGTATATACGCGGTCTTTAAATTAATTAAGCTTTAAAGAAGAGCAAAAACAATCCGCATAAAAAATAATTAAAAAGGTTGCGATAAAAGAATCAAATAAAAAATTTTGTCACAAATAATTTAATTTGAAGATGAAATTCAAATCATTACAACTTTATCCAAACAAAATTATAAATTCTTTTCATTATGAGATCCTGTAATGGATAATAGGATATATAAATTAACTTTTATTTGACAAAATTTTTAACCAAAAAAATTTGAGTAATATAAAATTTTCAGGTCTTAAAGGCCAAGCGCTTGCAATAGAGGATAAAGATATTCCAAGCATAAAAGAATTTCAGGATGTTATTCCAGATCACTTCTTTAAGTGCAATACCAAAACTTCTTTCAAGTATCTTTTACAATCAGCTTTAATTCAATCATTCGTAGTTGCGATAGGGTTATCTATTCCATTTACTCCAAAAATGATCCCAATTTGGATTATTTACGCATTACTATCAGGTACCACTGCAATGGGATTCTGGGTAATTGCCCATGAATGTGGGCATGGAGCATTCTCTAAAAACAAGATATTGGAAACCATAACTGGTTATTTACTACATTCATTACTTCTAGTGCCTTATTTTTCTTGGCAGCGCTCTCATGCAATTCATCATCGATTCACAAATAACATAACCAATGGAGAAACTCACGTCCCTTTAGTCATTAATGGGAATGGAGTTACAGAAAAAGGTGGAGGAGAAAAAGAATTACATTTTTCTAATTCCTTAGGTAAGAAAAATTATGGAATTCTTCAACTTGTTTTGCATCTAATATTTGGCTGGCCTGCTTACTTACTTACGGGAAGTACAGGAGGAGTTAAATATGGCACTTCAAATCATTTTTGGCCAACAAAACCATTTTCAAAAATACTATGGCCATCAATATGGGCCAAGAAAGTTTGGATATCAGATATAGGAGTAGGTTTGACATTATTGGGCATTTTTTATTTAGTTTTCAAATATGGATTATTTCCAGTAATTGCTCTGTATTTTGCTCCTCTATTAGTTGTTAATTGTTGGCTAGTAGTTTATACATGGCTTCACCATACAGATTCAGATGTGCCTCATCTTTCAAATATAGAATTTTCCTTTATGAGAGGAGCCTTTCTATCTATTGACAGGCCTTACGGTAAAGTCCTTAATTTTCTTCACCATAATATAGGTTCTAGCCATGTCGTTCATCATGTATGTCCAACGATCCCTCATTATCATGCAAAAAAAGCAACTTTATTAATAAAAAAAGCCTTTAAAAAAGCATATCTTTTTAATCCTGATCCAATACACAAAGCTCTATGGAATATTGCATGCAATTGCGTTGCAGTTAAGTCAGACATCAAGAAAAGAATATACATATGGCAATCCTCATTCAAAATAGTGGATTAAAAACACGATAAGTATCAATTCTTTATCACATTAATTTACGCAAATCTGAAAAGAATATAAAAAAATTAGCAGTTACAAAATTCTCATCTTAGAAATAACGGAAATATATTAATCTTATGAGTGGTGACAATTTACATGGTAGACAGCCTATTAAATTTTATTCAGAAAAAATAACACTTACAAAAGTCGAATTATTAGAAAGACAGTTGAGTTTGGGCGAAAAAATTTCAGATTTAGATCAAAAGCATAAAGAATGGAGCAAAAAACTATCAGAATGATTATCTAATACGGTAAATTTGAATATTTTATTGATATTTATATTTAAATTATCAAGAAACTTTTCTATAAATTATTGAAAAATTATTTGCAGGCATCCTAATAATTTCTTCTTGAGAAAAACCATTTTTCTTGCTCTCATCACAAACTTCCTCAAGATTTTTAATACCCCAAAGATCATTTTGCATTTTCAATGAATTATCAAAAAAATAATTGCTTTCACTTGTATGCTTATTACAAATTTTAAATGGCCCATACAATATCAAAAATTGTCCCTTATTGAGTAATTTTCCTGACTCCTTAAAGAGTGCTACAGTACAACACCAATGTGCTACATGAATCATATTTATAGATACTATTCCTTGCAAAGAATGAGCTAATCTCAATGGAATTTTCCAAGGAACTTTTTCTACATCAATATCAAGAGGTTGTGGCATTTTATAAGTTAAGTCTTCATACTCAATCCAAGAACTAATACTTTTTCTATGCACTAACTCTGGATCACTTGTTTGCCAAACTATTCCAGGAAAGCATTTTTGAAAAAACACTCCATGTTCACCGCTGCCACTCCCAATTTCTAATACTGAACCTTTTTTTATGATTCTTGATAGTACGTCACCAATGCAGTTTCTATTTCTTTGAGTCGCCGAAAAAAAAAGTCTATTATCCAAATTAAAAAAATTGGGCACTTGAGTAAAAAGAATAATTATGAAACAATTTATTTAACTTTTCTCAATTTTGGAGTATTAAAAAATATTATTTTAAGGCTAAAGAATAATATTGAAACTGTAAGAGCAGGCAAGATGTAAAGTATCAAATCAGAACTAACTAAAGAAGGAATTCTCCCAAAAATTAGATGCATGTAATAAATAGCAAATGACATTTGTCTTTATATATCTAGTTTATTAATAGCAATTATTTGGATTCTAAAAAACTACTTATTTTAAAGAAATTAAAAATTTAATAAAAAGAGTCAGCCTGTATCCCTACTAGCTGACTCTAATTCTATATTAATTTAAATTACCTCTAAATGAGGATCTAATTCTAAAAGAAAAAGGTATTAGTTGATATTTTTTTGCTTCTCATTTACAAAAATCAAAAAAGAAAGAAAAAGATTAATAAGGTATATTTCGACACATATATGTAGCATTTCTAAAATTTTCTTGTCAAAATAAAGGATAAATTTCTCATTTTCTTTACATTGTTAAATAAATATGTTATATTTATTAACAAATTACTTAAAAAAAATGACTCCAGAAGCAGAACGTTTTAATGGTTGGGCAGCAATGTTAGGATTCGTTGCAGCAGTTGGTGCCTATGTCACAACAGGCCAAATCATCCCAGGTTGGTTCTAATGAAAAATAATGAACAAAAAATAGTTGAGAAAGAAAAGATCGTAGCTGAAAAGCTAAACGGAAGATTTGCAATGTTAGGTTTTGTAGCTCTATTGGGAGCATATTTAACAACTGGTCAAATCATCCCAGGTTACATCTAATAGACATTTTTTATTTTTTTTAGAGTCAAATTTATTAAAATTGACTCTTTTTTTTGCCTTTTTTTTGTGATTGACATCAAATATTTCTTATTAATTAATGTTCTGATAATCCTTTTTCGATTAAAACAATATACTAAAAATCAATGTGAATTCTTATTGCAATCCTAAAAATAAAAATCATAATTTTTAAATTTAAAATTAAAACAGTAAAATTATAAATATGAAATAGAATTTCGACTAATTTTTCTACTCTAAATTGGCTTAATTACTTGAGCTAAAAAAGTTATTACGTAATATTAAAGAATTAAATTTACTTAGTAGAGAGGCAAATATTCAAAGTGACTAAATTTTAAAGAACTTACTAAAATTAGAAATATTAACTTGATTAATTTTTTCTGTAAAACTTAAATTTATTTGTTAATTGATGCTATCTTTATCGAAAAATTCGAGGAATTAATGAGAGTAAAACTTGAGCCTGATACAGCATTTATTGGCAAAAAGTTCGCCTATTTATTTCTAGGAATAATATTTAGCCTTAATGCCATAACTTTTATTTGGTTTTTCTTATTTTCGAATTTAAAGTAAATAAATTATGGATTTCATGTATTAAGTTATAAATTAATTGTCTAAATTAAAATAAAATCTTTTATAAGAAATTTAATTTACTTTAAAAAAATTTTAAAAAGCAGTAACTGAAGAATTAAAAAATTCCTGGTATGATCTGACCTGTTGTTATGTAAGCACCTAATAGTGCAACGAAGCCAACCATAGCCCATCTCCCATTTACTTTTTCGGCATTTTGAGGATATCCATCGTAAGATACAGTCTCATCAATATAAGGTCTAGTTTCTGATGGGAACATATTTTGTCTTCCACCAGATTCTGTAGTAACTCCTGAATTTGTCATTTAAAAAAGATAATTGTTAACTAATGTAACACAAATATAAACTTATGTAAACCAAAATCTCCAATGCTTTACTTCTGATTAAATATGGGCCGATATGTGACATTTTTTTTTAAAATTGAAGTCATAAAAGCCCTTTAACTAGATTGTTACCACCAAATTAATAGATAAATAGCAAAAGTAAGCATTTATACTCACAATAAGTAATTTTACTTAGTAGAGTAATACTAGCATTTAGGAAGTGCTTAGCTAGTTAAATCAAAATTCTGAATTAACTAAGTCGTCATGAGTCTGTTTGTGGGATACTTGCAGGCTCTTTCATTTTTAAAAGTAAGCAAATAAACTAAGCAATTAACCAATCCTGTACCTATCCAATTATCTTAAAAAGATAAGATACTAATGTTAAAAAATCATTTTTTAGCTAAATAGAAAATAGTTTGATCAAAACATATGTCTTTAGATTTTTTTCTCATTCCTTCTTGTATTTTTATTATTATTTTTCT
>CACIWI010000012.1 GCA_902590355.1 uncultured Prochlorococcus sp.
GGTGACGATATTTCACTTGATGATTGCGCCCTATTTAACACCCCAGCATCTGAAGAAATAGAAAATTCAAACCTTTTAAATTGTTCATATGTGTTAGAAATTAGTAGTCAAGGGGTCAGTGATGAATTAACCTCAGAAAGAGACTTCAAAACTTTTAAGGGTTTTCCAGTTAATGTTGAACTAAACCAGAAGAATTCAAAAATACAATTTCTTAGTGGTTTACTTTATGAAAAGTCTAAAGATTATTTAGCCATTAACATAAAAGGTAAGATTAAAAAAATCCCTTTTGACGAAGTATTAAAGATTAGTCTTTGTACATTAAAAGATTAATTATCCCACCTTTATTCAATTTTCCCATCATAGATGGCATTAGTTATTCTCCCAGGTTTAAACAATCTCATTGAGGATATTAGTGAGGAAAAAAAGTTGCCTCCTAATATCGTCGAAGCTGCCTTACGCGAAGCTTTATTAAAAGGTTACGAAAAATATAGAAAAACATTTTACATTGGAGTTAACGAAGATCCATTCGATGAAGAATACTTTAGTAATTTTGATGTTGGACTAGATCTAGATGAAGAAGGTTACAGGATCTTATCAAGTAAAATAATTGTAGAAGAAGTTGAAAGCGAAGATCATCAAATATCTTTATCAGAAGTTAAACAAGTAGCTGATGATGCTCAAATAGGAGACACAGTTGTTTTAGATGTTACTCCAGAAAAAGAGGATTTTGGGCGAATGGCTGCTTCAACAACAAAGCAAGTTTTAGCCCAAAAATTAAGAGATCAACAAAGAAAAATGATCCAAGAAGAATTTGCAGATTTGGAAGATCCTGTCTTAACTGCAAGAGTTATAAGATTTGAGAGGCAATCAGTGATTATGGGAGTTAGTTCAGGTATTGGTAGGCCTGAAGTAGAGGCTGAACTTCCAAAAAGAGATCAATTACCAAATGATAATTATAGAGCCAATGCAACTTTCAAAGTATTCTTGAAAGAAGTTAGCGAAATAGCCAGAAAAGGACCACAACTTTTTGTAAGTAGAGCAAATGCTGGATTAGTTGTTTATTTATTTGAAAATGAAGTCCCAGAAATCCAAGAAGGTACGGTAAAAATTGTTGCTGTTTCAAGAGAAGCGAATCCTCCTTCGAGAGCTGTTGGGCCAAGAACAAAAGTAGCTGTTGATAGTGTCGAACAAGAAGTTGACCCTGTAGGTGCTTGTATTGGAGCGAGAGGAGCAAGAATCCAACAAGTAGTAAATGAATTAAGAGGAGAAAAAATTGATGTTATTAAATGGTCATCAGACCCAATACAGTACATATTAAACTCTTTAAGTCCTGCGAAAGTCGATCTCGTGAGACTTGTTGACCCAGCAGGTCAACACGCGCACGTGCTAGTTCCTCCTGATCAATTGAGTCTTGCAATTGGTAGAGAAGGACAAAATGTAAGACTTGCAGCAAGATTAACTGGTTGGAAGATTGATGTTAAAAACTCACATGAATACGATCAGGAAGCTGAGGATGCTGCAGTCTCTGAATTAATCATTCAAAGGGAAGATGAAGAGAATCTACAGCGAGAAGCTGAGCTTAGATTAGAAGCAGAACAAGCTGAGCGTGCTGCGGAAGATGCAAGATTAAGAGAACTTTATCCCCTTCCTGAAGATGATGAAGAATATGGACAAGAAACATATGAAGGAGAGAGCTTGTCTGATAGAGATCAATTAGAGACTGTTCAAGATGGTGAAATGTCAGCTAAAGAGGAGAGAAAACGTTGATAAGACAAGCCCCTGTTATGCGTTTATGCATTTCATGTAGAAAAACTTATGACAGGAAAAATCTTATCAAGATTACTAAAGATCATAAGCAAGGTATTATGTTTCATAGGGGGATGGGGCGATCAGCCTACATTTGCAAGTCAAAAAAATGTTACTCAGATTCCAAGATTAAAAAAAAGCTTCAAAAAGCTTTAAAAACATCTCTAGAACCTGATTTTATTGATATTTTTAAAAAAGAAATTACAAGCTACAATGACTATCCCAATCAGGGAATATAATTAAATTAAATTCTCTTTAGTTTCCAAAAAGAGTTCAAACCAGATTAAATGACTATCAGCGATAAAATCAGAATTTACGAACTTTCCAGAGACTTGAATCTGGACAATAAAGACATATTGGATGCCGCTCAAAAACTCTCAATTACAGTAAAAAGTCATAGCAGTTCAATTAGTGCAGAGGAAGCAAAAAAAATAAAAAATCTTATTAATAAAAAAAATTCAGATAAAAAAATACTTTCTATTAAAAAACCTTCAATCAAACAAGATAACTACAAACAAAACAAAGAACATAAATCTTCAGTAATCTCCTCCATGAAAGAGAAACCTCTTAAAGATAATGCAAACAAAAATCCATTGTTGATAAAACCTCTTAATAAACCTGAGAGTCAAAAAATAATTTCAAATCCACCTAAAAATCTCAATAAACCGTCAATTGCGAACAGTTCACAATCTCAAGCAAATCTTAAAAATCAAACTATAACTAATAAAACCTCACAAAATTTCAATCAAGATAATAAAACTTTCCGAAATAACACAACCCCACCTACAAAAAGTCCTGCGAAACCCCCTATCCAACTTATTGCTAAGCCCAAAAATATTAAAAATAATGTTAAATCTAATGAATTTTCCCAGAACATCTCCATTTCAGGGGGGAAAAGACAAATATCAAACAAACCTGACCAAAATTCGAACAGACCTAAAACAAATAGTATCAATAACAAAACTTCCCCCCCTGAACTCGTAGGGGCTCCAATAAGAAGAGATGGAATCAATCAGCATAACAATAAACAAAACATTTCTTTTAAACAAACTGCTCCCAACAGACCTGGCGTTCCCAACAGGCCTGGATTAAGAAACAAACCATTAGATCAAGGCAAACCTGGATCTTTCAATAGACAAGCCAATACAACTAGGACTGGTGCTCCCAACAGACCTGGCATGAACAATAGGCCTGGATTAAGAAATAAACCATCAGATCAAAGCAGGCCTGGATCTTTCAATAGACAAGCCAATACAACTAGGACTGGTTCTCCCAACAGACCTGGCATGAATAATAGGCCTGGTATGCCCAATAGACCTGGTTCTAAATTCAATGGTCAAAAGACACCTGGAATTAGAAAACCAGTATCACCTAATGAACTCTTACAACTTCAAAAAACCAACAAATCTGAGAATGACAAACAAGTTATTAGGAATAATGAAAAACAAAATATTGAGACAACTAAACAGAAGCCGAAAGCTCCAAATAATCGTCTACATACTGCCCCTAGTTCAAAAAAACCACCCCATAGAACATTTTCAAATAATTCAAAAAAACCAGGCAAGACAGACTGGGACGATAGCGCAAAACTAGAAGCATTAAGAAGCAAAAATCCCCAAAAACAAAGACAGAAAGTTCATATAATTGGCGAGAATGAAGATTCATTAACATCTGAAACTAGTGGATATTCAGGTGAAAAGATTTCAATCTTATCAGCTAGTTTGGCACGTCCAAAGAAAGAAAAGTCTGATGAATCAAAATCTCAAAAAAATATAAAACAATTTAAAAAGAAGAAAAAAGAGACAACTAGGCAAAGACAAAAAAGAAGAGCTATGGAGTTAAAGGCTGCCAAAGAAGCCAAACAAGTCAGACCTGAAATGATCATAGTACCCGAAGATAATTTAACAGTTCAGGAATTAGCTGATAAATTAAGCCTTGAAAGTTCTGAAATAATCAAATCTCTTTTTTTTAAAGGAATAACTGCAACTGTTACTCAATCACTTGACTTAGCAACTATTGAAACAGTAGCAGAAGAATTTGGGGTGCCTGTTTTGCAAGATGATATCCAAGAAGCTGCTGAGAAAACAGTAGATATGATTGAATCTGAAGATATTGATAATCTAATAAGAAGACCACCTGTTATTACAGTGATGGGTCATGTAGATCATGGCAAAACAAGCCTTTTAGATTCCATCAGAGAATCAAGAGTAGCCTCCGGGGAAGCAGGAGGTATTACTCAACACATAGGAGCTTATCAAGTTGAATTTGAACATGAATCCAAAAAGAAAAAATTAACTTTTCTTGATACACCTGGTCATGAAGCCTTTACTGCAATGAGGGCAAGGGGTACAAAGGTTACTGATGTAGCTGTACTTGTAGTTGCAGCAGATGATGGTTGCAGACCTCAAACACTTGAGGCTATCAGTCATGCAAGAGCTGCAAAAGTACCAATTGTTGTTGCAATAAATAAAATTGACAAAGAAGGGGCATCTCCAGAAAGAGTAAAGCAGGAACTATCAGAAAAAGATTTAATTTCTGAAGATTGGGGAGGAGATACAGTGATGGTTCCAGTAAGTGCTATTAAAAAACAAAACATTGATAAATTGCTCGAAATGATTTTATTAGTTTCAGAAGTAGAAGATCTACAAGCTAACCCTGATAGATTTGCAAAAGGCACTGTTATTGAGGCCCACTTAGACAAAGCCAAAGGGCCTGTGGCTACTTTGTTAGTACAAAATGGGACCTTAAAATCTGGAGATGTTTTAGCTGCGGGTTCTGTTCTCGGAAAAATTAGAGCAATGGTAGATGAACATGGTACTAGAATCAAAGAAGCAGGACCATCATTCCCAGTGGAAGCGTTAGGATTCAGTGAAGTCCCCACAGCGGGAGATGAATTCGAAGTCTATCCTGATGAGAAAACTGCTCGAGCCATTGTCGGCGAAAGGGCCACTGATGCTAGAGCTACAAAATTAGCTCAACAAATGGCCTCTAGGAGAGTAAGCTTATCATCCTTATCAACTCAAGCAAATGATGGAGAACTAAAGGAGTTAAACTTAATTCTTAAAGCTGATGTTCAAGGTAGTGTTGAAGCGATATTAGGATCATTAGAACAATTACCAAAAAATGAAGTTCAAGTCAGAGTTCTACTTTCTGCTCCTGGAGAAATAACTGAGACAGATATAGATCTCGCTGCTGCATCTGGATCAGTAATCATTGGGTTTAACACCTCATTAGCATCTGGTGCAAAGAGAGCAGCTGATGCTAATGACGTTGACATAAGAGAATATGAAGTAATCTATAAACTCTTGGAAGATATTCAGTTGGCAATGGAAGGACTACTTGAACCTGATCTTATTGAAGAATCTTTAGGAACAGCCGAAGTTCGAGCTACTTTCTCAGTTGGTAAAGGAGCTATAGCAGGCTGTTATATACAAACTGGTAAATTACAACGGAATTGTTCCCTCAGAGTTATTCGATCAGATAAAGTAATTTTTGAAGGTAATTTAGACTCACTAAAAAGGTCTAAAGATGATGTTAAAGAAGTAAATACAGGATTTGAATGTGGAGTTGGATGCGATAAATTCTCTTCTTGGATTGATGGAGACATTATCGAAGCATTCAAGTTTGTTACCAAAAAAAGGACATTAACTCAATAATTAAATATTTAACTTATCAATCCTTATTCCTATCAAAGAACAATAAAGTTGGGAATAGTATACAAGCACCAAATTGTATAAAAAGATTATTTTGCTGTAATTCATTACCGCCCGCAATTTTTGCGAGCATTATTAGAAGGCCTAAAAATGCTGAACCACTAAAAGCTATCCACAATATTCTCCTTAACCCCTTGAAGGGAGACTGGGACTCTTTCAATAATTTCTTTTTTAATTTTGGATCTATTTTTGACATTAATAAACTAAATTATTAAATTAATCTTATATGAAAATATCAATATTTTAGTCTTGCCGATATAGCTCAGCGGTAGAGCAACTGTCTCGTAAACAGTAGGTCATTGGTTCAATTCCAATTATCGGCATTTCAAAAGCAACTTTATTTTAAAATGCTTCATAGAATTTCAAAATTTAAATACCTTTTTAAACTAATTATTTTTATTCCACTAATATTTTATTTTGGCAAAAGAAGTTATATTGCATTTGATGAAGGTTTTTATGCACTACAAGCTAGATGGATATTAGAAAAAGGTAACTGGACAATTCCACTTTGGTGGGATGAATATGTTTTAGATAGAACAATAGGATTACAGTTTTTAATTGCAAAGTCACAAGACTTATTTGGAAGAAATATTTTTTCTGCATATCTACCAACAACAGTCGCTTCAATATTGATGCTATTTACAACTTATAAATTACATGAAGAATTATTTAATAAAAAATATGCAATTATATCTCCACTAATCCTTGCTACTACATATCTATGGTTTGACTACTCACACTTAGCCACTCAAGATATTATTTATTCATATTTGGTAACGATTGGAGTATTAGCTTTAGTCAAGATAAAAAGTAAAAATAACAAATTCTATATTCTGCTTTTTGGAATTTGGATTGGTTTAGCTTTTATGATGAAAACTTTTTTAGTTTTCGTACCATTATTGTCACTAATACCATATATTTTTTTTAAAAAAGATTTTTTATTCACTAAATTCTTTTGGTTAGGACTACTAATTGGATTTATTCCTTTTTTATTCTGGACGTTTTCTATCAACCTTTATTTAGACAAAAATATTATTTTTTACTTGGTTGAAAAGTTTAACTTTCTATCAAGTAAAAATACTTTTACAAATCCTTTTTATTATTACTTCTGGAATGTACCTGTAACATTTCTGCCATGGAGTTTTTTTGCAATTATTGGTACAACATACATTATTTCTGAAAATAAAGAGAATAAATATATACTTGCTTTTTTCCCCATCATTTGTTTAGCAACCCTTAGCATGTTCTCTACAAAAACACCTTACTATCCTCTACAAATCTCATCTATTTTTTCATTAAATACTTATGTAGGAATAAAATATTTATTCAATTCATATCGATATAGTCGATTATCTATATTTATAACTTCAAAAATAATACCATTATTTATATTTGCTCTAACTTTCACATATTATTTTTTCTTTAAAGATTCAATAAACTTTAATACAAGGGAAAATACATTTATAATTTTTGCATTATTATCTTACGGCTTATCTTGGTCATTAATAAGATATAAAAATTCGTTCAAAGAAATATTAATAACTATCATAATTGGGCCTTACTTATTAACTTCATTTATTTTGCAATCAGGTTTATTCACTGATAGATCTAGAGAACTACGAGAGAAAATGGAATATGTTTCATCCCTTGATTTAGTAAAAAATCAAACAATCATGGTTGATAAAAAAGGAATCAACAACTCTCGATCGCAATCGAAAATCATAAGGATTTCTTTATCAACTCCAAAATTAGGCGGGGGATTGGAAAGTATTAATCAATTAAAAAAATCTGAATTAGCATGGACAACTGATCTCAAAACAATAAAAAATAATGAAAATTCCTATGAAGTGATATACGAAAATGATGTTTTAAATCCATGGAAATTAATATTAAAAAAATAATCCATATATAATAAATTATCGTTTTTTATCTTTTAAATAATGAGATCTATTAATAGTTGGAATTTAACTAATAATGAACTTCATCAATTATTCAAAGACAATAACGAATTTATTTCTATTAAAGTCCTTGGTAATAGCTGGGAGCCAATCACTAGATGGCTAAGATTAGATTCAAGAATTTTTAGAGAAACTACTAGCAAAGCAAGAATAACTTTATGCGATATAGAATCTTTAGCAGAAATTTATAACTATAGATCAATTAGATGGAAAGCAAAAAAACTAACTCCGATACCTACAAAGATAATTCCACAATCTATTAAAAATATTTTTCGAAAATTACCTATCATAAACCATCTCGCCTATGAACTCGAAATAGTTTTTTATAAATATAGTGAAAATATTTCTGAACATTTAATATCAATAGTAATTCCTGCAAGAAATGAAGCTGGTAATAAAGAACTTTTAATTAATGCTTTAAATAAATTCAAAAATATACCCAATAAATTAGAAATTATTTTTGTTGAAGGTAATAGCAATGATAATACATATGACATTTTGAAAGAATTAAAAGAAAAATTCTCAGATTTTTTCAAGATTTCTCTTTTAGAACAAACTTCTAAAGGAAAGAAAAATGCAGTCGTGGAGGGATTTAATATCTCTTCAGGTGAGACCCTCGCCATAATTGATAGTGATTTTACTGTTGATATTGATGACAGTATTGCAGCAATTATGGAATCAACCAAAAATAAAAATATCCTAATTAATTGCGCCCGCACAACTTTTCCAATGGAAAAAGATGCGATGAGGTGGGCAAATTATATAGGAAATAGACTCTTCGCAATTTTTCTATCAATTCTCATAAATAAGCCTATATCAGATTCACTTTGTGGAACAAAAGTTTTTTCAAGAAAATTCTTTAAACTTATGAAACAAAATGGAAGTTGGGATTCCAAGTCTGACCCATTTGGAGACTTTACAATATTATTTGAAGCTGCGAACAATAACATAAAAATACTAAATTACCCTGTTAGATATTACGCTAGAAAATCTGGAGCACCAAATATATCTAGATGGGTAGATGGATTAAAACTACTCAGAGTATGCTGGATTTATATGATTTCTGATATTTGAATTTAATAAAATTTTGGCTAGTATTTCCTTAAAATTTTTAATTTCTCCAAATTAGTAATAAAGTGGTTAGATTCTTAATGGAGATAAATTCATTAAACTTCATGCTATGAATTTTAATTTGAAGTTCGAAAAATTAAATAAAAAAAATCACCAAAGAAAGCACTACGGAAAAATACTAACTGTTAGGTTGCCATGCAATCCAATATTTCCAATAGGACCTATTTATTTAGCAGACCATATTCATAAATGTTCACCATGTATAGAGCAGCAATTCATTGATTTAGCAATAATTCCATCTAACAAAGTTTCCAAATATTTAACTAGAAAAATTGATCAATTTAGACCTCATCTAATCATTTTTTCATGGAGAGATATACAAATTTATGCACCTGTTGATGGTAGAAGTGGAAACCCTCTACAAAACTCTTTTGAAGTCTTCTACTCAAAAAATATCCTTAAAAAAATTAGAGGTTCTTGGGGAGGATTAAAATTAATTGCATCTCATTATGGAGAAATATATAGAAATACTTCTTTAGTCAAGATGGGACTAAAAAGAGCACAAAAATACAATAAAAATGTAAAAGTAATCTTAGGAGGTGGGGCTGTTAGTGTCTTCTATGAACAATTGGGGAATCTACTCCCAAAAGGAACTATTATTTCTGTTGGAGAGGGAGAAAATCTCATAGAAAAAATCATTAGAGGAGATTCAATAGAGGAAGAAAGATGTTACATTGCTGGACAAAAACCTCGCAACAAATTAATACATGAACAACCTTCAGGAACTGTTAAAACTGCCTGTAACTATAAATATATTAAATCAATATGGCCTGAATTCGATTGGTATATAGAAGGTGGAGATTATTACGTAGGGGTACAAACAAAAAGAGGTTGTCCTCATAATTGTTGTTTCTGTGTTTACACAGTTGTGGAGGGAAAGCAGGTTCGCGTTAATCCTGTTAAGGAAGTAATCAAAGAAATGAAGCAATTATATGATCTTGGAGTAAGGGGATTTTGGTTCACAGATGCACAGTTTATTCCAGCCAAAAAACATATAGAAGATGCAAAGACACTTTTGCAAGCAATTAAAGACCAAGGCTGGGACGATATTAATTGGGCTGCATACATCAGAGCAGATAACATTGATGCTGAGCTAGCTCAGCTTATGGTTGATACAGGTATGAGCTATTTTGAAATAGGTATCACTTCGGGATCTCAAGAACTTGTTAGAAAAATGAGATTAGCTTATGACCTTGAAACTGTATTAAATAATTGCAGAATGTTAGTCAAATCAGGTTTCAAGAATCATGTTTCAGTCAATTATTCATTTAATGTTTTTGATGAAACGCCCGACACCATAAGACAAACAATTGCTTATCATAGAGAATTAGAAAATATTTTTGGTAAAGGCTTAGTTGATCCAGCTATATTCTTTATAGGTTTGCAACCTCACACTCTTCTTGAGAAGTACGCATTGGAAAATAAAATTTTGAAGCCAAATTATAATCCAATGAGCATGATGCCCTGGACGGCGAGAAAACTTCTTTGGAATCCAGGCTCATTAGGGAAAAAACTTGGTCAGGTGTGCTTAGAAGCTTTTGATAATCCAGAAGACGAATTTGGCAAAACAGTTATCGACATTCTTGAGAGAGAATATGGAAGATGTTCCTTGAAAGAATCCCTAAAAGTTCGTTCTTTATCAGAAAGGAAATTAGCTCATTCTAAATAATAAATTCAACCGTTATTAATCCTCTTTCTCAATTGAACTAGAAATTCCTTTAGATTTTAATGATTCTGAGTAAAATTCTGCTGGCTCTAAATCACAAACAATTACTAAACCCACACCCGTATTGTGTGCTTCAAGCATTATGGCAATAGCATCTTGTTCGCTTAATTGCGGCACAACTTCTCTCAGTGAAATAGTGACATACTCCATAGAATTAACTGGGTCATTATGAAGTAAAACCTTATATTTTGGAGATTTATTTTTTAATTCAGCAGGTTTCTTTTCGATAACTGCTGAATTATTATTTACACTTTGTTCTAACTTTATAGATAGCATTAAATTTATTAAAGTTTTAATTGTACTAATAATTATATATTAATTATTCTTTCCATTGCATCAAGGACATTTGAACGTGAGTTAAATGCTGATAAGCGAAAATAACCCTCTCCTGCCAATCCAAATCCGCTCCCAGGCGTTCCAACTACACTAACTTTTTGGAGAAGGAAATCAAAAAAGTCCCAAGATGTCATTTGATCTGGAACTTTAATCCAGATATAAGGAGCATTGTCCCCACCATAAACTTTATATCCTGAATTCTGAAGTTTATTTTTCATGATTTTTGCATTTTCCATATAAAAATCAATCAAACCTCTCACCTGTTTCTTCCCTTCAAGAGAATAAACAGCCTCCGCTCCTTTCTGAACCACATAACTAACTCCATTGAACTTTGTAGATTGTCGCCTATTCCAAAGAGGCCACAACTCTATTTCCTCATTTGTTGAGCTGAAACCTTTGAGATTTTTAGGTATTACTGTAAAAGCACATCTAACTCCAGTGAATCCTGCATTCTTTGAAAAAGATCTAAATTCAATAGCACAATCCTTTGCTCCCTCAATCTCATATATTGAATGTGGAATATCATTATCTTGAATAAATGCTTCATAAGCTGCATCAAAAAGTATTAGGGATTTGTTTTGAAGAGCATAGTCAACCCACTTTTTCAAGTCTGCTTTATTGATCGTTGCTCCAGTTGGATTATTAGGAAAACAAAGATATAAAATATCAACCTTTTTTTCAGGTAGTTCTGGCAGAAAGTTATTCCCCTCGTTTATTGCAAGATATGTCAATCCTTGATAAGTGCCATTTTCAAGAGAATCACCAGTTCTGCCCGTCATAACGTTACTATCTACATAAACTGGGTAAACAGGATCTGTTACAGCAATTGAATTATCTTTGCCAAGAATATCTAAAATATTGCTACTATCGCATTTTGAACCATCAGAAACAAAGATTTCTTCAGGTGAAATTTGACAGCCTCTCGAAATAAAATCATGCTCAGATATTTTTTCTCTCAGCCAAGAATAACCTTGTTCTGGTCCATAACCTCTGAAACCATTTGTAGTTCCCATTTCACCTAAAGCTTTACCCATAGCCTCTATGCATGCTTTAGGTAATGGTTCTGTAACATCTCCTATGCCAAGCTTAATAATTTCAGCACTCTTATTTGATTGAGAATATATTTTTACCCTTTTAGCAATTTCTGGGAATAAATAGCCTGCTTTGAGTTTTAAATAATTTTCGTTTACTTGAACCACTTTAGATAAAAAATTTCACCAATATTAGAATAATCTATTAGCGTGCTTATGTGGTGATTAGATGTTAAAATTATTCTAGTTATGGTTAATTTAAGAGATAATCATAACTATGAAATCAATTTCAACTAGTTTGAAAATCGTTTAAAGCTTTATAAATAGTAAAATTCAATCACTATTAATTTTTAAAAAGTAAATATTTATAGCTAAAAAAAATTGCTTTATTAAAAGATAAAATCTAATTCATTAATTTAGACGATTTTCAAAATTCAAATCATTCAGAATCAATTATATGTCTCAGCAAATTATCATCGCTGAGCAGGCTCGAATAGCAGCCCTACTCACAGATGATCGAGTTGATGAATTAATCGTCGCACAAGGTCAATATCAAATTGGCGATATTTTTTTAGGAACAGTTGAAAATGTTCTTCCTGGTATTGATGCCGCTTTCATAAATATTGGTGAAAGCGATAAAAATGGATTTATCCATGTTTCAGATTTAGGTCCACTAAGACTCAAAAAAGGGACATTTGGAATAACTGAATTATTAGAACCTAGACAAAAAGTTCTAGTACAGGTAATAAAGGAACCTACAGGATCTAAGGGACCTAGATTAACAGGAAGTATTTCAATCCCGGGAAAATACTTGATATTACAGCCATATGGCCAAGGAGTAAATATTTCAAGAAAAATAAATACAGAAACAGAACGAAGCCGTTTGAAAGCTCTTGGGGTTTTGATAAAACCACCTAGCTCAGGCTTATTATTTAGAACAGAGGCTGAAAAGATAAAAGAAGAACTTCTAATTGAAGATTTAGAACATTTAATTCAACAATGGGAAAATATACTAAAAGTTTCTGAGGCTTCTAATCCTCCAAATTTAGTAAAAAGAGATGATGATTTCTCTCTTAAGATCTTAAGAGATCATGTTAAAGAATCAACTAAAAACATAATCATCGACAGTAAATTATCAGTTTCAAGGGCAAAAGATTTTTTAATAAACTATGAATCTAATATAGATATTGAATTTCATGATAACAGTTTAAATCAACATATTTTTGAGAAATACGAAATTAAGAAAACAATTCAAAAAGCCCTTCAGCCAAGAGTAGAACTACCTTCGGGGGGTTATATAATTATTGAACCTACTGAGGCTTTAACAGTAATTGATGTAAACTCTGGATCATTTACAAGATCAGCCAACTCAAGACAAACAGTTTTGTGGACGAATTGCGAAGCAGCCGTTGAAATCTCAAGACAAATGAAATTAAGAAATATTGGTGGAGTTATCGTAGTAGATTTTATTGATATGGAATCTAGAAGAGATCAATTTCAGTTACTTGAGCATTTTACCTCAGCGATAAAAGATGATTCTGCTAGGCCTCAAATAGCTCAGCTTACTGAATTAGGTTTAGTGGAGTTAACCAGAAAAAGGCAAGGTCAAAATATATATGAATTATTTGGTAAAAAATGTTCTACGTGCGATGGTACAGGACATTTAGAAAATATACTAAATCATGAACTTTCTAACTTAGAAATTATAAATGTTGAAAATAAATCAAATCTATCAAAGAATATAAAATCTTTAGACATAGATACTTCTCAATCAACTGATGATGAGGAAAAAATAATTAACAAGGACTTACTTAACTCCACAGAGCAAAGTAAGGAGAATTCTTTTAAAAAAAAGGAAAATGATGCTGAAAATTTGAACCTATCAAATTCAAAGGAAAAAAATATAATAATAGTTGATCTTACTAACGAAGAAAAACTTGTTTTCAGTCAATTAGGTATTAATCCACTTATAAAGCTAGGTAAAGAATATCTAACCAGTAATAATTTTGCGCGTTTAAAAGAAAGTAATAATCAATCGGAGAAACCATTAGATAATAAAAAATCAAAAGCAAAACAAATTAAAAAAATCTCAAAATCGGGAGAAGAAAAGAATCAAATCAAGATTGAAGCAAATACAAATTCTAAAGAAAAACCAATAAATAAAACTAATGCAAATAATGAAGTTGTATTTAATGATAAAAAAGATGAAATTGAACTTACAGATGAGCTAAACAATGCAAGAAAAAAAAGAAGAAGATCTTCAGCAAGTATTGAATAAATTATCCGAAGTTGGTATAGATGAAGTTGGAAGAGGAGCAGTTTTTGGTCCAGTTTTTTCAGCAGTTGTAGTATTAACTGAAAAAAATAAATTTATCCTAAAACAATTTGGAGTAACAGATAGTAAAAAACTAACTTCCAAAAAAAGAAAATTACTTTTACCAAAAATTTTATTACTCTCTTCAGATTATGGAATTGGGCAATCTTCGTCTCGCGAAATAGATAAGTTAGGTATCAGAGTCGCAACAGAACTTTCAATGATAAGAGCTTTAAAAAAATTAAAAGATAAGCCATCTGAATTAATAATTGATGGCCCCTTATTATTAAGGCCATGGAATGGAATTCAGAAAAACATAGTATCTGGAGACTCAAAATTTATTTCGATTGCTTCAGCAAGCATAGTTGCCAAAGTGTCTCGCGATAATCTAATGGAGAGGCTAGAAAAAAAATACTCAGGATACTTTTTATTTAAAAATAAAGGTTATGGTACCAGAGAACATATTTCATTAATCAAAAAATATGGAATAACTAAACTTCATAGGAAAAGTTTTTTAAAAAAATCAAATCTTTTTTAATTCACACCAATTTAAAAAATCTTTTACGAGTTGTTGTTGAACCCTTGATTTTATACCTAACAGAATCCCATTTAATACTGAATGACCAGTAGATTCTAAAATTTTCTTTGGTACCAGCTTCAGTAAAGGAGGTTGGCTTACAGAGACCCCAAGAAGAGCCTCTCCTTCTAACCCAATATCAGTTGCTTCCAAATTTGCTTTCAAAATAAGATTAAAATCATCTATCATCCCCAAACCATCCAATGTACTTTCGAGGGCACTCATTTTTAAAATTCCATCTTTATTTTCTACCCCAATTGAGACAACTGGGTTAATATCTAATTGAAAAACCTTAAAACTTGTTACTGTATACTTATATCTACCAACACCTTCTGGTACTAATTTTTTGGAGTCAAGCATTGCTCCAACAACTCTTTCTTCTTCCAAAAGATATTCAGAAAGATATTCTTTATTACGTGTTACAGAAAGCTTTAGTTTCTGTTTAGCATCAAAAGACAAAAGCATTTTCTATATTCCTCCAATGCTTATTTGATCTCTTTTTTTTTTTTACGAATAATCATGAGCAAACAAGTTGCATATTTAGGTCCTAAAGGAACATACGCAGAAAAAGCAGCTCATATATTATCTAAGCTTGCCAATTTTCAGACACCTATATTTGTACCATGTAATGGGTTACATTCGGTCATTAAATCAATAGCTTACAACAATTGTGATGCAGCTGTAGTTCCGATAGAAAATTCCGTAGAAGGGGGAGTTACTGCCACTTTAGACGCTCTTTGGAAATTTCCCGAAATCTTTATAAATAGAGCAATTGTTTTACCTATAAAACATGCATTAATTAGTAATGGCGAACTTTCAAATATTTCAGAAGTATTATCTCATCCTCAAGCGTTAGCTCAATGTTCAGAATGGTTATCTGAAAATCTCCCTAATGCAGTTCCTCTCCCTACAAATTCAACTTCAGAAGCTGTCAATATGGTTAAGGGGAGTAAATTCAGAGCTGCTATCGGTTCAAAATCATTAATTAAAATCGAAGGACTTAAAGAATTAGCCTTTCCTATTAATGATGTTCCAGGTAATTGCACTAGATTCGTCCTATTGAGCAAGGAATCAAATTCAAATCTAGCTAATATTGCCAGTTTTGCTTTCTCATTAATATCAAATAAACCCGGTGCATTGCTAAAAGCTATCAATAATATTGCAGATTTTGGATTTAATATGAGTAAAATTGAATCTAGACCATCAAAAAGAGAATTAGGCGAATATATAATTTTTATTGATTTAGAAATAGATAATCAAAATAACATTAAAAATATTCCTGCATTAAAAAATAAGCTAAAGCCTCTTTGCAAGAATTTTGTAGATTTTGGAAATTATTTTTCTGAAAATGTTGAATTAGATTAATTTATCCTCTACATTTATAAACTCCAAATTCCATTAAACCTTTTCTAAATGCCCAATTCATTAGAAGTATTGTTGGTATCTCTCTAATCGACTTAACTAGCGCAAGTGGGCCAAGAGACAAAATTGTTAAGGGCCTTCGAATGCCTTCAAAAATGGAGGCGTACCATGAAGGATTTGTATAGGAATTCCAATTTTCAGAAATAACTCTTCCTGAACTATTTTTGTTAGATCTAAGAATATTCCTGAATTCGTTAATGCTAATAAATTGAGGATGCACCCATTGTTCAAGTAATTGTTTAAGAACTAAATTCTCAAAAAATGATGGGGGATATAGCTCGAGGTCTCTTGAATTCCAATCAGCCAATGCCAAATACCCTCCAGGTCTTAGAGTTCTCAGCATTTCATCTGCGTATCTAGTTTTATCATTCATGTGTGCACCAGCCTCAACACTCCAGACCGCATCAAATGATCCGTCTTCGAATTTCAAATCCAAAGCATCCATAACTTGGAAGTTGCAATTTAGCCAATTAGGAGTAAGTTCTCTTGCTCTTTTAACTTGAGCCGGACTAATTGTAATTCCAGTAACATTAAACCCATAATGCTCTGCAAGAATCCTAGAACTTCCACCTATTCCACAACCTACATCGAGTATTCTTGATCCCTTTGGCAATTTGTCTAAACCACTCCACCTAACTAGTTCATGAACAAACTGAACTTTAGCCTTCCTAAAATCAATATTTTTTTTCCCTGAGGGATAAAAACCCAAATGTATATGTTCTCCCCACAATCTCTCAAGTAATTTATCTTGGGTCCAAGCATCATATGCTGAAGCTACTGTATCGGAAGAAATATATTTCCTAGCATTAATTCTCCAGAATATACATAGGAAGATAAAGAATAAAACTAGTAAAAAAAAAGGAAAGAATAATTCAAACATTTAATTTTCTTTTATATCAGGAAAACTTTCTTTCAATGCAGTTCTTGCCGCGAGTTGTTTTCTTGTATGATCAAGCATTTCATATTCTCTTTGCAAACGGGTAAATGTATTTCTTTCCTCAAGTAGTCTTTGCTGTTCATCCGCAACAGGACCACCCAAATGGGCACCTATCCAAAATGATAAATCAATTGGGTTGTCAGGTAATTTATCAGGTAGATTTTTCTTAGTATTAGTCAATTTACTTGTTAAATTAATAACGTCACTAAGAGCTTCTTTTACTGAATCTTTTAGAGAATCTAATTTTTGAAATTCATCAATATTATCATCACTAATCCAACTAACCATCGCGGAACAAAATGGCGTCGAACGCATAATTTCTAAGACTTGGAATCTTTGTTGACCGAGAGTGATAATATTACTTCTCCCATCTTCTGCAGTTTGATGTTTGATAACTTGTGCGCAACATCCAACATTAGCCATAGTTTTAGTATGTGAATCCCACTTAATAACTCCAAACATAGAATCACCCTCAAGTACAGATTGGAGCATAATCCTATATCTCGATTCAAAAATATGTAAAGGCAATATTTCTTGAGGAAAAAGGACTACATCTGATAAAGGAAATAATGGTAATTCCCTTACTGAGAGTTCTCCCATTTAAACCTCATTTCTTTTTTTTATATTAATCAATTTAGGGGGATTTCGGGATATATTAAAGTTTAACTTCTATATCTACCCCACTAGGAAGATCTAATTTCATTAAAGCATCAATAGTTTTTGCAGAAGGACTATAGATATCTATGATTCTTCGATGTGTTCTTGTTTCAAAATGCTCTCTAGAATCTTTATCAACATGTGGTGATCTAAGGACACAATAAATCTTCCTTTTTGTAGGCAAAGGAATTGGACCTATTGCTGAAGCAGAAGTAGTATCAGCAGTTTGGATTATTTTGTCGCAAGATAAATCAAGCATTCTTCTATCAAATGCTTTCAATCTTATTCTTATTTTTTGTTGTGCAATTGATGCAGTCATAGTTTCAAATAACTTTTAGTGAAGGGTCATTAATTAAAATGACCCCTTATCCAAATACTTATATTAGATGATTGAGGTTAATTTTTTAAAACTCAAATATATTATTTGAGTATTTTAGAAACAACTCCAGCACCAATAGTACGTCCACCTTCACGGATTGCGAATCGCATACCTTGTTCAATAGCTACCGGACAAATTAATTCTCCAGTCATCTTAATTCTGTCTCCTGGCATAACCATTTCAACATTAGAGCCATCATCAGAGGTAAATGCGGTTATTTGACCTGTTACATCAGTTGTTCTGATGTAGAACTGAGGTCTATATCCTGCAAAGAAAGGAGTATGTCTTCCGCCCTCTTCCTTTTTGAGAACATAAACTTCTCCTTCAAACTGAGTATGAGGGGTAATAGATCCTTTCTTGACAAGTACCATTCCTCTCTCGATATCTTCTTTCTGGACACCACGTAAAAGTAAACCAACATTGTCGCCAGCCATACCTTCATCAAGAAGTTTTCGGAACATTTCGACTCCAGTAACAGTTGTAAGTCTTGTATCTCTTATTCCAACTATTTCAACTTCTTCTCCAACCTTAACTTTACCTCTCTCAATTCTTCCAGTAGCAACAGTTCCTCTACCTGTAATTGAGAAAACGTCTTCAACTGCCATCAAGAATGGTTTATCAACTTCTCTTTCTGGTTCAGGAATGTTATCGTCAACTGCTTTCATTAATTCTTCGATCTTTGATTCCCAAGTAGAATCACCTTCGAGAGCTTTTAAACCAGAAACTTGAACAATAGGAATGTCATCTCCCGGGAAGTCATAACTATCTAAAAGTTCTCTGATTTCCATTTCAACGAGTTCAATAATTTCTTCATCATCGACCATATCGCACTTATTGAGAGCAACTACTAGGGCAGGAACTCCAACCTGTTTAGCTAAAAGAATATGCTCTTTTGTTTGAGCCATAGGACCATCTGTAGCTGCGCAGACTAGAATAGCTCCGTCCATCTGAGCGGCCCCTGTGATCATGTTTTTGACATAATCAGCATGTCCTGGACAATCGACATGGGCATAATGTCTACCTTCAGTTTCATATTCAACGTGAGCTGTATTAATAGTAATGCCACGCTCTCTTTCTTCAGGAGCACCATCAATGTCTCCATAGTCTTGAGCTTGAGCTTGACCTTTTTTGGCTAATACATTAGTAATAGCAGCAGTTAGTGTTGTTTTTCCATGATCAACATGGCCAATAGTACCTATGTTGACATGTGGTTTGTTTCTTTCGAACTTCTCGCGAGCCATTTTGAATTAAAGAATCGAGGGTTTAAGAGTGTTTTAGTTTAGAGATCAGGAGTTGCCCTGATTCTTGGAAATGATAGCTTCAGCAACATTACGAGGAACTTCCTCATAATTTGCGAACTCCATTGAAAATATACCCCGACCTTGAGTCATTGATCGGAGTTGAGTGGCATAACCGAACATTTCGGCTAAGGGCACTTTGGCCTGTACCTTAGACAATCCATCATCAACAGATTGTCCTTCTACTTGACCTCTTCTAGAAGAGAGGTCACCAATTACAGATCCAAGAAAGTCTTCCGGACTTTCGACCTCAACTTTCATCATAGGCTCTAAGAGGACAGGATTGCATTTTTTAACCCCATCTTTAAAAGCCATGGAACCTGCAATTTTGAAGGCCATTTCAGATGAGTCTACATCGTGGAATGAACCATCGACTAGTGTTACTTTTACATCAATGAGTGGATAACCGGCAAGAACACCTGATTCACAAGTTTCTTTCATTCCATTAGATGCAGGACCAATATACTCTTTTGGTACAGCTCCGCCAACAATTTTGTTCACAAATTCAAAACCTTTACCCACTTCAGCAGGTTCCATTTCAATAATTACATGACCATATTGACCTTTTCCTCCAGTCTGTCTTGCATATTTACCTTCACCTTTAGAACTAGACCTAATTGTCTCTCTATATGAAACCTGAGGAGCTCCTATATTTGCTTCAACTTTAAATTCCCTTAACATTCTGTCAACAAGGATCTCTAGGTGTAACTCACCCATACCTGCAATAACAGTCTGATTTGTCTCAGGATCTGTACTTACCCTAAAGGTTGGATCCTCTTCGGACAAAGCAGTTAAAGCTTTTGATAATTTTTCCATATCGCCTTTAGTCTTTGGCTCAACAGCCACGGAAATAACTGGTTCAGGGATAAACAATGTCTCCAAAACTATTGGATCATCTGTGTTACATAAAGTGTCGCCAGTAGTTGTGTTCTTGAGACCTAACACAGCTCCTAAATCCCCAGCCCTCAATTCATCAACCTCCTCTCTTTCATCAGCTTTAAGAATGACTAATCTAGAAATTCTCTCTTTAGCATCCTTAGTAGAATTCATTACATAACTTCCTTTTGAAAGAACACCTGAATACATTCTTACAAAAGTTAATTTTCCATATGGGTCTGACATCACCTTGAAAGCTAATGCACTGAAAGGAGCATTATCATCTGAAGGCCTAACATCTTCTTTGCCACTTGGCAAAATACCTTGTATAGGTTTCACATCAACTGGAGCTGGCAAGTAATCAACTACAGCATCTAATACAAGTTGGACACCTTTATTCTTAAAAGCAGAACCGCATAATACTGGAACCAATCCATGTTTTAAAACTCCTTCCCTGATACCTTTTTTAAGTTGATCTTCAGACAATTCTCCTGTGTCGAGAAATATTTCAATTAACTCTTCATCGTTTTCAGCAACACTTTCCATTAACTTATTTCTCCAGTCAGCAGCTTCCTCCTCCATATCAGATGGAATTGGTGCTTCTTCAATATCAGTACCTAAATCGTTTTTGTAAAGATAAGCTTTATTGGCTACTAAATCAATAATGCCTGTGAGATCACCTTCAGCACCAATAGGTAATTGAATTGGAAGTGCATTTGCCTTTAGTCGATCTTTAATTTGCTTATTAACCTTTAAAAAATCTGCACCAGTTCGGTCCATTTTATTGACAAAAACCATTCTTGGAACAGAGTATCTATCTGCTTGACGCCAAACCGTTTCGGATTGAGGCTGAACTCCGCCAACTGCGCAAAAAACGGCTATGACCCCATCTAAGACACGCATTGATCTTTCAACTTCAATAGTAAAGTCAACGTGTCCAGGAGTATCGATAATATTAATCCTATGATCTTGCCAACTAGTTGATATGGCAGCAGCAGTAATAGTAATTCCTCTTTCTCTTTCTTGAGCCATCCAATCTGTTACAGCAGCACCATCATGAACCTCTCCTATCTTATGAACTACACCTGAATAAAACAAAATCCTTTCGGTAGTTGTTGTCTTACCTGCATCAATATGAGCGGCTATACCTATATTCCTTACTCGTTCTAGGGGGAAGTCGCGTGCCAATTTTAAAGCTCCAAATAAAATAATTTTTGATAAGTATAGTTCACCCTAAAAGCAAACTTTAATAATAATAAACTACTTAAGTACCTTTTGATGAAATTAATATCTGTAATGTGCAAAAGCTTTATTAGCTTCTGCCATTTTATGAGTATCTTCTCTTTTTTTAACGGCACTGCCTGCTTCATTTGCTGCATCCATCAACTCGCCAGCAAGTTTTTGGGACATGCTTTTTCCATTTCTTGCACGTGAGAATGTAACAAGCCATCTTAATGCCATAGCCGTACCCCTCTCTTGGCGAACTTCCATAGGTACTTGGTATGTTGCACCACCAACTCTTCTAGCTCGTACCTCGACAAGAGGAGTAGCATTTTTTACAGCTGTTTCAAATAATTCCACTGCATTCCCACCTGTTCTCTCGCTTATTAAAGAAAATGCATCAGACAATATTCTCTGAGCTGTAGATTTTTTACCATGTTTCATCAATCGAGAAATCATCATTGAAGCAAGACGACTATTAAATTGAGGATCAGGAAGAATTGGTCTTTTTACTGCTGCATTACGACGTGACATGTTTTAAAAAAATGATGTTTACAAATTAATCTTTTGGAGCTTTTGCTCCATACTTAGATCTGGATTGACGTCTATCTTTGACTCCAGCCGTATCTAAAGTTCCTCTTATTATATGATATCTGACTCCAGGTAAATCCTTGACTCTTCCACCCCTAAGTAGTACTACAGAATGTTCTTGCAAATTATGTCCAATCCCAGGAATATAAGCCGTTACTTCGAAACCAGAAGTTAATCTAACCCTAGCAACTTTTCTCAAAGCTGAATTAGGCTTCTTTGGAGTTGACGTATAGACTCTTGTACATACACCTCTTCTCTCAGGGCAAGCCTTTAGTGCAGGAGATTTTGTTTTTTTTGTCAGACGTTTTCTTTCTGAACCTACTAATTGCGAAATGGTGGGCATCTATTAAGCTTAGATAAAAATAAACATTTACCTATCATAACCTCTTACGAGCACCAACTAAAAGTTTTTAATTATATTTTTTTTTAAAATTTGTCAAATTAAAATTCTTTGGTAAATATTCATTATCTTTAGATTTATTTTCATATTTATTTTTATAATAGAAATACATAAATAACTAAATAGAATTAAATAATCTATGGGAGAGAGTATCAAAAGAATCGTTGGCCCATATCAAGATAGTTATTCCCCAGATGGAATAATTGGGGAGAAAGATGCGTGCGGAGTTGGTTTCATAGCAAATATTAAAGGTGTAGAAAGCAATTGGATCCTAAAACAGTCCCTTAAAGGCCTTAACTGCATGGAACACAGAGGAGGTTGTGGAGGAGATAGTGATTCAGGAGATGGAGCGGGCATTTTATGTTCAATTCCATGGGGATATCTTGAAGAGGAAATTAATCTAAAAAATAATCAAGAATTTAACAGAGGTTTAGGCATGGTTTTTATGCCTAATAAAAAAGAAAAAATTGAAGTATGTAAATCAATATGTGATCAAGAAGCAGAAAAATTAAAAGTCAACAAAACATCTTGGAGAAAAGTTCCTGTTAATAATGAAATCTTAGGTCCTTTAGCTAAAGCAAATGCACCATTCATCTGTCAGTGGATTTTATATATTGATAAAAAAGATCATCAAGATGTTGAAAGGCTTTTATTTCAATTAAGGAAAAGAATTGAAAAAAAAATAAGAGAAACTTTCAAAAACGATGTTGGGGATTGTGAATTTTATTTTGCCTCACTAAGTTCTCAAACAGTTGTTTATAAAGGTATGGTTCGCTCTGAAATATTATCCGAGTTTTATCAAGATCTGAAAGAAGAGCTTTTTAAAGTTTCATTTTCTGTTTATCATCGTAGATTTAGTACTAATACACTTCCAAAATGGCCGCTGGCTCAACCCATGAGATTTTTGGGTCATAATGGCGAAATAAATACTCTCTTAGGTAATATCAACTGGGCTAAAGCCGCAGAAACACATATAGATGATTTTTGGGGTGAGTTATCTAATGAAATCAAGCCAATTGTAGATGTAAACAAAAGTGATTCATC
Source organism: uncultured Prochlorococcus sp. (assembly GCA_902590355.1). GTDB lineage: Bacteria > Cyanobacteriota > Cyanobacteriia > PCC-6307 > Cyanobiaceae > Prochlorococcus_A. The sequence continues at coordinate 23,418 of CACIWI010000012.1, forward strand.
AAATCTAGATGCAACTCTTGAAATCAACATTCGCTCAGGTCAGCCCATTACTGACTCATTATTAAAACTTGTTCCTGAAGCATTTAGAGATCAACCAGAACTTGAGCAGAGAGAAAACATTAAAGCTTTTTATGAATATTCTGCAAGCCTACAAGAAGCTTGGGATGGCCCAGCACTCCTTGTATTTGCTGATGGAAATTTTGTCGGAGCAACGCTTGATAGAAATGGCCTAAGACCAGCAAGATATTCAATCACAAATGATGGTTTTGTAATAATGGGTTCTGAAACAGGAGTAGTAGATCTTGAAGAAGACATAGTAATTGAAAAAGGCCGATTAGGACCAGGACAAATGTTGGCAGTTGATTTTCATCAGAATAGAATCCTAAGAAATTGGGAAGTAAAATCTGAAGCCGCTCAAAGGCATGATTATAAAAATCTTCTCAATAATAGAATTATAAAAATTGAAAATAATGGATGGGTTAAAGACTGCAAACTAAAAGACCTTGAGTTGTTGCAACAACAAACTGCTTACGGTTTTTCAGCGGAAGATAATGACCTTATCTTAGATTCAATGGCTTTATTAGCTAAAGAGCCTACTTATTGCATGGGCGACGACATCCCATTAGCAGTTCTTTCATCTAAGCCACATATTTTATACGACTACTTTAAGCAAAGATTTGCGCAAGTTACTAATCCTCCTATTGACCCTCTGAGAGAAAAACTTGTAATGAGTTTAGAGATGCATCTAGGAGAAAGATGTACACCATTTGAAATTAAAGATGCTAAACCTTTTGTTCATTTACAAAGTCCAATTCTTAATGAGGAAGAACTCATTTCCATCAAAAAATCCAAAATTAAATCTCAGACAATTTCAAGTTTGTTTGATTTAGAGGAAGGTATTCAAGGCTTAGAGAATCAATTAAAAGCAATCTGTAAACAGAGTGAGCTGTCTATAAAAGAAGGTTGCTCTTTAATTATCATTTCTGATAAGGGAATTAATCCTAAAAAAACTTTTATACCTCCTTTACTTGCTGTTGGAGCAATTCATCATTATCTTCTTAAAAAAGAAATCAGGCTAAAAGCTTCTCTAATAATTGAGACCGGTCAATGTTGGAGCACCCATCACTTTGCTTGTTTAATTGGATATGGAGCAAGTGCAGTTTGCCCTTGGTTGACCTTCGAAGCAGGTAGACACTGGTTAAAACATCCAAAAACACAAAAACTCATTGATAGCAAAAAAATAAACCCATTATCAATAGTCGATGTTCAAGAAAATATTAAAAAAGCTCTAGAAGACGGGCTAAGAAAAATTCTCTCAAAAATAGGAATTTCTCTTTTATCTAGTTACCATGGTGCACAAATTTTTGAAGCTGTAGGACTTGGATCTGACTTAATAAAAATTGCTTTTGATGGTACAACAAGTCGTATCGCTGGCATAACATTAAAAGAATTAACTAATGAAACACTTTCAATACATTCAAAAGCTTATCCAGAGATCGATTTAAAGAAATTAGAATTTTTAGGATTTGTACAATTTAGAAATAATGGAGAATATCATTCCAATAACCCAGAGATGTCCAAAGTTTTACATTCAGCGGTAAAACAAGGGCCAGGATACGATCATTTTGAAACTTATAAAAAACTTATTAGTAATAGACCTACAACATCTCTTAGAGATTTACTAACAATTAATTCAAAAAGAAAAAGTATTCCATTAGAGGAAGTTGAAAGTGTTGAATCAATTTGCAAAAGGTTCTGTACTGGAGGAATGAGTTTAGGTGCTTTATCCAGAGAAGCGCATGAAGTTTTAGCAGTTGCAATGAATAGAATTGGAGGAAAAAGTAATAGTGGAGAAGGGGGAGAAGATCCAGCGCGTTTTAATGTTTTAAATGATATCGATGAAAATACTCAGTCAGCGACGTTGCCATTTATTAAAGGCTTAGAGAATGGAGACACCGCATGCTCAGCTATTAAACAAATAGCATCAGGAAGATTTGGAGTTACACCTGAATATCTAAGAAGTGGTAAACAACTCGAAATTAAAATGGCTCAAGGTGCAAAACCCGGAGAGGGGGGGCAATTGCCTGGTCCAAAAGTTGATTCTTACATCGCAAAACTAAGAAATAGTAAACCTGGAGTAGCTTTAATATCTCCTCCTCCGCATCATGATATTTATTCAATTGAAGATTTAGCTCAACTTATCCACGACTTACACCAAGTGCATCCAAAAGCGAAAGTAAGCGTCAAACTTGTTTCTGAAATTGGTATAGGCACCATTGCTGCTGGAGTAAGCAAAGCTAATGCAGATGTAATTCAAATATCGGGCCATGATGGAGGTACAGGTGCTTCACCGCTGAGTTCTATTAAACATGCAGGTTTACCATGGGAACTAGGTGTTGCTGAGGTTCATAAATCTCTCTTAGAGAATAACTTACGCGAAAGAGTAATTTTGAGAACTGATGGAGGTCTTAAAACAGGCTGGGACGTAGTTATTGCAGCTTTACTAGGTGCTGAAGAATATGGTTTTGGTTCTGTAGCGATGATTGCTGAAGGATGCATAATGGCTCGGGTTTGTCATACAAACAAGTGTCCTGTTGGAGTTGCCACTCAAAAGGAAGAATTAAGAAAAAGATTTAAAGGTATTCCAGAAAATGTTGTCAATTTTTTCTTGTATATTGCTGAAGAAGTAAGACAGATAATGAGTAGTATCGGTGTTTCTAATATGGAAGAACTGATTGGTAATCAGGAATTTCTTTCTGCAAGAAATATTGATCTTCCAAAAACCTCTAATATTGATCTTTCTTCTTTAGTAAACAAACACTCAACCCATGATAGATCATGGTTAAAACATTCAAAAACTGCCCATAGTAATGGTTCTGTATTAGAAGACGAGTTTTTGTCTGATACTGAATTTATAGATTCAATTAAAAATCACGAAATATTAACCAAAGAAATTAGGATAAAAAATACAGATAGAAGTGTTTGTGCAAAAATATCAGGCGAAATCGCAGAACTTCACGGCAACACTGGCTTCAACGGCGTACTCAACTTAAATTTCAAAGGATATGCAGGACAAAGCTTTGGTGCCTTTTTATTGAAGGGAATGAATGTTCAATTAATCGGAGAAGCTAATGATTATGTTTGTAAAGGAATGAATGGAGGAATACTCACAATAATTCCACCAAAAATAGAAAAAACTTCCTCCGAACAAGTAATTTTAGGAAACACCTGTCTTTATGGAGCAACAGGTGGGAAATTATTTGCATTAGGAAAATCGGGAGAAAGATTTGCAGTAAGAAATAGTGGTGCTACAGCGGTCACAGAAGGAGCAGGTGATCATTGTTGTGAATACATGACTGGTGGGAAAGTAGTTATTCTAGGTTCCACAGGAAGGAATATTGGTGCGGGCATGACTGGTGGAATAGCTTTTATAATCGATGAGAAGAATGATTTAAGTAATAAAGTTAACAAGGAAATAGTTAGCATTCATAAAATAACTTCATCAAAGCAGGAAGATATCTTATTGGAAATTATTAGAGAATATCGAGCAAAAACAAATAGCTTAAAGGCTGCCAAAATAATTGAAAATTGGTCTTATTACAAAAGTACTTTCAAATTAATAGTTCCCCCAAGCGAAGAAGAAATGCTTGGCATAAAGAAAATGTAAATGCCTTTCTTTATAAAAACTGAAATCATAAAAAAAGAATATTTAATTAATCATGATTTAAAACAAAAAATAATTAACAAGCATATTGATTGGATAAAAAAATTAAAAAAAGAGGGA
>CACIWI010000013.1 GCA_902590355.1 uncultured Prochlorococcus sp.
GTGAGTTTATATACTTACTTCAAACCATTCAGAGAGGGTTCTAAACTATGTTCACATCAGTGGACTCAAATAGAAAAAAACTTGAGCATCCTTCTAATGAGAATGTTCAATTTCCTCGATCCCTGAATAATTCGATCATCAAAGAAAGTAAATCTGGCATTGCCAATCAAATAGATAATTTGCTTTCTCAAAATGATGAATACACAAAATTGCAATTAACAATTTTTGGAATTACTTTTATTGTTTCTATTTTATTAGCCTCAATAACTGTAATTTTTCTAGGATTTAATTTTGGTTTCAGTATTTTTGTAGGTGCAATAGCCGGTATTTTTTACCTACGTTTGCTTGCTAAAAGTATAGGGAAACTTGGTAAAGAATCATCAGGTGTATCAAAATTGCAACTATTAGTTCCAGTTTGCCTCTTTATTTTTGCGAGCAAGCTAGGATCTTTGGATATTTTTCCTACAATGATAGGTTTTTTCATTTATAAGCCTTCACTCATTCTTTATTTTTCACGTTCTTAAGTAAATTTTTTTATTCAAAACAAATGTTTTTTAATTCCTTGCTAACAAATTTTGCAGCATTAGAAGTTGGTCAACATCTTTATTGGCAAATTGGAAATATCAGACTACATGGGCAGGTATTTTTAACATCTTGGATTTTATTAGGAGCGTTATTAGTTTTTATTTCTTTAGGAACTAAAAAGATGGAAAATGATCCTAAAGGCATCCAAAACTTGCTCGAGTTTCTCTGGGATTACATAAGAGATCTTGCTAGGACGCAAATAGGTGAAAAAGTTTATAGAGATTGGATGCCATTTATAGGTACTTTATTTTTATTTGTCTTTGTTAGTAATTGGGGAGGAGCTTTAATTCCTTGGAGATTGATTAAGTTACCAAGTGGAGAATTAGGAGCACCTACTGCTGATATCAATACAACTATAGCCTTGGCTTTATTGGTTTCACTTTCTTATTTCTACGCAGGTTTAAGCAATAAAGGTTGGAGATATTTCGAATACTATGTTCACCCAACTCCGATTATGCTCCCTTTCAAAATTCTAGAAGATTTTACGAAACCTTTATCTCTCTCTTTCAGGCTATTTGGAAATATTTTGGCTGATGAACTTGTTGTCGGTGTTCTAGTCTTTTTAGTTCCGCTAATTCTCCCAATACCTGTTATGTTCCTAGGATTGTTTACTAGTGCAATTCAGGCATTGATTTTCGCAACTTTGGCGGCCTATTACATTGGGGAAGCTGTTGAAGAACATCATTAGCTCTCTTCTAATACATTCAGACGCTTTTACAAAGAGTCTGTAATCTGGCAAAATATCTAATCGCGTAGGTCTGAATACATCAGACCCATTCTTAAAAGAAAGGATGTCCAAGCGTGTATGACAACAAAGATTATCACAAGTATTAAGCTCTTTATTTCAAAATTATGGATTCGATTACTTCCGCTGCATCAGTTGTAGCTGCTGGTTTAGCAGTTGGTCTAGGTGCTATTGGCCCAGGTCTTGGACAAGGTAACGCAGCTCAAGGTGCTGTTGAGGGTATTGCCCGTCAACCAGAAGCTGAAGGTAAAATCAGAGGAACTCTTCTTTTATCTTTCGCTTTCATGGAGTCATTAACAATTTACGGATTAGTTGTGGCTTTGGTACTACTTTTTGCGAATCCTTTTTCCTAAAAGTTAATATTGCTTCTAATCCTTATTAGCAATATTTAAATTTAATTTTTTAACTTCAACTGAATCATATGTTGGCCTTTAATTTTTTTGGTGCTACAGAAGGTGGATTATTTGACATAAATGCCACTTTGCCACTTATGGCGATACAAGTAGTTGCGCTTACTTACATATTAAATTCTCTCTTTTTTAAGCCTGTTGGCAATGTTGTAGAAAAAAGAGAAAAGTTTGTAAGTAATAATATTATTGAGGCCAAAAATAAACTTTCTGAGGTTAAAAAATTAGAAGCTGATTTATTAACTCAGCTTCAAAGTGCTCGCACAGAAGCCCAAAGAATTGTAAGCGAAGCCGAGAATGAGTCTGACAAGCTTTATAAAGAAGCACTAGAACTTGCCAACAATGAAGCAAATGCTTCAAAAGAAAAAGCAAGACTAGAAATTGAAAGTCAGACGTCTGCTGCTCGTGATCAACTTTCAAAACAAGCTGATGATCTAAGCGAACTTATTGTTAATAGATTGATTCTAGAAAAATGAATTTAACTCTTTTAGCTACAGAAGGTTTTGGATTGAACTTCAATTTATTTGAAACCAATATCCTTAATTGGGCTGTAGTAGTATTCGGTCTTTATAAATTTTTGCCTGGTTTCCTAGGTAAAATGCTTCAAAAAAGGAGAGAAGGTATCCTTCTTGAATTAAAAGATGCTGAAGATCGACTCCTAAATGCAACTCAAGCTTTAGAAAAGGCGAAGAAAGATTTATCTTTAGCAGAAGAAAAAGCTTCTCAAATAAAAGCAGATTCCCTTAAAAGATCTGAATCAATCAGAATGGAAAGTGAGAAAAAAGCGATAGAGGAGATGGCACGAATTAAACGAAGTGCAATCTCTGATGAAAGCTCTGAAACATCCAGAGCAATTTCTCAACTTCGAAAAGAAGCTGTAGAACTGGCAATTAAGAAAGCTTTAGATTCTCTCCCAAATCGACTTGATAAAACAACACAAGAAAATTTGGTAACTCAATCAATTAACAATATTGAGGTGAACTAATGCCACTTTTAAATTCAGTTACTACACCATACGCAGAGGCATTAATTCAAGTTGTGAATGAAAATTCGCAAACTGAAGAGATGGTTTCTGAAGTTAAACAACTCTTGGAATTAATAAATGATTCCCCTGAACTGGAGAAGGCATTATCCTCTCCCATTTTAGAGACAGATGCTAAGAAGAAAATCATTAATGAAATTTTTTCAAAAAAGGTTAATTCTTCTTTATTGAATTTCTTAAAATTATTGGCCGATAGGCAAAGAATTGGAATCCTTACTTCAATTCTTGATAGGTTTTTAGAGATTTACCGAGAAAATAGTAATATTGCTTTGGCAACTGTTACTTCTGCAGTCGAGCTTACTGATGAACAGAAAGGTTTAATTACCAAAAAGATCATCAATATTGCTGGAACTGAAAAATTAGAACTTGTAACTAAAATCGACCCATTTCTTATTGGTGGTTTCGTCGCCAGTGTAGGATCAAAAGTAATTGATGCTTCTCTTGCTTCACAAATAAGAAAACTTGGCTTATCCCTTTCCAAGTAACTTTTCAATCAACCTTAAATTCTTAAATCCATGGTATCTATACGCCCTGATGAAATCAGTTCAATCTTAAAACAACAAATAACTGATTATGACCAATCTGTAAGTGTTAGCAATGTCGGAACTGTTCTGCAAATCGGTGATGGCATTGCAAGAATTTATGGCTTAGATCAGGTCATGGCAGGTGAGTTATTGGAATTTGAAGATGGTACCGAGGGTATAGCTTTAAATCTTGAAGATGATAACGTTGGGGCCGTTTTAATGGGAGAGGCACTTGGTGTCCAAGAAGGAAGTAACGTTAAGTCTACGGGTAAAATTGCATCTGTTCCAGTTGGTGAAGCAATGCAGGGAAGAGTTGTTAACCCTCTCGGACAACCAATAGATGGGAAAGGGGAAATTCCAACAAGTGATACTAGATTGATTGAAGAAATGGCTCCTGGAATAATCAAGAGAAGATCAGTCCATGAACCAATGCAAACTGGTATCACATCTATTGATGCAATGATTCCTGTTGGAAGAGGTCAAAGAGAATTAATTATTGGTGATAGACAAACTGGAAAATCTGCAATTGCTATCGATACGATAATTAACCAAAAAGGTCAAGACGTAGTTTGTGTTTACGTAGCTATTGGTCAGAAGTCAGCATCAGTAGCAAACATCGTAGAGGTATTAAGAGAGAGAGGAGCCCTAGATTATACAGTCGTAGTTAGTGCAGGAGCTTCAGAACCAGCTGCTTTACAATACTTAGCACCTTATACCGGTGCAGCAATTGCTGAACATTTTATGTATCAGGGTAAAGCAACACTTGTTATTTATGATGATCTAACGAAACAAGCTCAGGCTTACAGACAAATGTCTCTTCTTTTAAAAAGACCACCAGGAAGAGAGGCTTATCCAGGAGATGTTTTCTACTTACATAGTAGATTGCTTGAAAGAGCAGCAAAACTTTCTGATGCTATGGGAGGGGGCTCTATGACAGCTCTTCCAATTATTGAAACTCAGGCAGGGGACGTTTCAGCTTACATCCCAACTAATGTTATTTCAATTACAGATGGACAAATATTCTTGAGTGCAGATTTATTTAACTCAGGATTAAGACCAGCTATTAATGTTGGTATTTCTGTTAGCCGTGTTGGAGGGGCTGCTCAGACAAAAGCAATTAAAAAAATTGCAGGAACTTTAAAATTAGAACTCGCACAGTTTGATGAACTAGCAGCTTTTTCTCAATTTGCATCTGATCTTGATGAAGCAACTCAGCAACAACTTGAACGAGGCAAAAGACTAAGAGAGTTATTAAAGCAACCTCAATTCTCTCCGCTGAACCTTGCAGAACAAGTTGCAGTTGTTTATGCAGGAGTTAAAGGTCTTATTGATGAGGTTCCTGTTGAAGATGTTACTAAATTTGCAACTGAACTTAGGGAATACCTAAAGTTAAATAAAGCGGAATTTATAGAAGAGATTCTTAAAGAAAAGAAATTAAATGATGGATTAGAAGCGACGCTAAAAGAGGTGATAAATGAAGTTAAATCATCAATGCTTGCCACAGTTTAAATTTATTTAGGAGATACCATGGCAAATCTTAAAGAGATTAGAGATCGAATCGTTTCCGTTAAAAATACAAGAAAAATAACGGAGGCCATGAGACTTGTTGCGGCTGCAAAAGTTAGGAGAGCTCAAGATCAAGTTCTTAAGAGTAGACCTTTTGCAGATAAACTTGCACGAGTCTTAGAAAATATTCAATCTAGAGTACAATTTGAGGCTGTAGACTCTCCCCTATTATCCAAGAGAGAAGTAAAGAGTATCTCCTTGGTTTGTATAACTGCGGATAGAGGTTTATGCGGTGGTTACAATACAAATATTATAAAAAAGGTAGAAATAAGATACGCAGAATTAGTCAAACAAGGGTATCAGCCAAATTTAATTTTGGTAGGGAAGAAAGCTATTGGATATTTTCAAAATAGAAAGGATAGATATGTAATTAAAAGTACTTTCAAAGAACTAGAACAGGTACCCACTGTGAAGGATTCTGAAGGAGTTACAAATGAGATTTTAGCCGAATTTCTCTCAGAAAATTCTGATAGGGTGGAAATTATTTACACGAAATTCATCACTTTAGTTAGCTGTGCACCTGTCGTTCAAACACTATTACCACTTGACCCTCAAGGAATCGCTGAGGAAAATGATGAAATTTTTAGGTTGACTACAAAAGATAGTAAGTTACTTGTTGAAAAATCAAATATTGAAAAAAGTGATTCAGAGAAGTTGCCATCAGATATTGTTTTTGAACAAAGTCCTGATCAACTATTAGATTCCTTGTTACCATTATATTTACAGAATCAGGTACTAAGAGCTCTTCAAGAGTCGGCAGCTTCAGAACTCGCTTGCAGGATGACTGCTATGAATAATGCGAGTGATAATGCTAAAGAATTAGCAAGTACTTTGAATCTAACCTATAACAAAGCCAGACAAGCAGCTATTACACAAGAAATATTAGAAGTTGTAGGAGGTTCTGCAGTTTAGCAATAAGATTTAGGATATGCCTGAATACAATATCAAAGTTCAATTTGAGCAAAAGATTTTTAGTTTTTTATGTTCTGAGGATCAAGATATTATTTCAGCGGCAAAAATGAATGGAATAGATTTACCAAGTAGTTGTTGTTCAGGAGTTTGTACAGATTGTGCATCTATGATAATGGAGGGATCAGTAGATCAGGAAGATGCTATGGGATTGAATGATGATTTACGGGAAAAGGGCTTTGCACTCTTGTGTGTAGCATACCCCAAGTCAGATTTGAATATTATTATTGGTAAAGAAGTCGAAGATAATTTATATAATGATCAATTTGGTAAATATCAAAAATGAAATTAAGTTCAGTTGATTATTATTTAGATTGGCCATCTTCAATAAAATTAAAAAATTTAAGGAAATTCATTATTACAAATTTAGAAAAAAAAGGAGATTTAATTCGATGGTCAATTGTTCATATTCAAAATTCTATTGACTCTTTTGGAACAAAAAAACTTAAAATTAAAGCTGTAATAGCTAATTAAAAAATATAAATTGAAATATTTTTAAAGATGGAAAATTCACCAACAATATTCATTGTTCCAACTGGTATTGGTTGTGAAGTAGGAGGTTTTGCTGGGGATGCACTTCCTTCCGCTAAATTATTAGCATCCGCAAGTGGATGTTTAATTACTCATCCAAATGTTATGAATGGCGGTACTCTTTCTGAAAAAGATAAAAATATTTTTTATGTTGAGGGTTATAGTTTAGACCGTCTTGCTAAAGGAGAAATCGCTTTAAAAAGGGTAAAGCAACAGAAAATTGGGATAATTTTTGATTTAGCCATTGAAAAAGAAATATTAGTAAGACATTTACAAGTTGCTGATGCATGTGTTTCTACTTTAGGGATAAATGTTCATTCTTATGTGATTACCCAAAAGCCATTAAACATCGTTATTGATTCTGATTCTTCAAAAATCAGTGGTGGCATAATTGAAAATCCTGATACTTTAATTGATGCTGGAAAATGTTTAATAGAAAAAGGAGTTACAGCAATAGCAATTGTGGCAAAATTTCCAGATGATCCAGATTCTTTAGAAACTAATATCTATCGAGAGGGGAAAGGGGTTGATCCTATTGCTGGAGTCGAAGCAGTTATAAGTCATTTAATAAGCAAATTTTTTAAAATCCCTTGTGCTCATGCACCTGCTTTAAATCCAATTGAATTGAATGAAAATTTAGATCCTCGTGCAGCTGCAGAAGAAATAGGATACACCTTTTTACCATCAGTACTGATCGGGTTAAGCAATGCACCTGACATTGTTGAATTGCCGGCTAAAAACGAATCAATCTCACTACACCCTGATCAGATTGAATCTATTGTTGTTCCTAATAGTGCATTAGGTGGAGAAGCAGTACTAGCAGGGATTGAAAAAGGATTAAATATTATCTCTGTAAAAAATCAAAATACATTAAAAGTGACAAATGAGTTTTATGATTATCCCAATCTTTTTGAAGTTGATAATTATTTAGAAGCTGCAGGCATAATTCTTGCTATCAAAAAAGGTATCAACCTTGATTCAGTTAAACGGCCTTTAAAAAAAATCCAACAGTGTTCTTATAGTGATTAATAAGATATTGCTATGGGAACTCTCCAGTCACTTCCTAATGATTGACTGCTTAGTTTTAGTATTGGAGGAGCCTGCTTTCTTTTGAATTCCGCTTTTTTTATGAGTGAGATAATTTTTAAAATTAAATCTTTTTTATAACCATTTTCTTCTAGTTGTTGTAAATCTTTTTTCTCTTCAATAATTCCTTTAAGGATATTATCTAAAATAGAATAAGGTGGGAGTGAATCAGTATCTAATTGATCAGGACCTAATTCAGCACTTGGAGCTTTCGTACGTATATTTTCTCCAATTATATCTACATTAGTATCTAACATATACAACTTTCTACGATTAATTGAATCTTCACTATCAAGCCAATTGCATAATTTAAAAACATTAGTTTTATATAAATCCCCAATTACAGATAATCCCCCATTCATATCACCATAAAGTGTGCAATATCCTACGGCCAGTTCTGATTTATTGCCTGTTGAAAGCAACAAATGCTTTTCTTGATTTGCTAAAGCCATAAGAAGTGTGCCTCTTATCCTTGACTGAATATTTTGATTTGTTATTTCAGCCATCTCGAAAGATATGGTTTTTATAAATGATTCTTCAAAAGAGGTCATCAAGTTTTCAATTGGAATGCTCTTGAAACTTATCTTTAATCTTCTTGCTAAATCTTTTGCATCACTCTTCGAATGAGATGAGCTCCACTTAGAGGGCATTGAAACGCAAAAAACATTATCACTTCCCATAGCCGCTGTAGCAATTGCAGAGACAAGTGCTGAATCAATACCACCACTCAATCCAATTAGTGCTGTTTTAAATCCACATTTTTTTGCATAATCTTTAACACCTAGGACTAATGCATCAAAAATTGATGACATTTCGTTGTTTTCAAATTCATTTTTTTCAGTTTTTGTTTGCCCAATTTCCCAGCTGTAGAGATCTTCTGAAAAAGATTTTAGTTGCTTAATTTTAGATCCATTCTTATCAAGAATAAAACTATTCCCATCAAAAATTAAATTATCATTTGCGCCAATCTGGTTGACATAAATAAGCGGTACTTGAAGATATTGTGCAGCAAAACTGGAAACCTTGGATCTTAGCTCTAACTTTTTCAGAGTATATGGGGAGGCTGATAAATTTACTAAAATATCAACTTTTTTTTTCTTTAAATCAATAATGGGATTTTTTCTATGGATTCCTCTACCTTCTATATCTTTGTTGACCCATAAATCCTCACATATAGTAAAGCCAAGTCGCCAAGTTTTATTTTTAATTTGTTTAATTAATACGGAAACTTTTTCTTCTGATCTAAAGTATCTTTTCTCATCAAATACTTCATAGGTGGGAAGAATAATTTTCCGAGCAATTATTTTCCATTCACCCCCCTCAACCAACGCAATAGAATTATAAAGATTAGGAAAAAAAGAATCATTTATTATCTCAGCTATTCCGATTGAGATGCTTAAGCTTCCATATTTTTTATTAATATCTAAAGCTAATTGATCAAGAATTTGGTATTGATTGTTGATTAAATTTTTTTTAAAAAGTAAGTCATTTGCAGGATATCCCCATAATGACAATTCTGGAGTAAGAACAAAATCAGCAGAAATTGAGCTAGCTTTCGAGGCAATATTAAGTATTTTTTTTGCATTGCCCTCTAAATCTCCAACAATTGGATTTATTTGGGCAAGTAAAAATTTCATTCAACTAATTTGATAGATTCATATAAATTGTTCTTCTTAACTATATCTATTAACGACGACGGTAAATTAGAACAATTAAAATTTAGTCTAAACTTAGAACTTGAAATGTTTGGGGTTTTGATGTTTGAAATCTTAAATTTCACCCTATAAGCTTCTAACATTTTAAGAGTATTTGCTTCAATAGGATATCCCTCTCTTAAAATTATAAAAAAACTTACCTCTAGAATAATTTTGTCGAAATTTTTCCAGTAGAAAATATCTTTAATTAAATCACTCCCAATAACAAAATCTAAATTATTAAATTTATAAATTTCTTTACATTTTTTGATTGACTCTACTGCCCATTGGCTACTTATTTTTTGATTAAATAAAATTTTTGGATTATCTAAATCATCAATAAGAGTTTTTAATAAATGGCTACGAATTGAGATATCCTCTATGTGCTTTTTTTTGGGGTTGTTGCTTACATAGCTAATGGTAAAAGCATAAATTTTGGATAATTCTTCAAGAATTTTTTTGTGACCAATTGTAGGTGGATCAGCACTCGTACCAAATAAAGCAATGCTTTTTTCCATTTTAAGTTTTAAGGTAGAAAACTAACAAAATTAATATTTAAATTTCTATTTGAAAAATAAATATTTATGTAGTTAAAAATCTCTGGGTCATTAAAATTCATATTTTGGATCAAAATAGCGGGTTCTATAAAAGAAGCTTTGCTTCTTATAAATATCTCTTTAGCTGCTAATTTACCTAGAATTTTTGTAGAGTAAATTGCGATTGCTGCTTGAATAATTGCTATGGGTCCATAGGGTAATAATGAAAGCCCGTTAGTAAAAGGAGCTGTTAAAAGAATTAGTTTTTTAATAAGGTTGAAAGAGGTATTAACGCCGACCTGAGATATTCCCAAACATAAATTATTGATGGATATATTTTTAAATATTTTTCGTGTAGATTCAGCTTTCAACTTTAATCCGTAAATCTTACTTAATTCGTTAATCAATGCAGTATCTAGTGCAAAACTACCAGCAACATCAAATAAAATAAAAGGATTAAGAGCTACTGCGGATGCCTTAATAGTCGAAAACTTTCCAATAGTTGATTGAGCTAATTTCTGCCTCCTTTTTAATCTTTGCTCTTTTATTTTCAGAAATAATTTGTCAGCTAATTGAATAGAATTCAGTGTTAATAGTATCTCACCATATTGGTTGATTAATTGTGCTAAGTAATTTTTAAGATTGTTTTCTGTATTGATGATTATTGGAATATTTAAATCTTTTGGAAGCTTAAAATTTATATTTTCAATTATTTCTTTTAATTCATTTTTATTAAATAGATCGATTTTGTTCAAAATTAAAATAATTTTTTTTCCATCTTTTATAAAAGAGCTGATTTCGTTTAACTCATTTCTATTTAAATCTCCCGAAACTATAAAAAGAATAAGATCTGAATGATTTATGTGAGAGTAAACTTTATCCGGGAATTTAATATTGCAGAAATCAAATCCTGGAGAATCTAGAAGCTCTAAACTATTGAGTGTTTGATCTTTAAGAGTCCACGATTCAGATTGTATTTCTTTTGTGGTCCCATTAATAATATCTGTTTTGAATATATCTTTTTTTAATAAAGAATTTAAAACAGAAGATTTTCCTACACCTGATTTACCATATGCACCAATTCTTAATTTTTTTTCTTTGAGTCTTAAAAGTTGTTGATTAAAAGAGATTATTTCTCTATTAAGAAAACTTTTTTCATAATTGGTAAGATCAAAAGTCTCCCACCATTTTTTTAACAGTAAGTAATTTTCTTTAATTTTAAAATTTTTCATTATTTATTTTTCCACCAACCGGCTAATACAGATAACACAGCTTCTGCACCAATAATTCCCACGAATCCCCCGAATTCATCTACTACTACTTTTACTCCTTTATGATTCTTGTCAAATTTAGTTAATAATTGATCTGCTTTAATCATTTCAGGAATGTAGTCCACAGGTTCGCAAATTTCTGATAATAATTTTTTACTTTCCCCATTAATTAACTCTGCCAATATTTTCTCACGCTCGACTACCCCTTGTATTTTGTCAACTTTATCTCCCAAAATAACCCACCATGGAGAGTTGTCAGACATAATGAGTTTTGAAATTTCATCAAGATTTGATGACCCATCAAGACAAGGTGCCGATACCCTAGGGGTCATTAAGTCTTTTGCTTTTAAGTCATTTAATTGAAAAACCTTAAATATCATTGCTGCCTCATCAGCCTCTATCAACCCTTTTTGACTACCAATTTTTGCCATCTGTCTAATTTCTTCTTCATCAGTTGAAATTTCGTTTTCTGCTGTAATAACTGGAAATATCTGTTCAATTAATATTATGAATGGCCTCAATAAAGTATTTAATATTCGCAAGATAGGAACAGATAATAGTGCTATTTGAACTGAAAATCTGGTGCCAAGAGCTTTTGGTAGTACTTCTCCTAGTAAAACAACAAGTATGTAAAAAGCTACTGAAAAAAGGGTTAAACCAAAACTGCTATTAATTACCAATGCTCCGTATACTCCTAAAATAAGACTGCCAATTATATTAAATCCATTATTAGTAATAGTAATTACAGTTAGTGTCCGTCCAAGATGTTTTCTAAGTTTTAGAAGTTGATTTGCAGAACTTTTTGGCTTTTGTCTGGAGGCAATTTCTAAAATTCTAATTGAATTTACGGCTAAAAAAGCTGCTTCTACTCCCGAACAACATGCTGATCCAATTAAAATAATTATTATGAGTAAAAATAATCCGTAAACACTTGGTTCCATTAAGGTAGATTAGTTACTAAATCTGTTTTAATTCATTCTTCCATTTTTTTTTTAAACACGCCAATACAGAATTTATGTTTGAACCTGACCATAAAGTTTTTGAAGAAAGAAGAGAAATTTTCTTGAATAAATTAGATGGAAAAGCTGCCATTATTCCAGGAGCTAATCTTGTAAAGCATCATGCCGATTGTGAATATCCATTTAGACAAGATAGTAATTTTTGGTATTTAACTGGTTTCGATGAGCCGGATGCAATTGCTCTTTTCTTATCGCATAAGCCAAAGGGAGAGAGATTTATTATGTTTGTCGCTCCTAAAGATGTCATAAGTGAAGTCTGGCATGGCTTTAGATGGGGTTTAGAAGGCGCAGAAAAAGAGTTTAAGGCTGATAAGGCTCACTCAATAACCGAACTAAGAGATTTACTTCCAGGTTATATAAATGGTGCCGATGAACTTGTTTTTTCAATAGGTAAGTATCCATTATTTGAGAAAATAGTACTAGAGATATTTTCACAACAGCTTGAAAATCGATCAAGATCAGGTATTGGTGCAAACTCTATAAAATCTCCAGAGATTTATTTAAATGAGATGAGATTAATTAAAAGTGAATTTGAAATTAACAGAATGAGAGAGGCTATACAAATTTCAGCAGAAGCTCATGAACTAGTAAGAGAATCTATCTCATCAAAGAAAAATGAAAGGCAAATTCAGGGTCTTCTAGAGGGATTCTTTCTGGAAAAAGGGGCCAGAGGACCTGCATATAATTCTATCGTTGCTTCAGGAGATAATGCCTGTATTTTGCATTATACTTCAAATAATTCACCCTTAAAGAAGGAAGATTTATTGTTGGTGGATGCTGGCTGCTCACTAATTGATTATTACAATGGAGACATAACAAGAACTATTCCAATAGGTGGTAAATTTTCTAATGAGCAAAAAGTTATTTATGAAATTGTATTGAGTGCGCAGAAAAATGCCATTAAAAGTGCAGTAAAGGGATCGAATTCTAGTGTTGTTCATAATGTTGCTTTAACAATTCTTATAGAAGGATTAAAAGAAATTGGTTTATTGTCGGGCAGTACTGAGGAGATAATTGAAAATCAATCTTACAAACATCTTTATATGCATAGAACTGGACATTGGCTCGGCTTAGATGTTCATGATGTTGGAGCATACAGAATGGGGGACTATGAAGTGCCATTACAGAATGGAATGATTCTTACTGTAGAACCTGGGATTTATATAAGTGATAGGATCCCAGTCCCTGATGGGCAACCCCCTATAGATGAAAAATGGAAAGGCATAGGGATAAGAATTGAAGACGATGTCCTGGTCAAAGATACAAACCCAGATGTTTTAAGTATTGCTGCACTAAAAGAAATTTCTGATTTAGAATTTTGAAATTTGACTTATCAAGTTAATAGATTTATTTTTTTATTAAGTTTAAAGCTCAAAAATGAATAAGTCCGATTCATATGATTCAAAACTCTCTCAAGCGAGAGGTTTAGCTAGTCAGCTTGGCATGTTCGCAGAAGAAAACGATATCCCCAAAGATCTTTGGGATTCATTGGAGGCAACTATTTATGATTTTTATGAAGTATCTCACGATAGATAAAAATCATGTTTAGAAGTTATCAATAACTAAAATCAAGAAATTTTGAATAAATCAATCAAAATGTGACCATAAACTGATAAATTATTTATTAAACATTAATAATTGAATGACCTCATCAGATAAGTTAAATCAAAATTCAACAGAAAAAAAGGAAAAAAACAGTAATGCACCAAACTCTAAAAATTCTTCTCCTAATTTAGGAATGATGGGTGCCACAGCTGTATTGGCAGCTGCCACAATTGATGAAGATGGTGTACCTACTGGTTATACCCCTAAGCCTGATGAAGGAAGATTCATTATAAAAGTTTTGTGGTTACCTGATAATGTGGCTCTAGCAGTGGATCAAATAGTAGGGGGAGGCCCTAGCCCACTTACTGCTTACTACTTTTGGCCAAGAGATGATGCTTGGGAAAAATTAAAAAGTGAACTTGAGAATAAAGGTTGGATTACAGATAACGAGAGAGTAGAGATATTGAATAAGGCTACTGAAGTGATAAATTATTGGCAAGAAGAAGGTAAAACAAAAAAATTAGAAGAAGCCAAATTAAAGTTTCCTGAAGTAACTTTTTGTGGAACCGCTTAAATATTAGTTCTTTGCAGCTTGAATCCTAGCCTCAGCCTTTGAAACCTCTTTTAAGGCTTTAATTTTCTCTGGATTTTTTTCATTTTCAGAAAATTTGCTACTTGCTAATTTTGCTTCTTTAAGCGCTTGTTCTGCATTCTGAACATTAATTTCAGATCCAATTTCAGCATTATTTACTAAAACTATAACTTCATCTGATTCAATTTCAGCGAAGCCTCCCATAAGGGCTATTGATTTCCACTGGGAATTCATTCTTAGCCTTAAAACGCCAATATCTATAGCAGTAACTAAAGAGATGTGTCCTGGAAGTATACCAAGTTGACCAGTAGTACTTGGAAGGATTACTTCTTCAGCTTCGCCTTGGTAGACATTTTTATTAGGAGCTAAAACTTTTAGAGAAATTGCCATTAATTTAAGATTATTGAAGGTTAAATATAAATTTTAATATTTATTTTTCTGATTTTATTTTTTCAGCCTTTGCTTTAACTTCATCAATATTACCAACTAAATAAAATGCCTGCTCTGGTAAATCATCCAATTCACCTGACAAAATCATATTGAATCCAGCAATGGTATCTTCTAATTTTACGTATTTACCGGACATTCCAGTAAATATTTCTGCTACAAAGAAAGGTTGTGAGAGGAATTTTTCAATTTTTCTGGCTCTGTCGACTGTTAATCTATCTTCTTCAGAAAGCTCATCTAAACCAAGAATTGCGATAATATCTTGAAGTTCTTTGTATCTTTGTAAAGTTGATTGGACAGCTCTAGCTGTTTTGTAATGCTCATCGCCAACGACTGATGGTTGTAACATGGTGCTCGTTGAGTCTAATGGATCAACTGCTGGATAAATTCCCTTAGCCGCGAGAGCTCTAGCAAGTACGGTAGTTGCATCTAGATGGGCAAAGGTTGTAGCTGGAGCAGGGTCTGTTAGGTCATCAGCAGGCACGTAAACAGCCTGGATAGATGTTATTGATCCTTCTAATGTAGATGTAATTCTTTCTTGCAATTCACCAACATCAGTTCCTAGAGTTGGTTGGTATCCAACGGCTGAAGGCATTCTTCCAAGTAATGCAGATACTTCAGAGCCAGCCTGAACGAATCTAAAAATGTTATCAACAAAAAGTAGGACGTCTTGTTTATTCACATCTCTAAAATGTTCAGCCATTGTAAGTGCTGATAAGCCTACTCTCATTCTTGCACCAGGTGGCTCATTCATTTGTCCAAAACATAAGGCAACTTTAGATTGAGTTAAATCATCTGCATTGATAACTCCCGATTCTTTAAATTCTTCATATAAATCGTTACCTTCTCTAGTTCTTTCCCCTACACCACCAAAAACAGAAACTCCACCATGCTCTTTAGCGATGTTATTAATTAATTCTTGAATAAGAACTGTCTTCCCAACACCAGCACCCCCAAATAGTCCAACTTTTCCTCCTTGTCTGTAAGGAGCTAAAAGGTCGATAACTTTAATACCAGTTTCGAAAACTTTTGGCTTGGTCTCTAGGTCAGTTAACTTTGGCGCTGCTCTATGAATCGGAGCAGTATCTTTTGTATTTACAGGCCCTTGTTCATCTACTGGTTCTCCCAAAACATTAAATATTCTTCCTAAAGTTGCTTCTCCTACTGGAACAGATATTGGCGCTCCCGTATCGACTGCCTCCATGCCTCTTACAAGGCCGTCTGTGCCACTCATTGCCACTGCTCTTACTCTGTGGTCACCTAGCAGCTGTTGAACCTCTGCAGTGAGCGCTATGTCTTGTCCAGCTGGATTTTTAGCTTCAATTCTTAATGCATTTAGTATTTTTGGCAATTTCCCCGCAGGAAATTCTACATCTAGAACTGGGCCAATTACCTGACGAACTACGCCTTTGGTTTGTGAAGAAGTTGATGGAGTTGCTACCATTTTTTATTGATTGGTGAAAAATAGCTGATTTAAACAGCTCATAATCCGAAAATACTACCACCTCATGGGTAGATTCGTTAAATGGGTTCGGCCACCCGCACAGTTTAAGTATGGTTTAATTACCGCTTTGCAGATTATGTTGTTGATGATACGGATGGAGAATTTCTCTTTCCATTTTTATGACGCAAAGCGTCTCATTCATGATCCTCCATTAATCTATGGCAGCTGTTTCACTTACAGTCTCTACAGTAAAACCACTGGGAGATAGAATATTTATTAAAGTTTCCGCATCTGAGGAAAAAACTGCTGGAGGCATTCTTTTGCCTGATTCAGCTAAAGAAAAACCACAGGTTGGAGAAGTTGCTCAGGTGGGCCCTGGCAAACTTAATGACGATGGTTCTCGACAAACTCCAGAAGTGAGTATTGGCGATAAAGTTTTGTACAGCAAATATGCTGGCACAGACATTAAATTGGGAGGAGATGAATATGTCTTGCTCTCAGAAAAAGATATTTTAGCTGTAGTAAGCTAAAATGTTTGTTTCAAAAATTATTAAAACTTATTATTAAATCACTGCCTAAACATGGCTAAAAGAATTATTTACAATGAGCAAGCTCGTAGAGCGCTCGAGAGAGGAATTGATATCCTTGCTGAGTCTGTAGCTGTAACGCTTGGACCAAAAGGAAGAAATGTTGTACTAGAAAAAAAATTTGGTGCTCCACAAATTATCAATGATGGTGTCACAATTGCTAAAGAGATCGAATTAGAGGACCACATTGAAAACACTGGGGTTGCTTTAATAAGACAAGCTGCTTCAAAAACTAATGATGCAGCAGGTGATGGTACCACAACAGCAACTGTTCTAGCTCATGCAATGGTTAAAGCAGGGTTGAGAAACGTCGCTGCAGGAGCTAATGCAATTACCTTGAAGAAAGGAATTGATAAAGCTACAGAATTTCTAGTTGGGAAAATTCAAGAGAATTCCAAACCTATTAGCGATAGCAATGCCATAGCTCAATGTGGAACTATTGCTGCTGGAAACGATGAAGAAGTTGGTCAAATGATTGCCAATGCTATGGATAAAGTTGGTAAAGAAGGTGTCATCTCCTTAGAAGAAGGTAAATCAATGACTACTGAATTAGAAGTTACTGAAGGGATGCGCTTTGATAAAGGCTATATCTCACCTTACTTTGCAACTGATACAGAGAGAATGGAGGCTGTTTTAGATGAACCATACATCCTTCTGACTGATAAAAAAATTGCCTTAGTGCAAGATTTAGTACCCGTTTTGGAACAAATAGCTAAAACTGGTAAACCACTAGTCATAATTGCAGAAGATATTGAAAAAGAGGCTTTAGCAACTCTTGTTGTAAATAGATTACGAGGCGTTTTAAATGTTGCTGCAGTAAAAGCTCCTGGATTTGGCGATAGAAGAAAAGCCATGCTTGAGGATATGGCCGTTTTAACTAATGGACAACTGATTACTGAAGATGCAGGCTTGAAATTAGAGAATGCTACCCTCGATATGCTCGGAACTGGTAGAAGAATAACTATCAATAAAGAGACTACAACCATCGTAGCTGAAGGTAATGATCAAGCGGTTAAAGCTAGATGTGATCAAATTAAGAAGCAAATGGATGAAACAGATTCCTCATATGATAAAGAAAAGCTTCAAGAACGTCTGGCTAAATTAGCTGGAGGTGTAGCTGTGATTAAGGTTGGGGCTGCTACTGAAACAGAGATGAAGGATAAAAAGCTTCGTCTTGAGGATGCTATTAATGCAACAAAAGCAGCTGTTGAAGAAGGAATTGTTCCTGGAGGAGGAACAACTCTCGCTCATTTATCTCCTATTCTGAAAGAATGGGCTGATAAAAATTTAGAGGGAGAAGAATTAATAGGAGCTAACATTGTTGAAGCTTCACTTTCTGCTCCTCTTATGAGGATTGCTGAGAATGCAGGTTCTAATGGAGCTGTGATTGCTGAAAATGTAAAAACTAAACCATTTAATGATGGATTCAATGCTGCTACTGGAGAATATGTAGATATGTCATCTGCTGGTATAGTTGATCCTGCAAAAGTTACACGTTCAGGATTACAAAATGCTGCTTCAATAGCAGGAATGGTTCTAACTACCGAATGTATAGTTGCAGATTTACCTGAGAAAAAAGATTCAGCTGCTCCAGCAGGAGCTCCTGGAATGGGCGGTGACTTCGATTATTAACTAAATAATAGTTTTTAATAATTTTTTAAAAGGGACCATTCAAAATGGTCCCTTTTTTTATTCAACTTTTATGAAATCCAACCTGCGCTGAGAATAATTGCGAGAGAAAGAAATATTATTAAAAAAGTCCAAGTTATTTTGTTTAGGGAGGCTTCTGCACTACTTGCGCTGTTGAACATAGAGCTTCCACTAGCGGCTATTCCTCCCATTCCATCACCTTTGGGACTATGAAGTAAAACTAAGAGGATGAGAAGAAGTCCAGAAAATACCCAAATCCAACTAATCATTTGAATCATTGCTTAAAAACTTTTATTAACTTTAAACGTGTTGAACTACTTTATTATAACCCTTTAATTCAATTTCTTGAATAAGCGATTTGCCTGTCATTTCTCTTGGTATAGGGAGATTTAATAATTGCAATAATGTGGGAGCAATATCCGCTAAGCCCGCGTTTTCTCTTAAATTAATTTCATTTCCCATATTTGGTATTTTTCTTTTTTCACCTTCAATCAAAATTAATGGAACTTTATTTATTGTGTGTGCCGTCCATGGTTCTCCTTCAGATCCTTTCATTACCTCTGCGTTACCATGATCCGCAGTAATAATAATGCTTCCGCCCATTTCTCCAGTAGCATTAACTATTTGACCTACACATTTATCTACTTTTTCTATAGCTTTAATTGTTGCATCCATGTTGCCTGTATGACCAACCATATCAGGATTGGCAAAATTGATAACAACAAACGCATAATTCCCGCTTTTAATTGCTTTAGAGCAACTAACAGTTAATTCCTCCGCAGACATTTCGGGTTTCATATCATAAGTTGCGACTCTTGGTGATGGAATCAAATGTCTGTCTTCTCCAGGTAAAGGAATTTCAACTCCTCCATTGAAAAAGTATGTTACGTGAGGATATTTTTCAGTTTCAGCGGTTCTGTATTGTTTAAGTCCGTTTTCTGACACAATTTGGCCTATAAAATTATTGAGTGATTCAGGAGGAAATGCAACTTTTACGGGAAAGTTTGGATCATATTGAGTAAAAGTAAGGATATCTAGAGTTGGATAATTTTTTCTTTCAAATTCTAAGAATTCCTTAACCGAAAGTGATTTGACTATTTGTCTTGCTCTGTCTGGACGAAAGTTAAAGCAAATCAAACTATCCCCATCTTTAAGATAGTTTGCAGACATTCGTATGGGCTCTATAAATTCATCGGTTATGTTTTTGGAATAACTTTTTTCTATGTAATCATTGGGAGAAATGTTTGTTATTTGAATATCTGGATCAGTCAAATTAGAATATGATTTTTTTGTTCTATCCCATAAAAGATTCCTGTCCATTATCCAGTATCTTCCGCATATGGAAGCTATTTCGCCTACGTTAAATTTTTTTATACATGATTCTATTTGATACAGATATTTAGAGGCACTTTTTGCAGGAGTGTCTCTTCCATCAGTAATAATATGGATTGCAACTTTTTTAAGTTTATTATCAGATGCCCATTTTATTAAACCTAATAAATGATCGATATGACTATGAACTCCTCCATCGGAACATAATCCCGTGATATGCAAAGTAGAATTATTTTTCTTTAATGAGTCAGCCATCTCTTTTAACTCATTAACCAAGCCTAATTGATTATTTTTTACAATATTTGAAATCCTTACAAGTTCTTGTTGTATTATTCTCCCCGAACCAATAGTAAGGTGCCCTACTTCTGAATTACCCATTTGACCATCTGGGAGACCTACATCAGATCCACTAGCACTTATTAGGGTGTGGGGGTAAGCATGCCACAATGAATCCATGATTGGTGTAGTGGCACTTTTTATAGCATTATCTGATTTTTCTTTTCGATATCCCCATCCATCTAGTATTGCAAGAACTACAGGGCTCTGAGGAACACTTAATCTTTTAATATTTGTGCTGCTAATCTTTGACATATCTAGATCAAATTTATTGTTAACTGATCCAACCTTAAATTTAGCTTCAAAAGTTACTGTTTAACAATTTATATTTAACATAGTTAGCTTTTGCTAATTTATGAAGACATCAGATTAATTTTATTTCTTGATAAATCATGTCCAAGAAGGCAAAAAAGATCGTAATACTTACTGAAGTTGAGCTTAGAAAAACTATTTCGCGTTTAACTAGCGAAATTATCGAAAAAGTTAAAAAACTGGATAACCTTCTATTGGTTGGCATTCCGACTAGAGGAATTGAACTGACCGAAGTGGTAGAAAAGGAATTATTCTCTAGAACAGGTTTTAGAGTTAGAAAAGGAATAATTGATCCAACTTTTTATAGAGATGATCAAAATAGAGTTGGAACTCGCCTAATACAAGCTGCAGATATTCCAACTCCTATTGAGAAACAAGAAATTCTTTTAATAGATGATGTAATTTACACAGGTAGAACAATTAGAGCTGCAATGGATGCTTTATATTCATGGGGCAGACCTCAAAGAGTGATGTTATTAGTAATGGTAGATAGAGGTCATAGAGAATTACCTATTCAACCTGATTTTTGTGGTAAAAAAGTGCCAACTAGTAAAAATGAAAGTATTAGTTTACGTTTAAAAAATGTTGATAATGAAGAAGGAGTTTTTCTTGAATAACTTGCTTTCAGAAGATCTTCCCTAAATTATATTCTCCTAAAAATTCATCTTTAATATCAAAACACTTAACTAATAAATCAGCATTTTTCGTGATTTTAAAAAAAAGCTTTAAGTTATCTTCTCCAAGATTAGATTTATTTTTTAATACTATTTTGAGTGGTTTTTTGTCCCATTTTATAATTTCTTCTTCATTTTGAACTTCTGATAATTTTGGTAATCCATTTTCGAAAATAACATCATATGCTCTTTCTTTTTGTGTTTCACCAATAATTATTTCGAATATTTTCTGATTATTTTTACTGGCTTGAAGGACCAGTTTAAATGGGTTTTCAGTTGGCCATGTTTGACCTTTGCAAAAGATAGGGTGCCAAAAGTGTTTTTGTTCTCTTTTATTAAATAATCTTATAGATAGTCCTTTGTTTAATATGTCTTTAATTTTGACACCTGGGGTCATTGCTAAAGCTCCCAAAGCTATTGATTCGATAGGTGGAGGCGACTTTATTTGAATTTTTGGAATTTTTTTCATTATCCATTCTTTAATTAATGGTATTTGAGTTCCTCCACCAACCAAAACAATTGCATTTAAGTCTTTAACTGTGCAAAATTTACCTCTTGCTTGATTTAATAAATCTTTGAGCAAAGAGTTAAGGTGATTAAGAAGATTATTTTCAATGAGTATTTTTTCAAATATTTCTTTACTAAGATAAAATGAGCTTTCATTATTTTTTCCAGTAAATAATTTTAATGGATATTTATTTTCATATTTGATTAAAGATGAGCTCAATTTACATTTTATTTTTTCTGCTTTAGAAAGGTTTTTAATATGATTATTACCTGGAATAAAATAATCAACTATCCATTGATCAATATCTTTCCCACCAATTTTTGAACCTGTTTTCCCAATTATTTCAGCACACCTTATTTTCTGTTTTGAAATTGAGCTTACATCATTGCCTTTAAATTTTAATAATTCAGCTATTGGTCCAGATTTTCCTTCCCCTCCTTCTATTTTGACTATATTCATATCTACTGTACTTCCTCCAATATCTAATGTCATAATTTTTGAGCCAAATGGTACATTTATTCCTAAACTTGCTGCAGTAGGCTCATCAACAAGGGCTATTTCATCAACAGATATTTCCTCGCAAAGGTTGACTAACCATTCTCTGTATCCCTTATATGCATCTATAGGAGCAGTTAAAATAAGTCTTTTGATTTTATACTTTTGCGGAATGTTTGACCACAAAATTTGAAAAAATTTTTTGCCACATTCATTAGGGTTTAAGATATTTGTTTGGTTAATTTTTTCAATAGAATTTCCAATTAATCTTTTAAAGTTCGAATGAAAAAATAAATCAGAATTTAAGTTATCCCTCATCTTTAGAGCACTAATACCAATTTTAGTAATCTTTGAAGGTTCCTCGAACCAAACTGCTGAAGGAATAACTCCTGGAGATGATGTAATATTCGGTATTTCAACTAAAACAGAATTTATATCTTTTTGATCTTGAAAAGCAACAACAGTATTAGTGTTCCCTAAATCGATAGCAAGTGTTCCTGATAAACTTTCTTCCATATGAAATTATTTAAATCAATTAAGTTCTTTTTGTAATTTATGTTTTGAAACGGTCGAATAAATTGTAAAATACATTTTATAGTAAAAAATTTTTTTAATGAACATATCTAACAATGCAGGAATTAATTCTAATGATCTTGCAAAGAGAGGTGAGAGCTTGATAAGAAAATCAACTAATAGATATTTAACTACGGTGAAAATTGCTTTCAGAGCTAAACAAAGACGTTTTGATGATTTTGATGGCTTATTAGAAGAATCGACTATTAAACCCGTTCAAAGGTCAATTATTGAACTAAGTGATGAACAAGATCAACCTGATTTACTTCCAGGTTAATTTTGGTAAAAGACCAAAAAAGATGGAGACTACTTAAAGATTTAAAAAAAGGCAAATTTTGCTTTTTGATTGGTGTAGACAATTGGTCAATCGAGTTACAAAAAAGTGAATTTAATTCGCTGTACCTTCTACTCTTAAGAATCAATGAACAACTATTAGTTATCAAAGATGAACTAATGGATGAAGAAACTATTACTTTAGAATTAGAACAATTACCTTGGTATATTCAGTTAGAGGGAAAAAAAAATGAATGGAGTTTAAGATTTGTTTTTGAAAGTCAAGACCAAACTAGATCCTTCGAAATGTATTGGCCGATACCAATAGCACAAAATTTATTTTATGAAATAAAAAACATGTGGGAATCAATGGATTAAAAGATAAATAAAATTGGAAATTTTAGAAAAAAATTCCCCTTCTCACAAAAAATTTTTCACAACTTTTCCACAGCATTTTTATAAAAAATATCTGATGATCTAAAGCATGTGGAAAACTTCTGATTCTATATAAATCTTTATATTTAACTAAGATTTAAATTTACAAAATTGATTTCCATGACTATCCTATTTATGACTGAATTCTCATTATTCTATAACCTGAGACAGTCTCTTAATAATGCTTGTTGACGAATCAGTAATTTTGGAGAAAACTACATTTTGTAGATTTAAATTCCAATAAAGTTCTCAATATGCAAGAGTTAAATTACGACGAAAATTCAAAATTATTAAATCATAAAGATGAAGTAATAAGTTTCAAATGTGAACTTCAAGAAAATCTTCAAAAGGCTATGAAAGAATTCGTTGAGGAGCATCCTAACTGGGATCAATACAGAATATTACAAGCCGCTATAGCAGGATTTTTGATGCAAAAAGGATTTCAAAATAGGGATTTAACGAGACTTTATATTGGCAATATGTTTTCAATGAATTTTAAGGATTAAAAATTTTTTATATTTTTTCTAGTAGTATTTTTGCAATATCATTTCTGACGGGCAATATAGATAATCTATTTCCTTTTTTTACGACTAATAACTCATCCTCATTAAATAAAATTTTTAATTCAGGTAAACTTAAAATCTTATCTGACTTAGATTTATATTTTACTTTTACACAATCCCATCTCGGATTATCAGGTTTCGATTTTGGATCAAAATATTTTGAATCTTTATCAAATTGAGTAGGATCGACAATATTTAGATCTATTACCTCCATAAGTCCCACAATACCTGGAGGTTTACAGTTCGAATGATAGAAAAAAACTTGATCTCCTTTATTCATTTTTCTCATAAAATTTCGAGCCTGATAATTTCTTATTCCGTCCCATAAAGTTACATCGTCATTTTTTAAAGTATCTATACTATAAGCATCTGGCTCACTTTTCATTAGCCAGTAGTTTATTTTAGTCATATCAAGGGATTTGGGCGATATTTTGGGCTTCCATGAGTCGTTACCCAAACTTTTTTAGTATAAATTTATTATCCATCAAAGTCTCTAATTAGGGAAGTGAAGGGTGGTATGGGTTTATTTTGATATAAATAGATTATCAACTTATTTTTGTTTAATATGAAAAAAATATTTTATGGATTAGCACTTTTATTCCCAGTTTTTTTTACACCAGCATTATTTGCTGAAGAGAAAGAAGGAAACTTTTATCTAGAAATTGGAGGAGGTTATCAATTTCCACAGAGTACAACAATAAAAGCGCCTATATCTGGAACAACTTACAAACTAGATTATGAATTTGATGGCTCAGTAGTTTACGGTTTAGGTTTAGGTTATGACTTCGGGCAATGGAGACTTCATGGTTCTTTTTCAAAAGGAACATTGTCCTTAGATTCTATAAAGCTAGATGGATCAAAATTAGCAATAACGGTTGAAGATATAGACGTAACAGTATTGACCTTAGGTGGTATTTATGAACTTACTAAAGACTCAAAAATTACACCCTTTGTTGGGTCAGGTTTGTCTTATCAATCAGGTAGTGATGCATTAGCGGCTGTTCAAACGGGAGGGACAGAAACGAACTTTACTGTTTCAGGGGATGAATTGTGGGCTATTCAATTAACAGCTGGTTTGGCTTATGAGCTAAAGGAAGATATAGATATTTATGCGTCATTAGGTTCTGCTATACCTCTTTCGGAATCAAATCTTCCGGCAGGTTGGACAGCGGAAGATCCTACAGTAATTGGTTATAGTTTTGGTTTAATTTATTCCTTCTAGATTAAATATATAAAAAAATTATATTCTTAATTTTATATCTACTTTTAATCAAAAAAAGTTTGGGTAAAGTTTGGGTAAAAATTTATGATTCCTTGAGATCCCTGTAATAGCTAGTCGCGCTCACTTTTCATTAGCCAGTAATTAATATCAGTCATATCGATAGCAGCAAAAGTAGTTGAAGTTAAAGCAGAAGAGCTAAAGGTAAAAGTAGTTGAAGTTGAGAAAGGGGAACTAAAAGCGGAAGAGTTAAACGACAGTGAAGTTAAAGAAGAAGCAGAATAAAGGTAAGAAAAAGTTAAAACAAGAGGATTGTCTATTCTCTAATGTAGATCCACAATCAATTACTAGCTTTTTGCTATGCAAGTAGTAAGCGTTTCATAAAAAAACAGCTAATGAAAATAGATTTTATTTAGGATATAAAAACAAAATTTTGAGAGGATTGAATGTCTATCATTACCGACAATACTGTTTTAGTACATATTCACAGCGGTTTAGAATCCAAAAATAAAATAACTTTAGGTTTATTGGTTGCCCTTACTGCAGAAAAAAACGATCATAAAGTAACACTTTTTCTAGCAGGAGATGGAGTACAAATATTAAATTGCAAAAAAGCTGGTGAAATAGTTGGTCAAGGTACTGGAGATTTATACGAACATCTTCAAAATTTAAAGAATTCAAAAATTACCATATATGTCTCAGGAATGTCTGCTAAATCTAGGGGTTACGATGAGAAGCTTCTAGATGGATATACTGCAGAGTTTGTTATGCCAGATGTTCTAGTTGAAGAATCAATTAAAGCGGATAGCGTACTTTGCTATTAAAAAAGGAGCTAACTGCTCCTTATTTTAGTTTGAATCTAAATCAAAAAAATTGATTTAAGATCAAAATTTATCCTTCAGCGGGAATTAAAATTGGAACATCTTTTGCTCCAATTGCTGCGAACCAAACTATTGCGTTATCAGTTTTTGCATTACCCATTGTATGTTTTGGTGTCTTTGGGCCAACTATAAAAGTATCCCCTGCTGTATAGGTAAGATCTTCCATCCCCTCTCTTTTGACAACAATCGTACCTTGCTCAACATTGCCTAATAATGGAATTGGATGAGAGTGGAGTGGAACTATTCCTCCTTCAGCCAACTCGACTCTTTGTAATCTTATTTCTGCTTTTCCTTTTGGGTATTTAAGAGTATCTCCATCCATAGTTTCAGAACCTACAAAGACTTCTTGTACATCAACGGGAGATTCTGCAGCTATAGAAATACTAGGGTTGATAAGCATTAATGCAAAAGCAAATGCTATGAATAAATTTTTCATCATGAATTTGAATTTCTAAAAAATTATTTAGACTCATAGTATTTATTTTTTTCATTTTTGGCAGTAATTGATTTGACTTTTGAAGTTATTTAATCTGAAGCCATTTTTTAAAAGTTTTTTCATGAAGGTATTGAATTTTAATAAATTATTAGTGCAGACACTAATCAAAATTATTCTCAAGAATTTTAATAATTTAATTCTTTCATCAATAAATTCCAACCAATTAATGATGCATCCTTGTGGAAAGATTCTCTTTCCTCACACATAAAGCCATGATCAGCCTCTTTAACTTCGACATAAATAAATCTTTCTTCTAACGGATCTATTCTTTTAAATCTTTTTTTAATTTCTAATCTATCTTGTACGGGAATTAAATCATCTGAAGAACCACATATGAAGTTTAATTTTCCAGAAACTTTTTCTAGTGAATCAATAGGTGCAAAATTAGTATCCTTTCTTGGCGAAGTTACCCCTGCTCCATAAAAACAAAATGTACTATCTATTCCTTTTAAAGAAGAAGCTATAACTGCTGCATGACCCCCAAAACAAAATCCAATAATTGAGATTTTCTTTTTTGGATATTTTTCTTTAACCCAATTCAGAGCTGCAGAAACGTCTTCAATAATATGTTTTAAAGTGGTTAAATTTTTATGGTGCCTTCCTAATTTCAATTCTTTTTCGCTATATCCCAAATCTAATTTTGGAGCTGTTCTTCCGTAAAGAGGTAATGCTAATACAGGTACGTTTTGTGAGGCTAATTTTTCAGAAAAACTTCTTATCCAGTGATTTATCCCAAACACCTCTGGTAAAACTATAGATATATATTTACAGTCACTACCTGAATCTACCCAC
>CACIWI010000014.1 GCA_902590355.1 uncultured Prochlorococcus sp.
TGATGTTGTAATTAAGAATGGTAGCTCAATATTAGTTGCAGAAAAACTTGAGTATAATTACAAACTAAAAAAATTATCATTAATTGGTAATATTAAATTTTATTCAAAAGACCAATTTTTTGAAGCATCTGAATTTAAGTTTAATTTTAATAATAAAACTGGATATATCAAGAATATTTTTGGAGCAATTAATTTTGATTCCCTTGAATTCCTGAAATTAGATGCGAATATTGATAATACAATTACCGAAGATATTTTTGTAGATACTAAAGTAAAAAATGTATTGTTGAATAGTACAAGTTCTTTAGGATTTGAACAACTTAACCTAGAACAAAAAGAAGGAGGAAAATTTATAAAAAAAGTAACCTCTCAAAAATTTATATTAGATTTAAATGAACCCCAAGAGTGGAGATTTAAATCTAATAAAATTGATATAGAAAATAATGAGTGGTATGCAAAAAATCTTACATTAACAAATGACCCATTTAACAAACCCCAACTAGTAATAAATAATCACGGATTTCGTTCTAAAAATAGTGATGGGGAGATTACTTTAAAGTCCAATTGGAGCACAATAGTTTTAGACGATAAGATCCATATTCCAACCGGGCCAAGAAGATACAAAATTGATGAAGATTATTTATTTAGATGGGGAATAGGATATGAAAAGAATTCAAAAGATGGATTTTTTATAACAAGAAATTTTAATCCAAAATACTTTGGTAAGGACAGAAATACAAAGTTAAATTTAAAAAAAGAATTTTACATTCAACGAGCTTTAAGTGGCGAAACAGAAAGTTTTAGTAAAAAAAATGAATCAGTTCTTGCTGCAAAGTCAAAAGAAGATTCAAAATTTTTAGATTATTTTGGTTTAGAAGGTAATTTAAATACAAAAATTAGTAATTTTATTTTTAATTCAGATTTTTCTTTAAATTCTTTTGATCTAAATAAATTCCATAAAAGTTTTACTAATCAATCAGAAATTTCCGCAATCTTAAATTCCAGCAATAAGATTAACAATAAAAAGGAAACGAAATTATCACTTTTTGGTAATTACAGAGATAAAGTCTGGAATGGCTCTCTTGGAGAAAAAGAAGTAATTAGTGCATATGGTTTAAAAATTATAAAATCGAATAATTGGATAGAAAATAATGTAAGCAAATCATCAACAATTGCTCTAAGCTACGGAGATTATCAGTCTTCAGATAAGAATGATTCTCTAAAAATCATAAATAGAGAAAGATTAAATGCTCTTTTGGATAGAAGTCACTCATACCCCATATGGAATCCTAAAAAAGAAAAATTTATAAATTCGAAAAATATTTATAGTCCTGAAATAATTCCATCAGGATTATATATAAATGCTCAAGCAAAAATTGATCTTTACAGATATAATGATCAAAATTTTCAAGATTTATTTATTTTTAGAGCTGGACCTGAATTAACTCTTGGAAACTTTAAGAAAAAAATATTTGACTACACTAAGATAAGCGTTTATCAGAAAACAACATTAGCAAATGGAGAAAGTCCTTTTGGTTTTGATCAATCATCAGACAATAATACGATTGAATTTAATCTAAAACAACAATTAATTGGTCCTATAACTGTAGAGTATAATACAGAATACAATTTAGATATAAACTCTCCTAATTATAAAAAGTTTTTCAACACTAAATATGATTTAACATTTAATAGGAGAGCTTATTCATTGGGCATTTACTATAATTCCGAAAAAAATGCTGGTGGCTTAAACTTTAAAATAAATAGTTTTAATTTCGATGGATATGGGGAAAAATTCTAAAAAAAATTATTAATTCAAACAAATAAACTTCTAATTTTTTATCTATATTTTTTCTAAATTGATATTTAGTAACTTAGATTTATGCTTTTAACAGATTTGTTGTAATCTAAGAATTATATATTTATATATAATGAAAAAGGCCTTAATAACAGGAATAACTGGTCAGGATGGAAGTTACCTCGCAGAATTTCTTTTAGAAAAAAATTACCAAGTTCATGGAATAAAAAGAAGATCTAGCAGTTTTAATACTTCTAGGATTGATCATTTATATGAAGATCCGCATGTTGAAAATTCCAAATTCATACTACATTATGGAGATTTAACAGATAGTACGAATCTCATAAGTATTATTCAAAAAGTAAAACCTGATGAAATATATAACCTAGGAGCTCAAAGTCATGTTGCAGTGAGTTTTGAAACTCCTGAATATACTGCTAATAGTGATGCGATTGGGACTTTAAGGATACTTGAGGCAATAAAAATATTAGGCTTAGAAAAAACTACGAAATTTTATCAGGCAAGCACAAGTGAATTATATGGACTTATAAAAGAATCTCCACAGAATGAAAATACCCCTTTTTATCCAAGGAGTCCTTATGCGGTAGCAAAACTTTATTCATATTGGATAACAGTTAACTATAGAGAGGCATATGGAATTTTTGCCTGCAATGGAATTCTTTTCAACCATGAAAGCCCTAGAAGGGGTGAGACTTTTGTCACAAGAAAAATAACTCGAGGGCTTACAAGAATAAATTCTGGTCTTGAAAACTGCTTATACCTAGGAAATATTGATTCAAAAAGAGATTGGGGTCATGCAAAAGATTATGTAGAAATGCAATGGAGAATGCTTCAATTAAGTAATCCTGAAGATTTTGTAATTGCAACAGGAAGGATGAAAAGTGTTAGAAGTTTTTGTGAATTAACTGCTAACGCTTTAGGTTGGAATGTGAATAAGCAACATAATGGCATAGTATGGGAAAATAAAGGGATCGAAGAGGTTGGCCGCAGATCAGATACTGGAGAAATTGTTATACGTATTGATCCAAAATATTACAGACCTACTGAAGTCAATGAATTGATGGGAGATGCATCCAAAGCAAAAGAAATACTTGGTTGGCAACCAAAAATTTCTCTGGAAGAATTAATATCTGAAATGGTCCAATCAGAAATCCAAAACATTAAAAACTCATTATGAAAATTAATGAAAAAATATTCATTGCCGGTAGTACAGGTATGGTTGGCAATGCAATAAAAAGGATTTTAAAAAAAGAAATGGATCACTATGGAAATAAACGGCAATTGATATGTCCAACAAGAAATGAATTAAATCTTTTAAATTTTGAGGATGTAAAACTTTGGTTTTCAGTTAATAATCCTAAAGTAGTTATAATTGCGGCTGCAAAAGTTGGGGGGATTAATGCAAATCAGACGAAACCTTATGAGTTTCTTTATGAAAATCTTGTAATACAATCCAATTTAATTGAAGCGTCAAAGCAATTTGGGATAAAAAAACTAATTTTTTTAGGTAGTAGTTGTATATATCCAAAATTATGCAAACAACCAATAAAAGAAGAATATCTTCTTGAGAGCAGTCTCGAACCAACCAATCAATGGTATGCTGTCGCTAAAATAGCTGGACTAAAACTTTGTGAAGCATTAAATAAAGAATATGGGCTTGATTTTATTTCAATAATGCCATGTAATCTCTACGGTGTTGGAGATAACTACGATCTTAATACAAGCCATGTAATCCCAGGCCTAATAAATAAATTTCATACCGCGAAGGTTAAAAATAATAGAAAAGTTATTTGTTGGGGTACTGGTAAACCACTTAGAGAATTTTTATATGTAGATGATTTAGCAAAGGCATGTTTATTTTGTTTAAAAAATTTGGATATATCTTCTGATAATTCTCCTTTAGACAGTTCTATTAAGAAATTTCCCTGGCTAAATGTCGGAAGCGGGAAAGAAATAAGTATTAAAGATTTATCAGAAAAAATTGCGGAGACTGTTGGATATAAAGGAGAAATTCATTGGGATAATAGTATGCCAGATGGGACTCCAAGAAAATTACTTGATATAAGTAAAATAAAAGCTTTGGGGTGGGAACCTGAAATTGAACTAGATAAAGGATTAAGGTTAGCCTTGGAAGATTTTAAAAAAAGTTCATTTATTAATTAGATTTTAAAAATATCCCAGATATTGATTATTTATAAGAATATCTATAAGGAGACTTTTAATTAATTAAATTTATGGGTTTAGATTAATTGAAAATAATGGTGACTTTTTATCAATGAATTGGTAAGAATTCCGGAATATGTATAATTAATGAAGGAATAAATCAAAAGAAATCTAAATGATCTTTAATAATTGGTCATATATATATAAAAACCAAGAGGATATAAATAGTTCTAAAAAGTCTAATTTTTATAAAGTTGCTTGTATTTTGGCTTACTATAATGGGCAAAAATATTTTAAACAGCAATTAGAATCTATAATTAATCAATCTAAAAATAATTTTTCATTAACAATTTTTATATCTGATGACAACAGTAAAGAAGAATTCCCTAGTCTGTTAGATTTAGAGCGTAGAAATATCAAAAACTGTGAAATTCTCTACAAAAGATCCTTAAAAAATAATGGCTATGCACTTAATTTTCTTAATAGTCTAAAAGAGATTGAAGATGAATTTGATTATTATTGTTTTTCTGATCAGGATGATGTGTGGCTTCCGAAAAAGCTCAGAAGTGCAATCGAAAAAATAGACTTATTTTCAGATAAAGAACCTAATTTATATTTCGGGAGGACAACCTATTACAATGAAAACTGTAGTAGATCTCTAAAAAAATCTACATTCTTCAGAAAAAAGCCTTGTTTTAAAAATGCATTAATACAAAATATAGCTGCTGGAAATACAATAGTTTTTAATAAAAAGGCAAGGAATCTTATAGTTTCAACTCTTTATGAAAACTTTAATATTGTTTCTCACGATTGGTGGTTTTATCAAGTTATAACAGGCGTTGAGGGTAATATCTTTTATGACAATCTTCCTTTTGTAAAATATAGGCAACATAAAAATAATTTATTAGGTTCCAACAATTCCCTCAGTGATGTTACCTTTAGAATATTTTACTTAATTATTGGTAAGTGGAAAAAATGGAATAATACAAATTTAAAGGCTTTGAATCGTAATAGACATCTTCTCACGAAGGAGAATCAAATTATCTTAGAGAATTTTAAAAAACTCAGGAACGAGTCCTTTTTTAAAAGAATTTTTTTATTTAAAACAATTGGTATTTTCAGACAAACAATTTATGGCAACATTGTCTTAGCACTTGCAGTAATCTTTAAGAGGGTTTAGCCAAATAATTAACTTATGAATTGCTAACTCCACTAGTTCAGCCTAATATTTACAAATGCATAAAAGTTACAAAAAACTGATTTTATAGTAAATTTAAAAAAACTTTTTGATTAATGAAAATTGTAATACTTGGAGCAGGAGGACAACTAGGACAGGAACTTTTAAAAAATCTTAATCAAGAGGATGAAATTAAGGCATATAGTAGAATAGAGTTAGACTTATTAAATCACTCTAAAGTACGTAATATTATTTCTAGTGAGAGGCCTGAAATAGTTATCAATGCTGCAGCATACACCTCAGTAGATAAAGCCGAAGATAATATTGACGAAGCATTCAAAATAAACTCTTATGCTGTAGAAAATATCGCAAAATGTCTTAAAGAATTTGGAGGTTATCTAATCCATTACTCGACAGATTATGTTTTTGATGGAAAGAAAGAAGCTAAGTATCTTGAAAATGATCAGACAAATCCCATTAATATTTACGGAAAATCAAAATTAGAGGGTGAAAAAAAAATACAAAACATCCTTACTAACTTTTTTATTTTTAGAACAAGTTGGGTAATTGGGGAGTATGGAAAAAATTTTGCCAAAACTATTCTTAAACTTTCCAAGGTGAAAAATAACCTTAATGTAGTTTTTGACCAAGTTGGCGTTCCTACTTCAACAAATCTCATCAGCAAAGTAACTAAAAATTTAATTAATGATCTTAAAAATGAAAGACCATGGGCATATGGTATATATAATATTGCCCCAAAGGGGAGTACCAATTGGTTCGAGATTGCTAAAAAGATTATCAGCTTTTGCTCTCAGAAAGATCCCTCAATAATACTTAAAAGTTCCAATATTAAGCCAATCCTTACAAAGGATTATCAGGCAAAGGCTCAAAGACCCATGAACTCACTTTTAAATACAGAAAAGTTACAAAAACTTCTACAATTTGAACTTCCAAACTGGGAAAATGATTTAATAGAAATACTTAATAGTCTTTTAAAAAATAAAACGTGAATAGAAAAGGAATAATTCTTGCTGGAGGAAGCGCTACACGTTTGTACCCTCTAACAAATGTAATATCAAAGCATCTATTGGCTGTTTTTGATAAGCCGATGATTTACTATTCGATAACGACTCTAATGTTAGCGAATGTTAGAGATATTCTTTTAATATCTTCTCCAAGGGATATTGAATTATTTAAAAATCTTTTAGGAGATGGGGGGAAATGGGGGATTAAACTTTCTTATGCCATTCAACCATCCCCAGAAGGTCTCGCTCAAGCTTTATTAATAGCAAAAGATTTTCTTGATGGATCACCTTCCGTATTAATTTTGGGGGATAATTTTTTCTATGGAGATGGCATTCAAAAAAAACTTTTAGATGCAAGTAATAGGGAAAAAGGGGCAACTATTTTTGGATATAGAGTTAATGATCCAGAGCGTTATGGAATAATAAACATGGATAATAATGGAATGGTAAAAGAATTAATAGAAAAACCGATAAACCCTAGTTCAAACCTTGCTATTACTGGTATTTACTTTTATGATGCTGAGGCTCCGATATACGCCCACCAAATAACTCCATCTCCAAGAGGCGAATTAGAAATAACTGATTTAAATAAAAGTTATCTTGATCGTAATGAGCTTTATGTTGAGAGACTTGGAAGAGGCTATGCATGGCTCGATTTAGGAACTCATGAAAGTCTCCTAGAAGCGAATCAATTTGTTCAAACAATTGAACATAGGCAAGGTAGGAAAATTGCTTGTCCTGAAGAAATAGCATATAGAAAAAAATGGATTACTAAAGAAAGCCTAAAAATACTTGCAGAAAGCATGCTTAAAAATAGTTATGGGAAATATCTATTACAAATAATCAATGAATTTGAATATGAAGATATCTAATACAAATATCCTAGACGTAAAAATTCTTGAACCTAAAGTTTTTTTTGATGATAGGGGGTTTTTCTTTGAGAGCTTTAATAAAAAAGTATTTGAGAATGCTCTAGGGATAATACCTAAATTTGTACAGGATAATCACTCCAAATCTTCTAAAAATGTTTTACGAGGTCTTCACTATCAGCTACCACCTTTTGCTCAAGGAAAGCTTGTAAGAGTTATTAAGGGAGAAGTATTTGATGTTGCTGTAGATCTAAGAAAGTCATCATCAACTTTTGGGAAGTGGGTAGGAGTAGTATTATCTTCTGAAAATAAAAAACAGTTATGGATTCCAGAAGGTTTTGCTCATGGATTTATTACTCTTAGTGATGAAGCTGAATTTATTTATAAAACAACAAATTATTATGATAAGAGATCAGAAAGAAGTATTAAATGGGATGATCGTGATCTAAAAATAAAATGGAATGGTATATTAAAACCGCTTGTTTCAGAAAAAGATTCTAAGGCTACGAATTTTATAGAAGCTGAGATATTTCAATAAAACTTAATATGGAATATGAAAAAACCTAGAATTTTTTTCTTAGTATAATTTTCTTAATGGAGCCAAGAAAATTTGAAATAGGAAAATTTAAATAAATAAAGAGGAATATTTCTTAAACCAAATAAAAATTAAAAGATGTGACTATAAAGCTTTAAAATATAATTTAGCTTGATTTTAAATATGAGAGTAATAGTTACAGGTGGTTGTGGATTTATTGGGAGTCATTTAATTAGAAAACTTCTCGATATTAAAAAAATTAAAATACTTAATATTGATAAATTTGGTTACGCTAGTGATCACTCAAATATAGATGAGAAACTAGTTACATGTAATCAAAGTAATTATCATTTTCAGAAATTAGATCTTTCTAATAAAGAGGAATTAATAAGTGTTGTTGAGAATTTTGAACCAGATTTAATTATGCATTTAGCCGCAGAAAGTCATGTTGATAGATCCATCGATAATCCTAGTGAATTCATTAGCAGTAACATCATAGGCACATATAATTTATTAGAGGCTTCTAGAAATTATTTCAGGCAACTGGACCAACATAAGAGATCCAAATTTAGATTTCATCATATAAGTACAGATGAGGTTTTTGGTTCACTGGGCGAACTAGGTCAATTCTCTGAAGAAACGGCATATGATCCAAGAAGTCCTTATTCAGCCTCTAAAGCTTCAAGTGATCATCTTGTTAGGGCCTGGTATCATACTTATAATCTGCCAATAGTTGTAACTAATTGCTCCAATAACTTTGGACCTTGGCAATTCCCGGAGAAATTAATTCCTTTAGTAATTACAAAAGCAATAAATAATGAAATAATTCCTATTTATGGAGATGGAAATAATATTAGAGATTGGTTATATGTCGAAGATCATGTTGATGGATTAATTCTCGCTGCGACAAAAGGAACTATTGGCCATTCATATTGCATAGGTGGATATGGAGAAGAAACAAACAAAAATATAGTTCACAAAATCTGTAATATCCTCGATAAAGAAAGACCTGCCAATAAAAGTTATAGAAGTTTGATAAAGTTTGTTAAGGATAGACCTGGGCATGATAAAAGGTACTCAATTAATTCAAAAAAAATTAAAGAAGAATTAGGATGGGATGCTCATTATGGATTAGATAAAGGTTTAGAAGAGACAGTTAAATGGTATCTAGAACATCTTGATTGGGTAAAAAAAACATTAGAGAAAAGCAATTATGAAGGTGAAAGGATCGGCTTAAAATCAAGTTAATATCTATGATATATTGAGAAAATGACAAATTAAGTTATGGTTGACCTCTTTATTGGATGATGAAAAAAAATAGGAAAATTATCTTAGAGACAAATTCTGTAAGTTTAGATATCCCTCTTGTTAGTAAAACAGAATTATCATTAAAGAAAAAATTTGTGAGCTCAATAACTGGTGGAACGGTTTCAAGAAAAAAATCTACAACTTTTATAAAAGCACTCAACAATATCAATATTAAAATCTTTTACGGAGATAAAATTGCATTAATTGGTCATAATGGTTCAGGGAAAAGCACATTTATTAGATTAATTTCTGAAATATATGAACCAACTAGAGGGAAGTTAATTAAATCTGCTGATGTTTATCCAATGCTTCAAAAGTCTTTTATAGTTTCTGATTTATTAACAGGTATTGATGCTGCCAAAGCTCATTACTTGCTTTTAAATAATAATTACTTAGGATTTAAGAAATTCCTTAATGATGTAAAAGACTTTTCAGGTTTAGGTGATTTTATTTCATTACCCATCCGAACATATAGTGATGGAATGAATGCGAGATTAATTTTTTCATTATTGACATATCATAAACATGAATTTTTAGCTCTTGATGAGGGAATAGGAGCTGGTGATCAGGCTTTTGTTGATAAAGCAGAAAAGAGACTAGAGAAATTCATTAATCAAGCTGGTACTCTTGTTCTTGCTAGCCATTCTGAGCAATTATTACGCAAATTTTGCTCAAGAGGAGTAGTATTTTCAAAAGGGTCTATTGTGTATGATGGGGAAATAAATAATGCATTAAAATTTTATGCTGAGCAAAAATTTTGACCTTATTAAATATGGATTTAAAACTAGAAGAGCTTGGTGGTTTTCTGCAACAGCTAGAACAAGAGCGAGATTTTCCAGAACAATAATAGGTAGTTTTTGGCTAGGGTTAGCAAATCTCTTGTTTGCATTAGCACTGGGTGGTGTTTATGGAATTGTTTTTAAGGCGCCGAGTCTTAAAGAATATTTTATTTATATAGGTTTAGGTTTTTCTATTTGGGCGACTATAGGTGGTGCTTTAAATTCTTCTCCTCAAATATTTGAAATGAATGCACATAATATTAAGAATTCAAGAATTCACCCAGTTTTTTACTTATTAGAAGAATGGGCATTTCAAATACAAACATTCATACAATCATTTTTATTAATAATTATTTTTATAGCCTTTTTATCCCCAAAAATACTAGTAAATTTTATAATTTTTTCGCCCTTACATTTACTGAACCTTTTTTTATTTATCTTATGGTTACCTCTCTTAATTTGTCTTGCTGCGATAAAATATCAAGACCTATACCAGCTTTTACCTCTTTTTACACAGTTAACTTTTTTACTTTCTCCAATATTTTACACTGAGAAAAATCTCGGGAATTTAACTTTTATAGCAAAATATAATCCTATATATCAAGTATTATCCTTACTTAGGGAATCTATTATCAATGGTAATTTTATTTTTAAAGAATCTATTATTCTTCTTTTAATAAATTTATTCATGGTTATATTTTCTTTTAGGATATTAGAGAAAACCAAAAAAGAGTTGATATTCTATATCTAATTATATTTCTTAGCGAGATTTTTATATATATCTTAAATAATTTTATTCTTTTTAAATAAAACTTTTTTAAACTTAAAAATGCCATTTATATTTTTTTGGAAAGATTTAAATCTTGTGAAAAAAACAATTACAAAAATATAAATTAAAATTTAAAATCTTCTACTTTATTGTGGGTCTTGGAAATTATTAAGAAATTTTGGATCATAGACTTTTCCCTCACAATAAGGAGCATTTAATTCTAATTTAGGATTATTATTTACTGATTCTCTAGTTAAAATTTTTAATTTTTGAAAAATAGCATTTTGACTAATAGATTTAATATTTATTATATTTTTATTCCTAACTGATAAATTTTTTGCTTCATAATCATTAGTTATTACTTTTACACCAAAAATTGCCATTTCTAAAGGGGGATAACTTGGGTGTGGACTTTCCATTAATGAAATACCAATTTTTGCTTTCAACATTATTCGAGCATAATTCTCTAATGAAAGCTTTCCAAGAACTTTAGTGTTTTGTAAATTAACAAGCAGATCTTCAGAGAAGTCTTCACCAATAAAGCATATCTTCCATTGCTTTACGTGGTTAATATCATCATTAGATTGCCAGTAATTTATCGCATCTAATATTGATCCAAAACAATTCCTAGGAGTTGAAGGTCTTCCGTAGCAAATAATTAATTTCTCTCTTCTCGCATCTAAAGTTAAACTAGGATTAGAAAGTTCCTTTGCAAGTTTTTGATTTAATTCAAAGGGTATATAATACGATTCAGAAAATTTATAATTATTTTTAAAGAAATTATAAAGCTCTTCAGAATTTAAAATTGCGATAGTTGAATCTTCATTGAGATAAGTAGACTTTGCCTTAGTAGACAAATCACCATTAGGATAAAATATTGGTTCATAGTCTTGTATCAAATAAATTAATTTTTTATTTTTTTTAAAAATTTTCTTTTGTTCTTTTAAACATCTAAAACCTAAATCCGCAGTCCACCAAGCAGTTGCCATATATTTATCATTTTCTTTTAAATCAATTATCCTGTCTTGATTAGTTTTTAAAGGAAGAATTGTGAAATTGCTATCTTCTTTATAACCATTACCTCTACTTATATTAAAATCTTTTTGCATCAATTCACTAAAGTATCCTATAGCCTTCATTGATACTTTATCCGTTGTAACAATACACCTTATTTGATCAAAATCCCCACTATCTACTAATTCCTTGAAAATCCTTAAAGCAGTGGAAATACCTCCATACGTTTTTTCGGGTTCCAAAGTAGGAATAATTAAAT
Organism: uncultured Prochlorococcus sp.; assembly: GCA_902590355.1. GTDB lineage: Bacteria > Cyanobacteriota > Cyanobacteriia > PCC-6307 > Cyanobiaceae > Prochlorococcus_A. The sequence goes on from CACIWI010000014.1 coordinate 11,718, forward strand.
TTATCCTTGAATTAACTGAAGGGTTCTTCTTAAATAAAACTGGATAAATAATAGATTCATGATTTTGCTTCAAAAATCCTTTGATCTTATTTTTGAACTCTGGAGATATATACCTTTTACAATAATGAATAAGATTAGAAACCTTAGTAAAAGTGGGCAGAATAATAGCGGACTTTTTTTTATTTTCCATATTAAGACTATTATAGTCAGATGTAATAGACAAATATTCATACCCATTCTTTTTACAGATATGAAAAAATATTCTCTCTATTGCATGAGCTCCTGTACCATCTTCTTGACCAGCTTCTTTATCAAAAAAATCTTCCTCAAATTCGTATTTAATTAATTGTTTAATAGCAGATGCTCTTATCCACATCATTGATCCGGCAGGAAAAGTAAGAAAGTCATTTACATCAACATCAATATCAAAATTATTTAATAAAAATCTTGCTTTTTCGTAATTGTATCCCCAATTGATTCTTTTTTTGATGATCTCAATAAATTCTGGATAAATAATGCCAACATTAGTTTTTTCAAATATTTGCAAAATAGCCAAAACATTTTGAGTATTGGAAATTAATTTATCTAGGATATCATTACCCCAGTCTTTAAGTGCTAACTCATGAGGAGATTTTTTTGTATGTAAATGCAATATAGGAAGATTATTTATCTCTAATTTTTTTAATTCATTAATAAAAGGAAGAATATCTCTGCCTCTATTTTCATGAATATTTATCTCTTTATCGATATTATAATCATTTAAAAATTCCATTAATTGATATTTCTTTTCTTTAGAATTAGTTGTGATTATTAATTTAAAAGGGACTCCCAGAGATATTAAACGTTTAATAATATTTATTCCCACATCTACATAAAATATATGAATAATACAGATATACTTTTCTAATTTTTTATCAAATTTTATCTTTTCTTTAATATCAATTCTTATAGGCCTACATTCAATAATTGGCGGGTAATTTATATTATCTTTTGAATTAAAATTACTATCTCCCTTATAAACAAACTCACTTTTAAAATTTGTACGTTTTTTAATTTGTTCTTCTATATCAAGAATATTTTCTTTGGAAATTCTTTTTTTTACCTTTTCGTCGGAAAGTTTAATGATTTTATCTTCGAATAATTTTAGTTTTAAGAATGGAAATGAATCATCAATTAATTTGTCCCAATGTTTAATTAGTAAGTTATCAAAATATCCATCATAAGGATAAAGAGTGTCAATTTTATATCCTTTACTTTTAAGTAAATGCGAAAATCCAACCTCCATCTCTAGAATAAGATCATATTTAGAAACATTTGGAGGACAAAAACATAATTCTCTTAAAATCCCTTTTTTAATTGCTGAACTTTTAAAACAGAAAAAATAACTTTGCTGATGCGAAAAAATTTCTTCATTTTTAGTCAAATAAATAACATCATCATCTGAATTAGAAATCTTTTGGAATAAGTGATTTAAAAGTTCTTTGGAGTAATTTACAGGGCATATGCTGTCATTAGTGAAAGTTATAGATTTTGCATTTTTCAAATCGGGCAATATGTTTATTGCCGTTGTCCAACTTCCAAAATCAAAACCTCGATTTTCTCTTATTATTTCTATATCGGATCCTGTTGTTTCTTCATTTTTATAGAATTTAATGTCACTACAAGCAATGATAGTGATAACCTTGTAACCTACCGATTTATAAGTTTTTATAATTTTCTTCTGGAAATTAGTTAAAGAACTCTCACCAACATATATTGCTAACAAAAGTACATTATCATTGATATTTATTTTTACTTTTTTATTAATAAAAAATATATGATTATGAAGAAAATTTGACTCAATTTTAGGCTCAATAAATTTCTGAGTTTTCTCTATAAAAAATTTTTTTGAATAAGTAATTTTATTAAAACTAGTTTCAGAAATATTATCATTCTCGTAATCTTCCTCAAGAAAGACCATTTTTAAAAGTTTAAAACCAGTTTTAATATTTAATAAAATTTTTGTAATAAGTATTAAAAGATATTTACTTTTAAATCTAATTTTTGACATAATATTCTTTACCTCAACTTTAGAAAATTTTAAACCAAATTAAGTTATATCAATAATTCCCAAGAAAATCTGTTAATAGAATGAAAAATTATGATGAATTATGATTATTTATTTATTTATTGATATTAGATATATGAATATTAGAGATCAAATACTTTTATATTTCTATTTAAAATTACAAAGACTAAAAGAAGAATCAAAATATTTATGATCTTTAGGAACTAGGGTTTTAAAAATATCTGGGTAACCATCAATAATTAATTTATTTCCTTTTATAGTGCAATTTGAATGAATATTAAAATTATTTGATTTTGAATTATTTAATAAGATAGCAAACCTCGTAAATGTTGAAAAAACAATCAAAAACAAAATTATGCATGAAAAAAATCTTAGACTTATTTTATAAAAGGATAATTTACTAAATCTTAAACTAAATGGAATTTCATAGATCAACAAATTTTTATTTTGCAGGAAATTAATCCTATTAAATAAGATAGTAAAAATAACAATTAATGATAAATAATTTGTAGTTATGTAGTATCTTTCTGGATATCCTGAATTTAAAAAACCATTTAAAAAATAAGAGAGTTCTGAAAATCTTGATAAAGAAAATATAGAATAATAAGAAATAAGCAAAACTAGTAAAAATATATTAAAACTTTGTCGAGTCAAAACGAATCTTCTTTTATCAATTAAATTTGTAATTACAGTATCCAAATAAATATATAAGATAATTGAAATAACAAGTAATATCCCTAAAAAAGCAAAAACTGCCGAGCCAAAATATTTTTCATAAGTAAATATCGATATAAAAGGTTCTCCAATTAATCTTAAAAAAAACTCATAATATTTAGAGAAATCTATAATATTTAATGCGTTGCTTGGCAAAATAGTACCTTCTCTATCGCTAATATTTAATAAAATCCCCGAATAAGCTAATAAAACAAAAAATGAAACCAATCCATTATTAAATAAAAAATAATTACTACTAGTAGTTTTAAAAACTATCAAAAAAATATGAGCTAAAATTACTATCCATAAACATATAGGGAATAAAAAAGAAGAAAGCAGAAAAATTAAGTAGATAAAATTAATCAATTTTATATTTAAGACTTTTACTGCCTTAAAATTAGTCTCATAAATTAAAAAAATAAATAAATTTAAAGTGAATATTGGATAGTACCAAACTAAATTATGTAAGTGTCCATAAACTTCAAAATCTACACTTGATGACAATGGAAGTATACAAAAAATTGTAAGTAAAAATTTAAAATTTTTATTTAAAAAATTGTTTAAATAATTTGAAAAACTTATAAAAAGAATGATTAAATAAGATAAAAAATATTTAAGCAATCCATATTGAGCAAGTGTTTTAGTAAGTAGAACGCTTACAACTTGGGGTAATGTAGCTCCTAAAACAAAAAAATTCTCCCTAGGAAATAAAGAACCTACTATATTGCCTGATAGTAATTGATTAATCCAAATAGCATCTTCTCCATAAAGCATTTTATATGATTTAAAATCACTCAAAAGTAAAAATATAAAAATTATAAAAATAAAAGCCTTATCTCTTTTAAAAATAAAATTAAGCATATTTTTCAAAAGAAATGCTAACTTTAAGTAATTGTACATAAAATAAATTTATATTTTTAAATTTTTTTATTAATTACATAAATTATCTGTAAATCTTTTTTTAATTAAGGTAGAATTCAAATCAAATTTATTTTGATGTAAAGGTATATTATGGTAAAAATAATGAATTTTTTATTTAGATGACATTTAGTTATTACGGTTTCAAAATTCCCAAAGATCTTGCAAATCTTACAGGAGCAGGGGGAGAAACCTTCAAGCTAATTTCAGATGGGCATATAAATAATCTCAAAAATATTTTGGATATCCAACCACAACATGATATTTTTGAGCTTGGATCAGGGGTGGGAAGAGACGCTATACCTCTAAGTGAATTTATAACTACTGGTAGCTATCTAGGTGTTGATATAATAAAACAATCAATTGATTGGTGCATTAATAATGTAACTTCTAAACGCAATAATATTAAATTTGCTCACCTTGATGTAAAAGATCAGATACACAACCCCAGAGGTAAATTACCATTTCAATTACAAAATTTCCCAGTTGGATCAGAAAGTATTGATAGAGTTTTTGCATTTTCTGTATTTACACATTTATTTGAAAGTGATATCTTGCATGCTCTGAACGAGATTAAGAGAATTCTTAGAATTGGAGGATTGGCTTACTTAACATGTTTTAAATTAAGTCCTGAAATTATATCTGCATCAAAAAAGAATAAGTTAAATAAATATGATCTAAATTTTGAATATAAGATTTACGATGGGTGTTATATTTGTGATCCTCAATATCCAACTGGAGCCATAGGTTATACTGAAGAGAAATTAGTGGAAATAGTTAATAAATCTGGCTTAAAGTTCAAAATTAAAATTCTTAATGGCGGTTGGTCAGGTTATTATGCGAACTGCAAAGACGGTCAAGATGTTTTGGTTTTAGAAAAAAATTAAACAATTTATTTATACATTTTTACTGCCTATTAATATATTTTGAGAATTTGAACCTATTATTTTTAACTTAATTACTTCATTTATTTCATAATGTAGAAATTTTATCTTTAATATTATCCTTTAATTTTAGAAGTTAAGAACTTTGAGAAGTAAAAATTTGTAATCAAATTAAATGGGGTCAATATCAATTTTGAGAGAATTGGAGGCGTCAATAAAATAATTTCATTAAATTGGAATTTTTGAATTATTAAAGAAAAATAGCTAATAATATTTGAATAAAAATATATAGAACAGCATTGATAAAACCAATAAAATAATAAAAATCTTGATAAAATTCTTCCCTTTACATTAAATATTCTTCTAGTTGAAACAAACCAAACAAAAGTAAGAGCTATAAAAGATGAAACCTTATTTGAGAAAGAAATATCCAAAAGACTATTTTTTAACAGCAATGAAAAGATAACTATATCGAGAATCCATCCAGCTCCAGAAATAAAAGCAAATCCTAAAAAATTGTTTTTTCTAATAAATTCTTTTTTCATATATAAAGGTAAAAGATTAAAAATTAACTAAAAAATTAGAAAAATAATAATTAAAATAGAAATTTGATTTAAGAATAAATAAACATTGTAAATATTTTTAAAAGTAAAAAATTAATAACCTTAAAAATTTATGGGGACTTAGAATATAGTAATTTAATAATGAAAAATTTTCAAAAAATTAATGATACCTCTACCCTATCATTTAAAAGTATATTATTTAAATATAGTTGGTATTTTAATTTTAAATGAATTCTAGAAAAGATAAAATAAACGGTGCAATATTTGTAATGTCATACAATTGTGCGCCCCAACTAGAAAGAGTTATAAGTTCCTTTAAAAATAATTCCAATAAATTGATCCAAATAGGGTGGAATAATATCTATTTTGTTAATAATAAAAGTAAAGATAGGACTTTAGATGTTATGAAAGAAAATCTTAGAAGCCTTAATAATCTTAATTTAAATTGCAAAATAATAAATAACCATAATAATTATGGTTTAGGAGGTAGTCATAAAGTATCTTTTTACACGGCTGAAAAATTCGGTTATTCTCACATCTGTATTTTTCATGGAGATGATCAGGCAAAAATAGAGGATTTAATCCGTATTCCAAATGATTTTTATGTAAGTGAATGTATACTAGGAAGTAGATTTTCAAAAGATTCTAAACTTATTGGATATTCCACTTTGCGTTTTTTAGGAAACAAATTCTTTAATATATTATTCTCAATTGTTTTAAGAAAGAAAATATTAGACTTGGGAAGCGGGTTAAATATATTTAGCAAGAAATTTTTCCATGATAAAAAAATAACCTTATTTCCTGATGGTATGTATTTCAACCAATCTCTATTAATTCATATTACAAGATTCTATAGTTTTAAATATTTTCCTATTACTTGGAGTGAAAAAGACCAAATAACAAATGTTAGAAATTTCCAAATGGGTATTGATACAATCAAAAACTTGATATCTGAAAAATTAAAAATTGGAATTAGAAATAGATCTATTTACAAGAATTCATTTGAATATACTTATGATTTAATTGAATGAAAAAAATATTTTTTTTGCTAGCTAATGGAAAAGGTTCCAGATTTAAAAATGATTTCAAAAATCAGCCAAAGCCTTTAATAGAATACAAAGGTAAACCTTTAATTGAATGGAGCTTAGAAACTTTAAAGAAAATTACACCTGATAAATGGAGAGAAGTTATTGTAATCTCTAAATATGATTCTGTTCGTGAATTTATTTATAAAAAATATAATCTTAGAGTATTTGATCCAGGATCAACTAACTCTCCAGCTGAAACCCTTGAAAAATCAAAATCACTTTGGGAAAAGCACCAACTCTTATATACACTTGACTGTGATTTATATTTTGAAGCTGAAAGATTAAATAAAAAAAATCCTTTAACACTTTATACTGTATATTCTAATTCTAAAAACTTCTCCTATATAAAGTTAGATAATAATGGTTTTGTTGCGAATATAGAAGAAAAAAAAGTTATTTCTAATCAGGCAATAGTTGGTTTTTACGTATTTGATACAAACCAGATTAGTAAATTCTTTAAATCTTTAAATTATAAAAATTTATCTCTAGATCGGGAAGTTTTTCTATCAGATATTATCAAATACCAAATAAAAAATGGAATAAAATATAGAACAAGTTTAGTGGAAAATTATAAATCCCTTGGAACACCAAAAGATTTAAATCAATGAAATTTTTGTTCGATTTAGATGGGACTTTATTCTGGTCCGCTGAATATATTAAAAATTCTTATGAATATGCCCACAAAAAAAGTGGCCTTGAAATCCCTAATTTTGATAAACAAATTTCCAAATTATATTCTCTTAGTTTAAAAGGATATTTAAAATTCCTAAATGTAGATAAAAAAGTTATCAATGAATATTGCTTAGTTTTAGGAGAAATAAAATTACAAACATTTAATAAATTTTCTCATTTAATCATCCCAAATTATTATCTAATTGATTATTTATCCGAAAAAAAATCTTACTCATATATAGTTTCCAATGCAAGCTTTGAAACTGCAAATAACTATTTAAATTTATTTAACATTAAATTCCCTTCTCAAAAAATATTTACAAGAGAAAAGCTCAAAGCAACAAAACCTAATAAGTTAGCCTACCAAACGATTACAGACTTATTTAGTAAAAACGAAGAATATGAAGTATATGAAGATTCTATAGAGGGGATTAAAAGTGCTCAAGAAGCAGGTATAAAAAATATTTTTAAAGTAGATTATGATTTAAACATTAATAGATGGAATATTATGAAATATGTTTGAATATAATTTTTTACTTATTCTGGCATTCATATTAATAGGTCTAATATCCTTACCGTCGAAAATTATTATAGATTTAAATAATAGAAAAATTAACAAACTTTTATTATTTAAATCTCTCAAATCAATTTCTAGCTTTGTTTGCATCATAAGCTTTATACAGATTTTATCTTTCAAATTATTTCTCATCTCAAATATATTAAAACCAATTATTTATGTAATTTATACTAGATCTTTATTAAGAGCCTCAGTAATAGTTATTTCTTATTTTATAACTAGTTCAGTATTTACTTTTGTATTAAATATAATCTCAAAAGAAAAAATTTTATTAATACAAAATGGAGACTCGCATTTTTATATTTTTGCAATACTTTTGTACTTATTACTAAATTTATTAACCTTTAATAATTCATTTACCTCTAAGTTACTTTTTCTTTCTGAAAAATATCCAAGTTCTTTTAGTTTAAAAATAATACTAGGAATTCTTTTAAGTGCAAGATTCAATTTTATAAATAAAACTATATTTCTATACTCATCATTAATAGGCATTTTTAGTTCTTTATTAATATCCTTATCAGCTTACAAATTATCCACAGAAAATATTTTATCTACTCTTGGAGTATTATCAATTTCTTCATTTCTTTTTTATCTTTTAATAAGCTTATTAATTAGAAATCTTTATAAAGATAACTTAGGATTTTCTATTATTTCTTTAAAAAAATACATTATTGAATTTATCGATAATACAAAAAACAGATTTTTTGTAGCAAATTATTGCTTTAAAAAAGATCCAAAGTTATCAATGCTTTCTGAAATAATTCTTCTTCAACAAAATAATCTAAAAATTTTATCAGGAGGATATTCAAAAAATATTGTTTTATTAAATACCAAGAAAAAATTTATATATAAAATATTTAGCTTAAATGATAAATCAGCAAAAGATTATTACCGATTCCATACAAGCAAAGAATTTATTGAAGTTTTTGATGAATACAAAAATTCTGTCTTCCTAAATAAAGGGGATAAAACTTCATATATTCAATTACCGTATTTTGAGGGGAAGACTGCGTTTGAGGAGCTTTTTTTCTATAGTTCTTTTAATAAAGAAAGTAAATTTAAGACTAATCTGATTACAGATAATATACTAAAAAAAGTAAATTTATTACACTCCTTAAAAATTAAAATAGAAAATAAATTCTTTCTAAAAGATAAATTAACCTCAGATGATCTAGATGTATATATAGAGAATAAATTTTTTAATAATCTTGATGAAATTCTTGAAGATCAAATTTTCTTAAAGAATAATAAAACATTAATTGACTTCCAAAATTCGCTTAATAATCTTTCAAGCGATTGGAAAAATGCAAACCAAGAAATAGCTTTTACCCATGGAGATTTATCTTTATCAAACATAATAATTTACTTAAACAATGAAAATAAATATAAAGTGATTTTAATTGATCCGAATCCATCAAATCTAGAATTATTTCCAAGCCCAATAATTGATTATTCGAAATTACTTCAATCATCATTTTGTTTATGGGAATTAGCAATCGCCAATGATAATTATTTAAATTATGGTTTGTCTAAAACTAAAAATACTTTTACCATTCCTCAACCTTTTTCTTTTGAGTTAGCTGAAAGAAGTTTCAGATATGAAGCATCAAATAAAGGATTTTCAAATAAGATC
>CACIWI010000015.1 GCA_902590355.1 uncultured Prochlorococcus sp.
ATCTGGAAGTAATGCAGTTCTTAGCTGTGGATTTTCTATTGCAGATTTTATTAAAGCTTTTCTACAAGTTGTAGCCATTGTAGTATCAGCCCAGTCTTCAATTAGTTTGCATTGTGCAAATAATATTGGATCCTCAGGAAAAAGTGGATTGTTTTCATTTTTTTTATCTATATATTCGCAAATAGTTGAAGAGTCATTAATAACTTGATCATTACTATCGACTATTACAGGTACTTGTTTTTGACCTGATAATTTAAAGATTTCAAATTGGCCTATTCCAGGTGTTACTTCTTCAACTCGATATTGTAGTTTTTTTGCATGAAGAGCCATTCTTGTTTTTAAACAAAAAGCACTATGCCTAAATTGATATAATGTAATCATGCTGTTTAATGTTTGTTAAAACTTAGCTAAAAAAGTAATCTATTTGTGGAGCTGATGGGCGAATTTTTCTCTAATGTTGCGAGATATCCAAAGTATTTGATATCTATCATTGTTGGGGGACTTGTTGCTTTGCTTGAACCTTTATTCAAGAATAGATCAAATCCACTCACAATAGTAGGTTTGATATCTTCTGTCTTTAGTGCTTTCATAACTGTTTATTTTGTCTTGCAAGCGATGACAAACCCAATAAATTTACAACCATAATGCCAAATAATTACCGTCTTGCAAAAGTTTCTTCTCTTTTGAAGAAAGAAATAACACTTATTTTGCAGAATGATTTAGAAAATGATCTCATTAGAGATCATTTCGTCAATATTTCTAAGATTGATTTATCAGGTGATTTGCAACACTGTAAAATTTATATAACTTCAACTGCTCAAGAGAAAGTGAGGAAAGAAATTGTATCAAACTTGAATACTGCTAAAAGCTCTATAAGGCATAGTTTAGGAAAAAGAATTGAGATGAGAAGAGTTCCAGAGATAATTTTTAAAGACGATGTTGTTCTTGATAAAGGATTATCAGTCTTGAAACTTCTCGATGAATTAAAAAATAAAAATCAAAATCATAATCTTGAGGATAAGGATGCCAAAAGTTGATCTACCTCTTGATCAAAGAAATATAATTATTACTCGATCAAAAGAAGGAATATTGGATATAAAAAAGATATTCACAAGCAAGGGCGCTAATGTATTTGATTTACCTGCAATAAGTATTGCTGATCCTGATGATTTGAATCCTCTTGATGAAGTATTAAATCAAATAAATGATTTTCATTGGATTATTTTTTCCAGTAGTAATGGGATCAAATTTGTGGATAAAAGACTTAGATACTTTAATAGTTCATTAAAAGAATGTTCTAAAAAAACAAAAATAGCTGTAGTCGGAGAAAAAACCTCAAAAACTCTTGATGATTTTGGGATTAAGGCTGATTTCATACCTCCAGAATTTGTTGCTGAAAGTTTAATTGATAATTTTCCAGTATCTGGTTATGGACTTCGAGTTTTTGTACCAAGAGTTCAAACAGGTGGTAGGGATTTAATTGCAGATCAATTTAGAAAGGCTGGTTCTCGTGTATTTGAGGTTGCTGCATATGAAACTAGATGTCCTGAATCAATTCCGGAAGAAACAATTGATATTATTTCTAATCGAAAAGTCGATGCAATTATTTTCTCAAGCGGTAAAACCGTAATAAATGCTGCTTTTTTACTAGAAAAAAAACTTGGTAAACAATGGTTAGAATATTTTGATCAAATTAAGTTATTAACTATTGGACCTCAGACAACAAAAATATGTAACAAGATTTTTGGAAGGGTTGATAGTCAGGCACAAAAATATACTTTTGAAGGACTACTAGATGTAGCAATTAATATTTTTAATTAGAAAAATTTTTTGTATAGTTCTTTTCAACTAAATCTTTGAACCTATCAATATTGGCCTGTAATTCGTTTGTAACCATTTTTCCTAAAATATTTTCTTCCATAAACCGAGCAATTATTTTTGGTAGTTCATAAGTTATCGCTAAATTTACCGTTGTGATTTGATCAGTTTTACTTTCGAAAATTACTGATCCCTCAGTTGGTAAACCTCCTATTGATTTCCATTTAAGTTTGCTTTTTTCAACCCTTTCTGTAATCTGAGCTTTCCATTTAAACCTAAAGCCATTTGCAGCCAAAGTCCATTCTGTTAAATCTGGTAACGTATTAGTTTCTTCGTCAACTGTTTTTACAGATTCAATCCAGCTCATCCAAAGTGACATTGAGTCTAAGTCGCTCCATGTGTCCCAAACATTTTCAAGAGGCGCATTAACAACCGTTATTACGTCATGTTTTAGCCAAGTACCCATTAATTAAGTTACTGCAAGATTTTTTGCTAATTCGGCTTTCTTCTCTAAAATTGCGGCGGCAGCTAAATGACCACTCATTGTAGCTCCCTCCATAGAGTCGATATAATCTTGTTTTGTATAACTACCAGCCATGAAGAAATTAGATATAGATGTTTTTTGATCGGGTCTGAAAGGTTCCATACCGGGAGCTTCTCTATAGAGTGATTGTGGAATTTGTACCACGTTACTCCAAAGCAATTTAAGATTTTTTGAGGATGGAAATAGACGGCGAACCTCTTTATCAATTTCTTTTGTAATTCTTTCTGTGGATCTTCCCATCCATCTATCGCCAGGAGTTAAAACACATTGGAGAAGCGATCCCATATCTTTTTTTCTATAGTCTGCTGGACTTGCTAGTGCTAAATCAGCAAAACAACTGAAAGAGGCATCAGCAGAATAAAGAAGGTTATCTAGTCCAATTGGTTCGTTTCCAGTATTATCTTTTTGTAATTCAGTAACCCAACCGTCATACCTTAATTGGATTGTGGCAACAGCTACAGCTCTAAGTTTTTTTAAACCTTCAAATTCTTTAAATTTGTACCATTCTTTTGGAATTATTTTTTTTATTCCAGGAACATCACAGGCAGCTAGAAATTTATCTGCAAACACTGCCTTAATTCCTTCAGGAGAAGATATTTTTAATTGATTTACTGAATAAGAGGAAGATTCCTTTTCATAAATGATTTCTTCTACCTTATGGTTAAGATGTATTTTTGCTCCTTTGTTTGTGATGTAGTTGACGATAGGTTGCGTTAACCACTTATGTGGGGAACCTTTTAAAAGATTAAGTTTTGAGGCTTCTGTTTTTGAAGCAAACATCATGAATATAGTTAGCATGCATCTTGCTGAAATATCTTTGCAATTAATAAAACCTAGTGCATATGCGATAGGATCCCACATTCTTTCTAAACTTTTTTCACTTCCACCATGGTTTAAAAACCATTCTTTAAAACTAATTCTATCTAGATCTCTAATTATTTTCATTGCGCCTTCATAGTCTATCAATCCTCTAACGATTGGGCTTGTCCCTAAAGCTAAGGCATTTCTGAACTTATCTACCCAAGTAAGTTGTTCGGTGGTAAAAAAAGCTTTAAGTCCGTTAAATGGAGCACCTAAAGGGAATCTGAAGTCTAACGATTTTAAATTACCACCATTATTGATAAATAGATGAGTATGATCTTTCGGGAGTAAATTGTCTAGAGCTCCAACTTTTTTCATTAATTTAAAAAGATTTGCATAATTGTAAAAAAATACATGTAAACCCATTTCTATGTGGTTTCCATCCTTATCTTCCCAACTTCCCACTTTACCTCCCCAAAATGACCTGCTCTCATAAATTTCTACTTCATGGCCTTCATCAACTAAATTGACTGCTGCTGTAAGACCAGCTAATCCAGAACCAACTATTGCAATTTTCACTTTTTTCTTAAAATTATAACAAATGAAGTTTGGATAACGTTTGTTCTATGCATCCTATCGATTAAGTTTTTATATTATAGATAGTAGAAATCCCATGTTTATGGAAAATGTAGAAGTTAAACAGGAAATTAAAAATTCTGATGATGGTAAAGGTATCTTAATTACGAATGATGCTATAGAACAAATTTCAAATTTATTGAAGGGTCAAAGTGATAAAAAAGCACTTAGGGTAGGTGTAAGATCTGGCGGTTGTAGTGGGATGAGTTATACGATGGATTTTATAGGAACTAATGAAATAAATCCCGATGATAAAGTTTATGATTATTCATTAAAAGCTGATCAAAGCTTTCAAGTTGTTTGTGATCCTAAAAGTCTTTTATATATTTATGGAATGCAGTTAGATTTTAGTAAGGAATTAATTGGAGGTGGCTTTAATTTTGTAAATCCAAATGCCTCTCAAACTTGCGGTTGTGGAAGCTCTTTTGCAGTTTAATAAATAATGAATAACGAAATTAATCCCATCGAAGAGGATTTTAATGCAGCTTTATCAAGATACAAAGCAGGGCAAGATTTAATTCCAATCGTTCAAGATTTTCAAAATATTATACAGCAAATTCCAAATCATTTTGCTGCTTGGACTTGTTTATCATGGCTTCAATTACTTTTAAAAAATAATGAAGAAGCTTTGTCAGCTGCAAGACAAGCTGTTCGATTAAATCAGCAAGATCCACAAGCAAGAATGAATTTGTCTTTAGCTCTTTTGGCCACCAATAATAAAGGTGTTAGGGATCATATTGAGTTAATAAAAAAAATGTCTATGATGATGCCAGATGTGAAAAGTGAGCTGAAAGAATCTGTTGAAGACGGATTAAGTAGATATCCAGATTGGCCTGAGTTAGCCAAAGTAAAAAAATGGTTGGAATTTTAAATTGTTTAAAATTTTAATATTAAGTAATGGGCATGGAGAAGATCTATCTGGCAGTTTAATAGCTAAGCAATTCTTAAAGAGTGGTTATTCTGTTCATGCTTTGCCAATTGTTGGTCTAGGTAACCATTACGAAAAAGAAAAAATTAAGATTATTGGGAAAACTAAAGAATTTAGTACTGGAGGAATTGGCTATAATTCTATTAAGGGGAGATTCACTGAGATATTAGGAGGAGAAATCTTTTATTTTATAAAAAGATTATATTTAACTTTTAAAATAAGAAAAAAATATGATTATTTTTTTGTGGTTGGAGATATTGTTCCAGTTTTTTTTGCATGGGTTTGTAACAAAGATTTTTTTACATATCTGGTTGCTTATTCGAGTCATTATGAAGGGAAGTTAAAATTACCATGGCCTTCTAAATTTTTCTTACTCTCACAAAAAGCAAAAAAAATATATACGAGAGATTCCCTTACGGCTAATGATTTAACTTTGCAATTAAAAAAGAAAGTGTCTTTTTTAGGCAACCCGTTTATGGATAAGTTTTTTCTTAGAAACAAAGAATTAAAGAAAGCTGAATTTAGTATTGGATTATTTCCAGGAAGTAGATTCCCTGAGATTTTAGATAATTTTGTTTTAATTTTAGAAGTAATAGAGGCATTGTCAGATTTAAGATATTTTCAGAATATTCAGTTTAATTTTGCAATAGTTAATGCTCTATCTTCATTAAAAATAAAGGAGATATTTCAAAAAAGAGGATGGTTAAAATTAGACAATATAAAAGATAATAATCTCTTGAAATTCCAATATAAATTTTTAGAAGTGAATATATATTGGAATAATTTTGACACAATATTATTGAAAAGTAGATGCTGTATCAGCATGGCAGGAACAGCAGCAGAGCAAGCGATTGGATTAGGAAAACCGGTTATTCAGATTGAAGGTAAAGGTCCACAATTTACAAAAACTTTTGCAGAAGCGCAAAGACGTTTGCTTGGAAAATATGTTTTTTGTGCCACTAATTATAAAGATAAGAATGATCAAATCAATCAGACTATAGAGTTGATTATAAAAATAATATACCTTATTCAGCTGAATGAGAAATTTATCATCTCATGTAATAAAAATGCTAAAAAAAGACTGGGTGAAAACAAAGCTTGTCTTAAAATGGTTGATGATATAAATATTGTTATAAAAAATGACTAAGGAGAATAATCAAAATAAGTTAAAACAAATTATCGATAATTTGCTATTAATAAATTTATTTACAGTCATTTTTTTTGCAATATTTTTTATTTTTGCAATCATCATGCAATTTTATGGCATATTTATTTTTATTAATTTTATTCAGATAGTTTGGAATCCTCTTGTAGTTCCATTGATAACAATTCTTATTATTGGTGCACTAGTAAACGGTATTAATTCTTGGTGGAGGCGTAAATTGCTTTCTCAAGAAGAGGATATTTAAAAGTATAATTTTTGAGTTTACTGCTTATTACTTTTTGTCCTTCTAATACAACTTTTGCTCCATCACCTAACAATATTTTTAAAACCGCTCCAGGCACAGGAAGTAAATTAGGTCTATTCAGACATTTGCCTAAAGTCTGAGAAAATTCTTTCATTAATACAGGATTTGGTGCAACAGCATTAAATACTCCCGAATACTTTTTATCAACTAATGCTTGAGAAATTAATGCACATAAATCAGTTCTATGAATCCAACTCATCCATTGCTTACCATCTCCAATTGGTCCACCTAATCCAACTTTAAATATAGGGAGCATTTTTCCTAATGCTCCTCCATCTGCCTCTAGAACTATTCCAATTCTAAAAATAACTAACCTTGAGAAAAATGGTTTTTCAGCAGCGACCGCTTCCCATTTTTTGCAAAGATTAGCTAAAAAGTCTTTTCCTCCAATAGTATTTTCAGTGAATTCACCAGACAAACTTGTACCGTAATAACCTATTGCTGATCCATTTATAATGACTTTTGGGTTTATTTTTAGATTTTTAAGGGTCTTCATCATAAATTTTGTGGTGTTAATACGACTATTTTCAATCTCCTGTTTTTGTTCAGAAGTCCATTTTTTTTCTGCTATGGGTTCTCCCATCAGGTTAATAATTCCTTCGGTCTCTCTTAGAATATTGAAAAGATTTTCGTTATTCCAGTTTTTTTCTTTTGATAAATCTATTTGAAAAAACTTAAACTTATTGAAATCTAAATCAACCTTTAATTTACTAATGGGTTTTCTACTTACAATATATATTTCGTGATTTTCATTGAGTAGTGTTGGAACTAATTCTCTCCCAACAAATCCAGTGCAGCCAAGTAGTAAAAGACGCATATCATATTGATGTTTATCATTTAAGGCTATTAAATTTTTTAGACGTTTGTAATTATTATTCCGGTATAAATTTTTTTCAATTTTTTTGAAACATGTTTTTGTATAATAAATTCCAAATAACTTTCTTGAATTAATTATGACAGATTCTAATCCAAAGAAACCTCTCAAGAAAGGAAGTTTAGTTTTTGTAGATAGAGAAAATTATATAAAAAGTGTCGAGGCTCTAGCTAGTGATCACGATTTACCTAATTATGTGTTTGAAGGTCCTGGAGAGATTCTCTCAGTCAAAGACGAATATGCTCAGATTCGATGGCGCAGACCTGTTCCAGATGTTTGGTTGAAATTAGAGCAACTTAAAGAATATTTGCAATAAAGTTTTGTATCTAAAACTTTTTATTTTTTTTCTCTGTAGACATTTTTGTTTGGATTCTTTTTGCTTCTTTGATCATTTCCTTACCATCAAATAAGTAATTATCCACATATCCTTGTGTATATCTATCAAATTCTGATAGTGCATCTTTAACTTGTGAAAAACAATAATAAAGATCTAGGCCTAAAGCTGAAATAGACTTTGGAACTATTTTTTTATTATAAATTTTTTCAACTTTTTCTATTTTCTTTTGTGAAAGATTTATGTAACTGCAGAAATTTTCCATTAGTTGGTCATCATATGGATCCGCAGATAGTTCTTTTATTTCGTTGTTCAAAGGTTTAATTATTTGACTAATTAATCTATTAATTGGTGTGTAAATTTCTTTAATCCATGTTTCAACTTCTTTGTCTTTAATTGACGAATTATATTTTTTTGAATTAATTTTTTTTTCCCAATTTTCATTTAATGAATCAAATGATGAACTGGAAGAGACAAAACTTCTATCATATTGTTCTTTTTTGATAGGGTCATTTAGAGTCTCCCAGGCATTTTGTATTGCAAGAAATCGTTCTTTTTCCCCACCCTTATCAGGATGATGTTGCTTGACTAAAGAGCGATATGAAGATTTAATTTCACTTCTGGTTGCATTTTTTTTGACACCTAATTCTTCATATAAATTTTTTTCCATTTTTAATATATTAAAGATAACCATCTTTTCTGGCTTCAATTGAGGTATTTGATTCAAACATTGCTGTTGATAAATATCTTTCTCCAAAACTTGGAAGAATAACTATCAATCTTTTATTCATAAGTTCTTTCCTTTTCCCAATTTTTATAGTTGCGGCTAAAGCTGCACCGCTGCTGATGCCAGATAAAAGGCCTTCCAATCGAGCTAATAACCGCCCATAATAAAATGCTTCATTGTCATCTATTTTTATAATTTCATCAATTAATTGAGCATTAAGTACTTTCGGTATGAAACCCGCTCCAATTCCTTGAATTGAATGAGATCCTGCTTTTTCTCCGGAAATAACAGCACTTTTTTTGGGCTCTACGGCATAAATTTTGCAATTTGGGTTAACTTTTTTCAAAAAACGTGCACAACCAGTAATTGTTCCTCCTGTGCCTACACCTGTAACTAGTCCATCTAATTTGTTATTAGATTGGGACCATATTTCTTGGGCGGTTGTTCTTTCATGAATATCTGGATTAGCAAAGTTTTCAAACTGATTAAATTGATAGCTATTTGTAATGGTTGAAGACAACTCATTAGCTAAATCTAAAGCTCCTTTCATTCCGTCTTTCCCCGGTGTAAGCTGTAATTCAGCTCCATATGCTCTCAACATTGCCCTTCTCTCAATACTCATCGTATCCGGCATAGTTAATATCAATTTATAGCCTTTTGCTGCAGCAACCATCGCTAATGCGATGCCAGTATTCCCACTAGTTGCTTCAATTAACGTTGTTTTATCTGGTGTTATCAATCCTTCTTCTTCAGCTTTACATAACATTGAATAAGCGATCCTATCCTTAACGGACGCTGATGGATTGAAACTTTCTAGTTTGGCTATTATTTCTGGATAACAATCAAAATACTTTCTTATTCGATTTAATTTAACTAACGGGGTATTTCCAACTAGAGAAGTTATATCATCTGCTATGTCCATGAAATGATTTTTTTAAAATGCAAAATAAAATCTCCTATATTCATAATAATTGTATTTAAAGATCTTTTATATAATTTTCTCAAAAGAATTTAATTCAGATAACTTCCTGCGTAAAAATATTTATTATTATAAAAGATAGTTTTTATAATGATTATGTATTCGTTGGAACTAAGTCTTAGATATTCACCTTTTCCACTTTCAATTCAGAAGAAAGAATTTGATGATGTTAAGCGAATTTATGATGAAATAAAAAGTTCTATGAATGAAACTTTAGAGTCCTCAAACTTGATCGAATTAAGTTGTGACAAAGTGCAAGATAAATTAATTTCTGTAAGAGCTAAGGAAATCATTTCTGTTCAGATTTATGAAAAATCGTCAGTAGCAGGAGGAGCTAAAAGACCAGGATTTTCTCTCAACATAGATTGATTGAATTAATGAGAGATCCCCTTGAAAATGAAATACCTCAAATTAAATTTAAAGATGTTTCTTTTTCATATCCTGGAGAAAAAGAAAATTTAATTTTTAAATGTAACTTCTCAATCAAAAAACCTGGATTTTGGATGGTTGTAGGTAAAAACGGGAGCGGAAAAAGTACTCTTTTAAAATTAATTAATGGAATAATTAACCCCCTAAATGGTGAAGTTGACTCTAATGCAAATATTGGTATGGTGTTTCAAAACCCTGATCATCAAATATTGATGCCAAATTGTAGGAGTGAACTTCTGATTAATATTAATCAGAATATAAGTCAAAATGAAATTAATAAAAAAATTGAATATGTGCTTGATCAAGTAGGAATGACTGGTTTTGAAAAAAGGCCAGTTCATACTTTGAGCGGTGGACAAAAACAACGCCTAACTATTGCATGCGCTCTGATTAGTAATAGAAATTTTATTCTTTTAGATGAGCCTACAGCGTTACTTGACCAAACCAGCCAATTAAAAGTTTTACAAACTATTAAAAATCTTACAAGTGACCATAAAAAACCTCTAACAGCTTTGTGGATTACTCATCGTTATGAAGAATTAACTTATGCTGATTCAGTAGCAGAGTTGAAAAATGGTTTTTTATCTAGCTGGCAAGAACCATCAAAATTTCAATATAATTAACTTCTGTACTTGTCATAAGGTACTTTAAAGAGCTAAATTCATTTTATATTCCTCGGTAGCTCAGCGGTAGAGCGATCGACTGTTAATCGATTGGTCGCAGGTTCGAATCCCGCCCGGGGAGTTTATAAATTTCAAAAAGTTGTCTAAAGTCACCCTAAAAAGGTGACTTTTTATTTCTTTACCTTTTTTGCTTAATAGTGGTTAGCCGAGGATATAATCAAGTATATTTGATATAGTTTTAATAACAGTATATAGAACATCAAAAAAAGGTAAACTTATAATAATTTTAATTATTGGAGATTAAAAAAAAAGTTTATTAAGAACAGTAATTAGAACATTTACTAAATTCTCCATAAAAATGAAAAACTCTTTGATTTATATCCAATTTTTAAAATTAAGATAATTTTGTGTTTATTTCGTTTGAATTACTGCACCATTAAGGAAATTCTAGTCATCCCACATATCCGTTTTCTCTTGATCCAAATTATTCCTTTCAAGTAATTCTATTCTTTGCTTCTGAGAATCTATTTCTGTTTCAATTACGTTTTTATCATCAATGTATTTTGTTTGTATTTCTAAGATATTTATTTCAAATTGTTCTCCAAAAAAATCTGACATTTCTCTCCATGCTTCCATTTCTTCTTCTTTTCCAATAGTATCATTTATCTGATGAGAAATAATTTCTAATACATATTGTTTTAGTTCTTGATGACTCATCGATTCAACTTTTTTTTGAATGTAAAGTTCTTTGAGTTTTTCTAGTTGTTTTTTTGATAAATCAGAATAGATAATAGACTTCTTTTTCATAGATACCTAAATTTTTTTAATATAGACAAAATTATGAACTTAAACATTTTTGAGAAATTAAAAAATTTTAAACTTAGTTAATTCCTATTTGAAAACTGAAAATCTCCATTCAATTCCTTTTTTTAAACTCTAAAATTTCAATCTGGATTAGATTTTTTTTCAATTAAGGCCAAAATTTGATTCTAATAATCCATTAATTATTAAGAAAAAGTAAATAGAATCGAAAGAAATTCTAAAATTTCAACTTTTTAAAAAGATGCGATTTCTTTCTAATCCATTGCTATTACATAGCTATTTGAAAAATCTTATTGATAAAATTGTTTACAGTAATTCAGCAATATTTGTAAATTCTTGAGAGAATCGTAGTACAAAAAATTAATCTTAATTTAATAGTTCATAAATATGAAAATTTCAGTCCTTTTAATTGAAGATGATCGAGATATGCGTGATTTAGTGGCTAGGCACTTAGAACATTCAGGTTACGATGTACAAAAAGCTGAAGATGGAATAAAAGGTCAAGCATTAGCTCTTCAATATTCACCTGATTTAATACTTTTAGATTTAATGCTACCTAGCGTTGATGGATTAACTTTATGTCAGCGATTAAGAAGAGATGAAAGGACATCAAATATCCCAATTTTGATGATAACTGCATTAGGTGGGCTCAAAGATAAAGTGACTGGTTTTAATTCTGGAGCAGATGACTATATTACTAAACCATTCGATTTAGAAGAACTACATGTACGTATAAAAGCTTTATTAAGAAGAACCAACAGAGCACAATTAAATTCAAGTAATCAGCAAGAAATATTAAATTACGGCCCATTAACTCTTGTTCCGGAAAGATTTGAAGCCATTTGGTTTGAAGCTCCTGTTAGATTAACTCACCTTGAATTTGAGCTGCTTCATTGTCTTTTACAGAGGCATGGTCAAACTGTATCTCCAGCTTTAATTCTTAAAGAAGTATGGGGATATGAACCTGATGATGATATTGAGACAATAAGAGTTCATATTAGACACTTACGCACTAAACTCGAACCCGATCCTCGTAAACCTAATTATATAAAAACTGTATATGGTGCTGGATATTGTCTTGAATTACCTATTGGTTCTGAAGTGGAAGCTGCTAGGCAAGAATTTATTAAGGCAAGAAATCCTGATTTGATAAATTCTGTTGTGGATTAATCTAATATATTTTCCATTGAAATTTTTAGAAAAGTAACTTCCCACGCAACTCTAGGTTGAATTTTTTTTCCTAAAAGAAATTTTAAATTTTCAAGTTTTTTTACTAAACCAATATTTTTTGTCTTTCCCCACCAAATATTTTGAATTAAATTTACTAAACAAATCTGTTGATATATTTCTAATTTTTCAGATATTAATTTAGACAGTTCTAATATTTCAAGATTATTTTTTATTGGAGAATCTAATTTACTTATAATTTCATCTGAAAAATCATTCCATATTTCAATATTTCTCAATAATTGTTTTGGAGATCCATTCGCAGAGTTTGCTAAATCTTCAAATTTTAATTGTGTATTTATCTCTAATTTAGAAGTATCTAAATATTCTTTTAAAATTGACTTTATTTGTTTACTAGAAAAAGATCGAAATCTGACGATTTGACATCTTGAGATGATCGTATCTAAGAGAAGGTTTAATTTAGATGTTAGTAAAATAAAAATTCCGTTACTAGGTTCTTCTAAGGTTTTTAAAAGGCAATTTGAGGCTGCTTCGTTTAAGAGGTGTGCATCAATAATCAAAACAATTTTTTTTTCTGAGTTTATTGATTTTTGACTAAGAAAAGTTTTGATATTACGTATTTGAGCAATTTTAATAATCTCTGATCCACTTTTTATTGTTTTTTCAAGATCGAAACTTCCTGAACTTTTTGTTGCCAAAAGAGAATCAGGTTCAATAATCAAAAAATCAGGATGGTTATTGTTTGTAATTCTTTCTTCAACATTTTTGCTTGGTGAAGAATGTTTGAAAATCTCTTTTATAAATTGAAGAGCAGTTTCCTTTTTGCCTAATCCTTCAGCACCATAAAATATATAACCATTAGCCAATGATTTGTTCTTAATTATGTTCTCAAGAAAGGTATTGACTTCTTCATTCAAGAAATAACTATTTTTTTTAGCCTCAATCATTTGTTATTAGAAAAATTATTTAGCAAAGTTTCTTTAATTTGATTAGAAATAGTTTTAATATTTTGTGAAGCAGATATTACTTTCCAGTTTTTTTGTTTGGCAATTAGTTTGAAGCCTTCATTTACTTTTTCTAAAAATCTAATACCTTCTGATTCTATTCTGTCTGGAATTTCATTTTTTCTTCGGAATATGCTCTCTTCTGGAGAAATTTCTAAGAAGAAAGTGAGATCTGGAGATACTCCTTGACACACAATAGATTCAATATTTTTAATTGTTTCTAAATTTATCTTTCTTCCATAACCTTGATAAGCCAGTGTGGAGTCGGAAAATCTATCACTTATGACCCAATCATTGTTATTTAAAGCAGGTGAAATAATTTTGGAAACGTGTTCAGCTCTATCCGCTGAATAAAGCAATAATTCTGCAAGAGATGAAGGTTTATTATTTTCATTATTATCAAGAATAAGTCCTCTAAGTTTTTTTCCTAAAAGACTGCCTCCAGGTTCTCTAGTTGTGATTAATTTAGACCCTTTCTTTATTAGACCACTATTAGGAAGCCATTTAGATAGTTCATCTATTTGGGTAGTTTTACCACATCCATCAATGCCCTCAATAACGATAAATTTTCCTTTCATTTAATCCAAAGATAAAGCATTAATTACAACTGTAATAGAGCTAATAGCCATCAATAATGCTGCTATTGAGGGAGTAAGAAGAATCCCATATTTAGGAAATAAAATGCCGGCGGCTAAAGGTATAGCTAGTAAGTTGTAACCAAAAGCCCATGTTAGATTTTGCTTTATTTTTCTTATAGTTTTTTTTGCAAGATTTAAGGCGTAAGGTAATCCATTTAGTTGATCTCCCATTAATACTACATCTGCATTTGCCTTGGCTATTTGAGTCCCTGATCCTACCGCAATTCCTAAGTCTGAAGATGCTAAGGCTGGGACATCATTAATACCATCACCAATCATTGCTACTTTATTATTAATTTTTAAATTTTCTATAGTCTTTAGCTTCATTTCAGGAAGAAGATCCCATTTTACTTCTGTTTCTTTACAACCAATTTTTTTTGCTAAAGCTAAAACTGTTTGTTTCCTATCGCCACTTAAAATGTTAATTTTAAATTTGTCTTCTCTCAAATTTTGAACTGTTTTAATTGAATCATCTCTGAGTAAATCTCCGAGCAAAACAAATCCTAATAATTTATCTTTGATACTTACTCCAATGATAGTGTTCGTTTTTGTTGCTTCATTTTCAATGACTTTTTTTGCATCACTATCAATAATTATTCCTTGGCTTAGTAGCCATTCAATATTCCCAATATTTATAAGTCCATCAATTGACTCAAGTTCTCCAGAAATACCTCGCCCTGAATGAGTAAAAATTTTTTTTATTGGAAATAAATTTAAATTTTGCTTTTTTGCCTCTTGAATTAAGGCATCTGCGATAGGATGTCTGCTTTCCTTTTCTAAACTGGCAGCTATTTTTAATAAAAATGAATGATCATCATAATTTTTGTAATCAACAATGAAAGGCTTACCTTTTGTTAAGGTACCTGTCTTGTCAAAAATAATGTGAGTAATTTTTGAAGCCATCTCTATTTTATCCCCGCCTTTAAATAAAACCCCTTTTTTTGCTGCTTTGCCTGATGCGACAGTGATTACAGTTGGGGTGGCTAAACCTAATGCACAAGGACAAGCTATCACTAAAACGGCAATCGACAATTGAATTGCTAAACTGAGGAAATTCTCAGCATTACTACCAAGTGAACTATGAAGTGTATGGCTTGAGTGATTTATTAATTCATGATTGTAACTTAATAAATCAGGCCATATGTTTTTTGCCCCCTTCCACCAAAAGAAGAAGGTTAAAATAGCAAAAATAAGTACAAAGTAAGTAAATTTACCCGCAATTTCATCAGCAATCCCTTGAATGCGAGGTTTTCTAGCGTTTACAGACTCAATAAGATTTACTAGTTTTGCAAGAGAAGAATCTCCTCCGATCTTTTGAACTTTAAGTCTAAGAGTTGAATTAAGATTTAAAGACCCACTAAATAGATTTTCTCCTTCTTTTACTTCTATAGGTTTGGATTCTCCAGTAATATGTGAAACATCAACATATGAATCACCTTGGGTAACAATGCAGTCAGCAGGTACTCTGTCTCCTGCTAAAACTTGAATCTCTTGATCAGGTCTTAAAGTATTTACTCTTATTGACTTTATTTGATTGTCTTCTGTATAGATATTTGCCATTTCAGGTTGAAGATCTAATAATTCTCCAATGGATGAACCAGTTTGATATCTTGCTCTTTCTTCTAAGTAACGCCCAATAAGTATGAAGCCTAACAGCATAACTGGCTCATTAAAAAAACAAGGAAAACCAGTGGTAGGAAATATTAAGGATAGAAGACTTGTTGTATACGCGCTAATTACTCCAAGAGCTACTAAAGAATCCATATCGGGATGATTCTTAATAAATGATTTAAATCCATTAATAATTATTACTCTGCCAGGAAATAATAGAGCTAACGTTGCTAGTGAAGCGTGAAAAAATATATTACCTAATATTGGAAAATTAATATATCTTCCTTCTGCCAGATGACCTAATCCTGAAAATAATAAAAGTAATAGGGCAAAAGTTAGTTTTTTCCATTGATTATTCCACTTCTTTTTTTTTTCTAATTCTGCTTTATTTATTTTTTTTGAAAAATCATTTATGTAAATCTTTGATGGGAAACCATTTTCTTTTAGATTTTCGAGAACTGACTCTATTTCTATATTTTTCTGGGTAATTTCAAAATAAGCACTTTCAGTAAGCAAGTTAACAGAAACATTTTCAATACCATCAGAATTCTTCAATATTTTTTCAACAGTACTAACACAACCTCCGCATTTCATTCCTTTAACGCTTAATTGAATGCTCTCCATATTTTTCACGATAAAAGCAAATTAATGCCTGTCTTTATTTTTAACTATAATAATAAATGTAATAGACTTTTTAAATAGTTATTTTTTAAATTACTATATTAATTTTATTAGATTTTAAGCAGTGCCTAGTAATCAAAACAGAGACAATTTTATTGATAAAGCTTTTACTGTAATTGCTGAATCTATTGTAAAAATTATGCCTATCGCTGAGAAAGAAAAAAAGGCATATATTTATTATAGAGACGGTTTAGCTGCACAAAATAATGGGGATTATTCGGAAGCATTAGAGTATTACAAAGAGAGCTTACTGCTTGAAGAAAATAAAATTGATAGAGGTGAGACTTTAAAAAATATGGCAATTATATATATGAGTAACGGTGAAGAGGATTTGTCTATTGAAACTTATGAAAAAGCATTAGTAGAAAATCCCAAACAGCCATCATGCTTGAAAAATATAGGTTTAATTTATGAAAAAAGGGGAAGATTTGCTGAGCAAAATGGTGATTTAGATCAGAGAGATATTTGGTTTGATAAAGCTGCTGAAGTCTGGTCTAAAGCAGTGAGACTTTATCCAGGTGGGTATCTAGATATTGAGAATTGGTTGAAAAACTCAGGAAGAAGCTCAATTGATATGTACCTTTGATTTTTTTATATTGATAAAGAATAATTAACTGCTTCTTTAATATTGGATACCTCTTTGATATTTATTAAATTTTGAAAATTATTAT
>CACIWI010000016.1 GCA_902590355.1 uncultured Prochlorococcus sp.
AAATTTTCGAAACTGGAAGACAATTTGTTGATGGAGTATCTGGTGCTAGACCAGGAAAAAGAAGGAACTCAGATTTTCAAGGAATAACAAGTAAGAGTGTGAAAAAAGTAGGAAGATGGGTATCTCAAAAAGTGGATTTATTTTTTGACGAAGATAATGATGATTGGAATGATGAGAATTTTTACGATGAAAACAGCGATATTAAGACATTTTCTAGAGAATCAAATTCTTATGAATCTGTTAAACAGCACTCAAAAAGACCTTTAGAAGCAATATCTTTAAGGCAACCAAAAAATATACATACAACTGAGCAAAAAAAATTACCTTATGTGAAAGAGAGTGAGGACGAAGAGTGGCCAGATGAAATGGATTTCAAAGTTGAAAGATGGCAAAGAGCTTCAGAAAAAGAGATTAATACTGCGAGAGTTCAATCAAACCAACAAGTTCAATCAAAATCAAGAAATCTTCCCAGATCAAGGAGAAGAAGAGTATAGTTTCGTAAATTCTTTAATTCCTGAATAGCCTAATAAACTTTCTAAATGTGGATTGAATACTTCTCTAATAATTGTTAGAGGCTTTTTGTCTCGAAAAAATCTATAATTTCTTGACCAGAATGGACCTTTAAAACAAAATTGATCCTCTAACCAATTTGAATTAACAATTGAAATTCGGTCAACTTCTCTAAATAATTCTGATCTGTCTTGTGTCAAATTCTTCCAAATTGGTTCTTCTTTGGCTTTTAAATTTTCATTAACTTGTTCTGCATTCCACCAACTTTCAGCCCATGCTAGGTTTTTATTATTGTTTTTGATCCATACTTGTCTTCTAATTAAAGGTCCATTTAATTGATTTAATTCTTTGGGACCTTCTTCAATGCATAGAGGATCAACTCGCATCGAAATTAACTTAATTTTTGTCTCTTGATTTGTTAAAAGCTGTAAATGTCTAGTTGGACTTCCATCCCCAAGCAACATTAATTTCCATGGACCAGATATTTTTGGTAGTGAATTTTTCACTAAAAAAGTAGAGGCTTTTTCTTCCCAAAAAATTTTTGGTGAGTTAAACAGTTTATTATCCAGTGCTCAGACGGAATGCTTTTAAGATGATAACTTTTTTTTGACAAAAATATTTGCCTTTTCTTTTTTT
The DNA here is from genome assembly GCA_902590355.1 of uncultured Prochlorococcus sp. Classification (GTDB taxonomy): domain Bacteria; phylum Cyanobacteriota; class Cyanobacteriia; order PCC-6307; family Cyanobiaceae; genus Prochlorococcus_A. The sequence goes on from CACIWI010000016.1 coordinate 1,147, forward strand.
ATTTCTCTTATTTTTAGCCAAACAAGTAATGCAGTTAAATCAGCTTTGCTTACTCCAGGAATTTTTGAAGCATCACCAAAATTTTTTGGCTTTATCTTATTCAAATTTTCTCTAGCTTCTAAAGATAATGTATCTATCTTTTCATAATTTATTTCTTGAGGCAGAGATTTACAGCTTTGACGATTTATTTGTTCAATGTTGTTTTTTTGCCTTTTAAGGTAACCCTCGTATTTAATATCTATTTCAACACCTTCCTGTATTGAAGAACCTAGATTTTTTTCAGTCAAATTATATTTAATTAGATCTGAATAATGAAAGTTTGGTCTTTTTAAGAGTTCCTTCAAAGTTGTTGAGCCTTTGATTTTTGATCCCGTTTCTAATTCTATTTTTTTTGATATTTCCTCTGTATTTTTTAAACGAGTGTTATTTAATCTAAATTTTTCTTCCTCGAGAAGTTTCATTTTTTCTTGATAGGCCGACCATCTTTTCTCATTAATTAGCCCTATTTGATAACCTAATGGTGTTAATCTCCTATCTGCATTATCTCCTCTAAGAGTTAACCTATATTCACTCCTACTAGTTAAAACTCTGTATGGTTCTCTGAGATCTTTGGTAATTAAATCATTGATCATTGTTCCTATATAACTGCTTTCTCTGGTGAAGATTATTGGATCTTTTTTGCTTAGCTTTCTTGTCGCATTGACTCCTGCAACTAATCCTTGTGCTGCTGCTTCTTCATAACCAGTAGTCCCATTAATTTGTCCCGCGCTAAATAAATATTCAATTTCTCTCGTTTCGAGTGATGTTTGGAGCTGTGTTGCAGGTATATAGTCATACTCCACAGCATATGCTGGTCGCAACATTTTACATTCATTCAATCCAGGTAAGGTTCTTAAAAGTTCTAATTGAATATTTTCGGGTAAACCTGTAGAAAATCCTTGTACATATATTTCGGGGGTATTAATTCCTTCTGGTTCTAAGAAAATTTGATGTGATTCTTTATCAGCAAATTTAACAATTTTATCTTCAATTGATGGACAATATCTTGGTCCCTTACTATCAATAAAACCGCCGTAAATAGGAGTTAAATGTAAATTGTCTCGAATTAGTTGATGTGTTTTGGTAGTTGTTCTTGTGATGTGACAGCTAACTTGAGGCATATTATTTTTTATATCTGGGTCAAACGAAAAATATTTATCTGCTGCAGTGCTTGGTTGAACATCTAATTCATCAAAAATGATACTTCTTTTATCAACTCTTGCTGGAGTTCCTGTTTTTAAACGTTCTGTTTTGATACCAATTTCGTGCAAATTTTGAGTAAGACCTTTTGCTGCTTGTTCGCCCGATCTACCAGCTGACATTGATTTATTTCCTATCCATATTCTTCCTTCTAAGAATGTACCAGCTGTGATGATAACTGATCTTGCCGAATAATAACTTCCAAAGAAAGTCCTTACACCTTTGATTCTTTTTTTTAAGATTTTTTTTGAGTTCAATCCAATTTCTTCAGTCTTTGCGATATCTAGTTCAGTAATCATTGCTTCTTTTAAAGATAAATTATCTGTATTTTGTAGTATTTCAATCATCTTTTTTGAGTATTCTCTTTTATCTGTCTGAGCTCTTAATGCCCATACGGCTGGACCTCTACTTGCATTTAATATTCTTTTTTGTATTGCTGTCTCATCAGCTAATTTACCAATAATTCCACCTAACGCATCAACTTCATGTACCAACTGACTTTTTGCTGGGCCGCCAACGGCAGGGTTGCAAGGTTGCCAGGCAATCCTATCTAAATTGATTGTAAATAAGGCTGTCGAAAATCCTAATTTTGCTGTTGTAATAGCTGCTTCACATCCCGCATGTCCTCCTCCAATAACGATGACATCAAAAGATTCATTTGTTGAGTGATGATCTTGCATTTTAGGAGCGATTTAATTAGCTAAATTCCTAAATCTCGTAAATTGAGGTTCAAATAATAATTTAACAGTTCCTACGGGTCCATTTCTATGTTTAGTGACAATGATTTCTGTAATTCCTCTATCTTCAGTCTCTGGGTTATAGTATTCATCTCTATAAATCATTAATACTAAATCTGCGTCTTGTTCAATAGATCCTGATTCTCTTAGATCGCTTAACATTGGTCTTTTATTAGTTCTAGACTCTACTCCTCTACTAAGCTGAGATAAAGCTACTACTGGTACTTTTAATTCTCTGGCCATGCTTTTAAGACCTCTTGTTATTCGTGAAAGTTCTTGCACTCTATTATCAGGGGTTGATCCTTCCATTAACTGCAGGTAATCAATCACAATTAATCCAAGTTCTTTTTTTTGTTCAGCTATTAATCTTCTGCACAGAGATCTCATCTCTAAAACACTTAAGTTAGGCTTGTCATCTATAAATATTGGTAATTGGCCTAGTGAATTGATACCTTCTCCGAGTAACGGCCATTCATCTTGTTGTAATCTTCCTGTTCTTAGCCTGCCACTCTCGATTCCAACTTCCATAGAGAGTAATCTATATGTCAACTGTTCTTTACTCATTTCAAGGCTAAATACACACACAGGTAAATCTTGAGATTGTGCAACATTTTTAGCCAGATTAAGAACTATTGAAGTTTTTCCCATTGAAGGTCTTCCGGCAACAATTATTAAATCACTTCTTTGAAAACCTTGAGTCATCGCATCAAGATCGTAGAAATTTACAGGAATTCCAGCTACTGAAGTACCTAATGATCTTGACTCTATTTCATTGAAAGTACTTGTAAGGATTTCAGCTGCTTGAGTCAGACCTTTTGAAGGTTTTTCTTGACTGATTTCAAATATTTTTTGCTCTGCTTTATCTAGAACTTCATTAGTATCTTGAGTTTGATCAAAACCTAATTGAACCACTTCATTTCCAGATCTGATAAGTTGCCTTCTCAGGAATTTGTCGTTAATTAAATTAGCAACTTGTTCTATGGAAGCTGTAGAGGAAACATTTTCAACTAGTTCTACCAGTTTGCTGTTTCCTCCAATTTTTTCTAGTGATCCATTATCTGCTAACCAAGCACTCATTGATGTTAAATCAGTTGGTTTACCCTGGGTATGCAACATTAATGCTGTTCTATAAATCTCTTGATGAGCATTTATATAAAAAGCTTCAGGTTTAATTAAGTCTGCAATTCTTCCGATTGCGTCTGGATCAAGAAGTATGCCACCAAGAACAGCTTCCTCTGCTTGAACGTTTTGAGGAGGAACTAATCCAGTATTTTCACTATTAAAATCCTTTTTAAAATTTTTATTTTGCCCATTATTTGGAAAAGGTACGGAAACCATATCTTTAAATTGCTTAGATATATACTCTGGCTACTTTTCAAAATAATGCAACAAATTGATTAACTTGTTACTTCAATATTTACTTCTGCATTTACTTCTGGATGTAATTTTATTTTTGCAGTGAAGGAACCTAAATTATGAATATCAGGAACAGTAATGTTTCTTCTATCAATTTCTTTTTTAGTTGCCGCTTCTATTGCTTCGGCAACATCCCCATTGGTAACCGTTCCAAAAAGGACACCATCTTCTCCAACCTGTTTTTTGATAGTGAACCTACCTATTGTAGATAATGCAGTTTGGAAATCTAAAGCTTCTTGCTTTAATTTATCAGCAGCGATTTTTTCTTTTTCTTTCTTCCTTTCAATTTGTTTAAGGACTGCCGATGTTACATTCATTGCCTTGCCATAAGGTAATAGAAAATTTCTTGCGTATCCTGGTGCTACTTCAACTAGATCTCCCTCTTTACCTAGTGATGCGATTGATTCAGTTAATGCGACTTGTACTCTTTTAGCCATGAAAATATTGAACAATATAGTTAATAATAAGACCTAGAGGGTAACTTTACTTTTTTTGCAAGACCAAATTTTGCAAGAATCTTAATATGTTCCCATGTTATATCTATCTGACCTCTAAATAATCCTTGTTTTGCCGAATTGGGAAATGCATGATGATTATTATGCCAACCTTCTCCAAAAGTTAATGCAGCAACCCACGCATTGTTTTTAGATGAATCACCACTTTCAAATGGTGCTTTACCCCAACAATGCGTCGCGGAGTTGACTAGCCAGGTTACGTGATAAACAACCACAAGCCTCAATGGAATTCCCCAAAGGACTAGAGCCCATCCTCCAACTCCTAATTTTTGACCTATTGCGTATAAAGAAAGTCCAATAGGAATTTGTAAGAATAAAAAATATTTATTTAAAAATCTATAGTATGGATCCTTGATTAAATCTGCACTTAGTTTTGGAACAGCTTTTAGCGCTTCTACGTCTTTAAACATCCAACCCATATGACTCCACCAAAACCCCTTTTTACTATTGTGATGATCTACTTCAGTATCTGAAAAAGAGTGGTGATGCCTATGTAAACCTACCCAATCTATTGGCCCATGCTGGCAACTTATGGCTCCACAGGTAGCAAAAAATCTTTCTAACCATCTTGGTACAACGAACGATCTGTGTGATAACAATCTGTGATATCCAAGGGTGACTCCTAAACAAGCAGTTACCCAGTAAAAAAATAATAATGAAGTGACTGCAGGGAGACTCCAAAATTTTGGTTGTATAGCTATAAGAGAAAGAATATGGATTGTAACCATAAAAACTATTGTTCCCCACGTTTTATGTAGTCTTGGAGGATATCTTTTTGAATGACTGGAAGGTTCCAGTAATTTGTCTGAAAGTTCTATAACTTTTTCAGCTGGAACAGGTTTTTTTAATTTTGCTGTTTCTTGGAAAATTACTGAATTCATGATATTGAAATACTATTTTCAAAATTACCGATATGTAATAATATCATACTATACTATTGATAAGTTTAATTATCTGTGAGTCTCGGATATCGCGATAAATTATCTAGAGGTCGAAGGGCAATGGCTCATTTGATACATCTTTGGCATGAAAGAAATGGATGGTCTCACAGAGTATTGCCATTACTTTCTGAAGTTCTTGATTTAGGTAAAGTTCATAATTCGCAAATTTCTAATCTTAGGAATGGTAAGTTATCTTCGCCAGGTCCTGAAGTTTTTCTTGCTTTGGCTCAAGTTAATACGATTCTTGATCACGGTATAGAAAAAATCAGGGATCGTTTTGAAAGTGATTACCCAGAGTTATGGAAATCTTTGGAAGAGTCTGCAGTACCCCTAAAAAATGATTCTGGTAATCCATTATCGGCAGGGGAGTTATTCGAGATATTTTCAGGATTAAAACCTCTACCTTCATCTTTTGACTGGTACATAGAAGATGAAGAAGCTTCTGCTTTAAGTGATGCTCTTTCAGTGCATTTTTGTCAGAATAAAGCTTGGAGATCATGTAAGATGCAGGTAATGGGAGCCTATGCTGTCAATAAATCTGCCCGTAGAGAACGTTTTGCTGAGGTAATTGCAGGAATTAGAGATTATACGGCAGAAGAATTAGATGGCGAACTTCTTGATTTATATGAGGCTTCAAAAAAACTTTCTTATTTTCAGGGCAGGGGACCTAATGCTTTCCTCGCAGAATTAAGAAATTTAGCTTCTGAAAAATAACATTAATTTTCATAATAAATGATTCTTGACAATAACTTAAAACTGGCTGAAAACGCTGTTCTTTCTATCGAAGAGAGTTTAAGTAAAGTGTTCCAAGAAAGATCCAATCAGGTTTTTCAGAAATTAGAAAATATTTTGACAATTTTTAAGGAGGAAAAAGTTTCTACTAGTCATTTCAATCAATCTTCTGGTATTGGTCATGATGATATATCTAGAGAAAAAATTGATGCGATTTTTGCAAGATTTTTTCTTGCTGAAAAGGCTGCTGTTAGGATGCAATTTGTAAGTGGAACTCATGCAATAAGTTCTGTCTTATTTGGAATTCTTCGACCTGGAGATGTAATGTTATCTCTTACAGGACAACCATATGACACGTTAGAAGAAGTTATAGGAATAAGGGGAGGAGGAAAAGGATCACTTAAAGATTTTGACATTGAATATAAGCAAGTAAATATCTGCGAAAATTTTGATTCTTTTGAAGATAAAATTGTTCATTTTTTTAAAGAAAATTCATGCAAATTAGTATTCATACAAAAAAGTTGTGGATATAGTTGGAGAAAGTCTCTTACGAATCATCAGATAGAGAAAATTTGTAGTCTTGTTCATTCTCTTGATCCTAACTGTATATGTTTTGTTGATAACTGTTACGGGGAGCTTGTTGAAGATAGTGAACCAATTTCTAAAGGGGCAAACATAATTGCTGGATCATTGATTAAAAATTTGGGAGGAACAATAGTTCCTACTGGTGGGTACGTTGCAGGAGATGCAGAGTTGGTTGAGATGGCATGTTCTAGATTAACCTCACCAGGCATTGGTTCTTCTGCAGGAATAAATTTTGGACTAGGAAGATTAATTTTGCAGGGTTTGTTTTTAGCACCACAAATTGTTCACGAATCACTAAAAGGTGCTGATATGGTTGCTGCAGTTTTTAAAAATTTAGGATTTAAGGTTTTACCAGAGCCAGCAACTTATAGATCTGATCTTATTCAGTCAGTAAGATTGAATAATCCTGATTTGGTACAAAAAGTTTGTCAATCTTTTCAAAATTCTTCACCAGTAGATTCTTTTCTGAATGTTGTTCCATCATCAACGGATGGATATGATTCAAAATTATTAATGGCAGGAGGTACCTTTATTGAAGGTAGTACAAGTGAATTTTCTGCTGATGCCCCTCTAAGAGATCCTTACAATATTTTTGTTCAAGGTGGTTCTCACATAGCTCATATCAAAATTGCATTAATTCGATTATTATCTGAACTATTAGAGGAAAAATTAATTTCAAAGGATTCTCTACTTCCTTTATCTACTTAATCATGTCTTACAAGTTTCCAGACAACCTCAACTATGCTGATACTCATGAATATGTCTTGGAAGAAAATGGATTATTAAAAATTGGAGTTAGTGAATTCGCTATAGATCAATTAGGAGATATTGTTTTTGTTGAATTAGCTGATGAAGGAGCGACTTTAGAGAAAGGCGAGACTTTTGGAACAATTGAATCAGTTAAGGCCGTTGAGGAAGTCTATCTGCCTTTTTCAGGGGAAATAGTATCTGTAAATGAAAGTGTTATTGAGAACCCTGAGCTTTTACAGAATGATCCGATTGGAGACGGTTGGTTAGTCATTTTGAAAACTGAATCAAAAGCATCAATTGCTGATTTGATGACTTCTGAGGAATATCAATCAAAGGTTTTACCAAAATAAGGCAAACTTTTTAAAAAGAGCTATTTTAAAGAAAAATATCTTAATATGACATCCAAATTTGGGTCTGATTTGTTTATAGATAGGCATCTTGGGTTAGGTGATAATGATGAAAGAATTATGCTGAACAAGCTTGGTTTTAATAATATTGATCAATTTATAAATCAAGTAATTCCTGAAGATATTCAGATTAAAGAAAAATCTTCAGAAGTATTGCCCCAAGGTTGTTCAGAAATTGAGGCTTTAAATGAATTAGAAGAGATTGCGAATAAAAATACTAAAATTAGATCACTTATAGGCCTTGGTTATTATGACAATCACATGCCTAAAGTAATCCAAAGACATGTCCTTGAAAATCCAAGGTGGTACACGTCTTATACTCCATATCAAGCAGAAATTGCACAAGGAAGATTAGAAGCTCTATTTAATTTTCAGACTATTGTTTGTGAACTAACAGGGTTCCCTGTCGCCAATGCATCTTTGTTGGATGAGGGTACTGCTGCTGCAGAAGCTATGGCCATGAGTTTTTCCGCAAGAAAAAATAAATCTTCAAAAGTTTACTTAGTGGAATCAAATGTTTTTGATCATACTTTTAATGTTCTACAAACCAGAGCAAAACCTTTGGGAATATCCTTAAGACGCTTTACTCAAAGCAACCTTCCTACTCATGATGATGTTTTTGGAATGTTGTTGCAATTACCTGGTAAAAACGGGGAATTATATGACCCCACATTCTTAATATCCCAAGCACATAGATCAGAAATTATTGTTACGGCATGTATTGATCCACTAGCACAAGTTTTGATTAAACCAATTTCTGAATTTGGTGTTGATGTGGCAGTGGGGAGTATGCAAAGATTTGGTGTTCCAATGGGATTTGGTGGCCCCCATGCAGCATATTTTGCTTGTAGCGAAAAATATAAAAGGCTGATACCCGGAAGAATTGTTGGGCAAACTCTATCTAAAAATGGAGAAAAGTCTCTAAGACTAGCATTGCAAACAAGAGAGCAACATATTAGGAGGGAAAAGGCCACTAGTAATATTTGTACTGCTCAATCTTTGTTAGCCATAATTTCTTCTTTTTATGCTATTTATCATGGACCCTCTGGATTAACGCAAATTGCTAAGAGATTAGTTGAGTTGAGAATAAATTTAGAATCAAGTTTAGCTGCTTTAGGTTTTGATATTCCTGATGGGATTAGATTTGATAGTGTTGATGTTTATTCTGAGCACTCCCAAAGGATCCATAATGAAGCTTTAAAAAATGGCTATAACTTAAGAATTTTGCCGTTGGGATCAACTATTGAAAATTCAACTGGCTTTGGGATCTCTTTAGATGAGCTTAGTAATGAAAAAGAAATAAAAGATATTTTGACTTTCATAGCAAACCTTATAGAAAAAGAAGAAGATTTAGAGCAAATAAAATTTGATAAAGAATTTCATCTGGAAAGTTTAGCTTTGAGATCCAGTGCATGGATGCAGCAAGATATATTCACAAATTACCAAAGTGAAACTGAATTAATGAGATATATATTCCGACTTGCAGAAAAAGATTTTTCTTTAGTAGATGGGATGATGCCATTGGGAAGCTGTACCATGAAGTTAAATTCTGCAGCCGAGTTAAATCCAGTCTCTTGGGCTAATTTATCTTCTATGCATCCTTTTTCCCCACCAGATCAAACTAAAGGCTATTCAAAAATTATATCTGACCTAGAAAAATGGATAAGTGAGATTGTTGGTTTAAGATCAGTTTCTTTTCAACCAAATGCAGGCTCTCAAGGTGAGTTTGCAGGTTTATTGGCAATTAATTCTTATTTTGAATCAAAAGGTGAACTGTTAAGAAAAAAATGTTTAATTCCAAAAAGTGCTCATGGAACAAATCCTGCTAGTGCAGTTATGGCAGGTTTTGACGTGTTAACTGTTGAATGTGATGACGAAGGAAATATTGATTATCAAGATTTGTCAATCAAGGTCAAGAAATTTGATAAACAAATAGGGGCTCTTATGTTGACTTATCCCTCTACTCATGGAGTTTTTGAATTACAAATCAGAAAGATATGTGATTTAATTCATTCTGTGGGAGGATTCGTCTATTTAGATGGAGCAAATTTGAACGCTCAGGTTGGATTATGTAAACCTGGAAACTATGGCGTTGATGTTTGTCATTTGAATTTACATAAAACATTTTGCATTCCACATGGAGGTGGTGGTCCAGGAGTAGGACCAGTTGCTGCATCAGAAACTTTAAGCCCATACCTTCCTACTCATTCTTTAATGGATAATAATTTATCTAATAGTTTTAATTTCGTATCTTCTGCCAAGCATGGGAGTGCAAGTATTCTTCCAATAAGTTGGATGTATATAAAAATGGCAGGTCTTAGCGGGTTAAGGAAAGCAACTTCGCATGCAATTTTATCTGCAAATTATATTGCGCATTCCTTAAAACATAAATTCAAGATTCTCTATAAAGGAAAAAATAATTTTGTCGCACATGAATGTATTTTAGATTTTAGAGATTTAAAATCCAAAACTGGATTGAGTGTCAATGATTTAGCTAAACGATTAATTGATTATAGTTTTCATGCCCCAACTATTAGTTGGCCTGTTCCAGAAACCATAATGATAGAGCCTACTGAAAGTGAAAGTTTGGTTGAATTGGATAGATTTTGTGAGGCTATGCTATTGATTGGAGAAGAAATCAACGAAATAGAAAAAAATATTGAATCAAGGAATAATAATGTAATAAGTAACGCTCCCCATACGCTGAAAGAGTTAATCGCTGATAATTGGCATTATCCTTATTCAAAAGAAAAAGCTTCTTTTCCTTATAAAACTCCAACAGCTATTAAGTTTTGGTCTTCAGTTTCTAGGATCAATAATGCATATGGTGATCGCAATTTAATCTGTTCTTGCAACGTAAATCAAGGAGAGACTTTCGAAGAAAAACAATGTGCTTAAAGGACTAGCGTGCTTGTATTTACTTAGTTATTATCAGTGAGAATAAAAATTTAATATTTTCTTATAGAAATTTTTTAAATTTTTTTATTAAAATATTCGAGCATCAAATTTTTTGGGGTATTTGAAGCTATGACCAAAGATTTTAAATCTGGTAATGTTAAGCACCTACCATTTAAAAACGTCGACTTACCAAATTTTGTCAATAATTTTTCTGGAGATAACTCAAACATTTGTTCTATTGAGGGGACTAATGTTGTAAGAGTTCCTTTTGGTAAAAAATTCGCAAAGAAAAAGAGGCCTGAAAAGAATCAAAATATCGCTACTCTAATACTTCCTTTAAGTTCCTATAGTAATCCTACGCCTCCACACGTAGCTTAATTGAGATTTAGTTTATTTTATTTCTTTGAGAGTATCAGTATAATAATTTTGCAGTTGTAATGTTGCTTGATTCCAATCCCATTTTTCTGCTTCGTTTCGTGCCTCTTTCCTCATAACTTCTCTTTTATCTTCATTCTCTAGAATTTTTTTTGTCGCTTCAATCAAACTCTGTTCTCCATTATCTTTTTCATCAGGATCATATAAACAACCATTAATTCCATCGCTAATAATATCTGGAATTCCCCCCTTGTTGGCTCCGATAACTGGACATCCTGCTGCCATTGCTTCTAGTAAAACTAACCCAAGTGTTTCTGTACTTGATGGAAATAAAAATATATCTCCAGAGGCATAGGCGCTAGCTAGTTCATCGCCAGATAAATATCCTATGAAATTAGTCTTGGTATTTTCGAAGATTTTTTCAAGCTGATTTCTATATGGTCCGTCACCTACAAGTGCTAGGCAAGCATTAGGGATACTTTCTAAGACTGGTTTAATTCTCTCAATTTGTTTTTCTGCTGATAATCTTCCTACATAAATCAATAAGTAATTTGCGTCGTTATATTTCCCAAATAATTTTTTTCTCATTTTCTCACTTCTTAAATCTGGTCGGAAATTGTGAGTATCTACTCCCCTTTGCCATAGAGCAGTCCTTTGAATACCTTTATCTTTTAATTCATTTACCATAGCGGTGGATGTACATAAATTTAATAAGGCTTGATTATGTGCTGCTTTAAGTAATTCCCACAAAAGTGGCTCTAACATACCCATGCCATAATGTTCTAGATATTTTGGAAGATGAGTATGGTAACTGGCAATTAAAGGAATATTATTAGTTTTAGCCAACCATATGCCGCCTAAGCCAAGTACAGCTGGATTAACAACATGTATCAAATCTGGGTTAAATTTTTCTAACTTATCTGAGACTACAGGACCTGGTAAACCAAGTTTCAACTCTGGGTATAAGGGTAATGGCATTGCTGCAACTCCGACCACAGTTGCGCCCATATATGATTCTGGACACCCCTCTGGACAAAAAATTATAACTTCATCACCATTTTTTATTAAAAATTCAATCGTTTTAGTAAGTCTTGTGACTATGCCGTCAACTTTAGGTAAAAAAGTTTCTGTAAACAATGCAATTTTCACTTTCTTAAGGTAATTATTTCAGAAATTTTAATTAGTTTTTATAGCTTCAGCTTGTTTTTTAGTCCAGGATGAAACACAAGGTATGCGCTTAAGATCACATCTATTGGAGTATTTTTTAGCAACTTCAACAACTTCTTCTAATAAACCATTATCAAGAGTCGTTGGGTTTAAACCTAATTCTATAAAGCATTTATTATCAACAATGAGATCATTTTCTACTGCTTCATTCCTTGGATTTGGTAAATAATTAATATTAGCACCTGTTAGAGACGCAACTTTTTTAGCTAGTTCTCCAACTTGATGACTTTCAGTCATTTGATTAAAGATTTTCACTCTATCTCCAGGTTCTGGAGGATTTTCAAGAGCAATTTGCACACACTTTACAGAGTCTTTTATGTGTATAAAGGCCCTTGTTTGCCCTCCTGTTCCATGAACGCTTAATGGATATCCAATTGCAGCTTGCATTAGAAATCTGTTTAGAACAGTTCCATAGTCTCCGTCGTAGTCAAATCTGTTTGTTAATCTAGGATCTTTTAAAGTTGCGTCTGTATTTGTTCCCCAAACGATACCTTGATGTAGATCAGTAATCCTTACAAGATCATTTTTGTTGTAGTAGAGAAATAATAATTGATCTAAAGTTTTAGTCATATGGTAAACACTCCCTGGACTTGCAGGGTGTAATATTTCTTCTTCAAAGCGGCTTCCATCTGGTTGTGGAACTTCAACTTTTAGGTAACCTTCTGGAATTGTTGCACCCCTATGTGATCCATATCCGTAAACTCCCATTGTTCCTAAATGTACAACATGAATATCTAAATTACTCTCTACTATTGCAGCTAGAAGGTTATGGGTGCCATTAACATTATTATCTACTGTATATCTTTTGGTAAAACTAGATTTCATCGAGTAAGGCGCTGCTCTTTGTTCTGCAAAATGGATCACAGAATCTGGCTTTTCATCAATGAGTAAATCGAGTAATTTTTGATATTGTTTAGAGATATCCATGTTGAGAAATCTCATAGGCTTCCCACCAATTTCTTCCCATGCAGAAAGTCGTTCTGTTATAGAAGCAATTGGAGTTAACGATTCTACCTCTAGATCAATATCAATTTTTCTACGACTTAAATTGTCGACAATAATGACATCATGATTTTCCTCTGCTAAATTCACCGCACAAGGCCAACCGCAAAAACCATCTCCACCTAGAACAATAACTTTCACTCAGAACTCCAGAATTAATTGATTCATAATATATTTATTAAATTACTACAGTGTGCTTCCAATTTGCGAAAAAATATTGAAAATAGTTTCAAATCTTTTTTCTTAATTACTATGAACAAGATTATAAGTTTTTTATTCTCTTTTTAAACTTTGCTCAATCAAGAGAATTAAATAGATATGTTTTGTTCCGGTGAACTTGCTACTGCATAGTCTTGTTTTTTAATTCTTCCTGCTATAAAAGCTTGCCTGCCAGCTTTTACACCATAATTTATCGCTTGAGCCATTAGAGCAGGATTTTCAGCTTGTGCTATTGCACTATTGATTAAGACACCATCAGCTCCAATTTCCATAGCTTGAGATGCTTCACTGGGCACTCCAATTCCTGCGTCAATTATTACTGGTACTTTTGCATTCTCAATAATTATCCTTATATTTGATAAATTTAATAAGCCTTGCCCGGAACCTATAGGCGAGCCCAATGGCATTACAGTTGCACAACCTATTTCTTCTAGTCTTTTTGCAAGAATAGGATCTGCATTGATATAGGGAAGTACAGCAAAATCCTTTTTAATTAAAATTTCGGCTGCTTTAATGGTTTCTATTGGATCTGGTAGCAAATACTTTTTGTCAGGGATAACTTCTAACTTCACAAAATTGTTTTCTTCTTGACCAGATAATTTTGCAAGTTCTCTACCCAAAATTGCTATTCTCACTGCCTCATCGGCATTAACACAACCAGCTGTATTAGGAAGCATCCAGTATTTTTTCCAGTTGATCTTTTCGAGTAAATTTTCTCCGGTCTGATTATTTTTAATTCTTCTAACAGCGACGGTTATAATTTCCGTTTCAGAATTTGACAAACTTTCTACCATATCTTGAGTAGATTTGTATTTGCCAGTACCCACCATTAATCTACTGGAAAATTGTTTTCCACCGATTAGTAAAGAAGAATAATTTTCCATATATTTAGAATCCCTTATCTTTAACACCTTTATAAGGTTTGTAATTATTTCTTTTTTCTAACTCCTTACTTTTTTTAATTGCTGTCTTGTTTTTTGGATCTATCACCAAAACCTTTTGATAAGTTGCATATGCCAAGTCGTACTCAAGTAAACGCTGTTGTGCTGATGCGAGGTTATTTAGGGCTATAGGATATTCTGGGAGTGATTTTATTGCAAAGTTATAGTGTTTAATTGCTTTCTTAAATTCATTTTGAGCAGCATAAGAGAATCCTAAAGCATTGTTTATTATCGCTTTGGCTTCATCAGGTTCATTTTCATAATTTTCAATTG
>CACIWI010000017.1 GCA_902590355.1 uncultured Prochlorococcus sp.
GTTGAAACTTGGCCAGCAGATCTAGAGACTCCATTATCGACGTGGTTAAAATTATCTTCAAAAGATGATCATGGTGTTTTTCTCGAATCTGTTGAAGGGGGGGAGAATTTGGGTAGGTGGAGTATTGTTGCTACTAAACCTCTTTGGGAAGCCGTTTGTTATGGAGAAGAAATAATTAAAACTTGGAATAATGGCAAAACTGAAAGACATAAAGGTGATCCTTTTGATGTTTTAAAAGGTTGGACAAAAGAATACAAGTCAACCATGCTTGATGACTTACCATCAATTGGACAGTTGTATGGCTCTTGGGGTTATGAATTAATAAATAGAATAGAACCAAGCGTTCCAATAAATGAAATTCCAGAAAACAATATCCCCTACGGGTCCTGGATGTTTTTTGATCAGTTAGTTGTTTTTGATCAAATAAAAAGATGTATTACTGCAGTTGTTTATGCAGATACAACTTCTTCAAAAGAGTCCTCAATTGAAGACTTGTATCTAAACTCAATTTCTAAAATTCAGAAAACTAGAAATTTAATGAGAATCCCTATTAAAGAAAATGAGTTTTTAGATTGGAATGAAAATGAGAATTTTAATTTAGATCTAGCAAGTAATTGGGAGAAAAAAGATTTTGAGGATGCAGTGCTCTCTGCAAAAGATTACATAAGAAAAGGAGATATCTTCCAAATAGTTATAAGTCAGAGATTCCAAACTCAAGTCACTAATGAACCCTTTAATTTATACAGAAGTTTGAGGATGGTTAATCCATCTCCATACATGTCATTTTTTGATTTCGGCTCATGGTATTTGATAGGTTCAAGTCCTGAAGTAATGGTTAAAGCAGAAAAAAATAAAAATAGTCAGATTGTTGCAAGCTTAAGACCAATAGCTGGCACAAGACCTAGAGGTATTGATAATCAACAAGACTTGGAATTAGAAAAGGAATTATTAAAAGATCCAAAAGAGATTGCTGAGCATGTAATGCTAATTGATCTTGGGAGAAATGATCTTGGAAGAGTTTGTGAAATTGGTACTGTCAAGGTCAAGGATTTAATGGTTATTGAGAAATATTCACATGTTATGCATATAGTCAGTCAAGTTGAGGGAATCCTAAAAAATAATGCTGATGTATGGGATTTGCTCAAAGCATCCTTCCCCGCTGGGACAGTAACTGGCGCCCCAAAAATAAGAGCTATGCAATTGATTAAGCATTTTGAAAAAGATGCTAGAGGACCTTACGCTGGTGTATACGGATCTATTGATATTAATGGTGCATTAAATACAGCAATTACGATAAGAACCATGATAGTTAAACCCTCAAGAGATGGTAAATATGATGTATCAGTGCAAGCAGGAGCTGGAATAGTTGCTGATTCTTTTCCTGAAAATGAATATCAAGAAACGATAAATAAAGCAAAGGGGATACTCAAAGCATTAGCATGTTTGGATAAATAAATGAGTCAAAATAATCTTTATAAGGGTTTTGAGGTGGAACTTTTCACAGGTTCTTTAAATTCTCATATTGGTGTTTCGGCTGAAATTGAGAAAAAATTCCCTGATTTTGTAAAAGAGCCAGATAACAGAAACGTTGAATATATAACAACACCTGAAAAAGACTATGGTTCTCTATATAAGAAATTAATAACTCCAAGAAAAAAGTTAAGGAAGTGGCTAAATACTAAAAATTTAACAATCATTCCTTCATCCACTCTTTGTTTTAAACACGATATTCAATTTCAAAGATCTGATAAAGAAAACGTCTATCATCAATTTATTCAAGATAGTTATGGAATATCTATTGCAACTTCAAGTGTCCATATAAACATAGGAATAGATGATTTAGATAAACTTTTTACAGCCATAAGACTTATAAGATCTGAGGCTGCTTTATATCTATCATTAAGTGCTAGTTCACCTTTTTTAAATAATAAAATTACTGAGAATCACTCTCAGAGATGGATCCAGTTTCCTAAAACACCAAGTAAAATTCCTTTTTTTGTAAATCATAAATCTTATATCGATTGGATCGAGGAAAACATAGCTAATAAAAATATGCAAAATATCAGGCATTTTTGGTCTTCAATCCGACCAAATGGTCCCCAAAGACCTTTAATTCTTGATCGTTTGGAATTAAGAATTTGTGATTTTGTACATGATATTAATTTGCTTTTAGGTATAACGGCCATGATAGAACTTAGGATTCTAAACCTTTTTGAAAATATGAATACTTTAGATCCTTTGAATGCTAGTTTTTTTTCTATTGATAAATTATCAGAAATATGTGATCAAAATGAAACTAATGCTGCTAAAAATAGTCTGAATTCAGAATTAATACACTGGCAAGATGGCAAAAAAGTCGTTTGTAGAGATTGGATACAAAACTTATTATCTGATTTGTCATCCACAGCAGAAAAATTTGGTATGCAACATCTTTTGAATCCTATCTATAAAGTCCTTAAAGAAGGTAATCAATCTATGAAATGGATAAATCAATACAAAAAAGGGCTTTCTATTGATCAAATAATGAAAATTTCTATCGAAGATATGATTAGGAGTGAAGGCGAAAATGTTTGATTATTTAAATAAACATTTTATCTGAACATTTTCACTTGTGACATAATGATTATATGGAATCTTTTCGACAGATAAAAAATAATAAAGTGGATTTGATAAGTAACAACGATCCACTTGATAAAAATCGTCTTTTAATAGAAGATTTGTGGGAATCTGTACTCAGAGAAGAATGCCCAGATGATCAAGCAGAGAGATTGATACAGCTTAAAGAATTAAGTTATTCAAAACAAATTGATGGTGATAGTTCAAAAACTTTTAAAAATGAAATAGTTGAAATTGTAAATTCTATGGATTTAGCAGAATCCATTGCAGCAGCAAGGGCGTTTTCATTGTATTTTCAACTCGTGAATATTTTGGAACAAAGAGTTGAGGAAGATAGATATATTCAAAGCTTTACTAATAAGGATGTTCAAAAATCACCCGATAATCTTGATCCTTTTGCTCCAGCATTGGCTAGGCAAAATGCTCCAGTAACTTTTAGAGAATTGTTTTACAGGCTGAGGAAATTAAATGTGCCACCAGGGAAATTAGAAGAGTTATTGCAGGAAATGGATATCCGTTTAGTTTTTACTGCACATCCGACTGAGATAGTAAGACATACAATTAGACATAAGCAAACTAGAGTGGCAAATTTATTAAAAAAAATACAGATTGAGCAATTTATAACAAAAGAAGAAAAAAATTCTTTAAAAACCCAATTAAAAGAGGAAGTAAGACTTTGGTGGAGAACTGATGAATTGCATCAATTTAAACCTTCAGTTTTAGACGAAGTAGATTACGCCTTGCATTATTTTCAGCAAGTTTTATTTAATGCGATGCCTCAATTGAGAGGTAGGATCACTGAAGCCCTTAATGAAAATTATCCAGATGTTCAGTTGCCCTCAGAATCTTTTTGTAACTTCGGTTCTTGGGTAGGCTCCGATCGGGATGGTAATCCATCGGTCACTCCTGAGATTACATGGAGAACTGCTTGCTACCAACGGCAGTTGATGTTGGAGAGATATATTATTGCGACATCAAATCTTAGAGATCAATTAAGTGTCTCGATGCAATGGAGTCAAGTCAGTTCTTCTCTTTTAGAGTCACTTGAAACGGACAGGGTTAAGTTCCCAGAAATCTATGAAGCTAGGGCTACAAGGTATAGATCAGAACCTTACAGATTGAAATTAAGTTATATTTTAGAAAAATTACGGTTAACACAAGAAAGAAATAATTTATTAGCTGATAATGGATGGAAATTGGATTTAGAGGGAGAAATTAATAACAAAAATCCAGATAAAGTTGAAAACTTATATTACAAGTCTGTAAACGAATTTACTTATGATCTCGAATTAATTAAAAATAGCCTTATTAGTACAGATTTAACTTGTGAGTCTGTAGATACCTTACTTACTCAGGTTCATATTTTTGGATTTTCTTTAGCAAGTTTAGATATTCGTCAAGAGAGTACAAGGCATAGTGACGCTATACAAGAGCTTACAAATTATCTTGATTTATCTGTGCAATATGACCAAATGTCTGAGGAAGAAAAAATTAAATGGCTTACAGACGAATTAAATACAAAAAGACCTTTAATTCCATCTGATGTTAACTGGACAAAAACCACAGAAGAAACATTTTCAGTTTTTAAAATGGTTAAAAGACTACAGCAAGAATTTGGAAGTCGTATTTGTCATTCTTATGTAATTTCAATGAGTCATAGTGCATCTGATTTGCTTGAAGTGCTCTTACTGGCAAAAGAAATGGGACTTCTCGATCAAAATTCACAAAAGTCAAAATTATTAGTTGTTCCTCTTTTTGAAACTGTAGAAGACCTTAAAAGAGCACCAGAAGTAATGGAAAAGTTGTTTAAATTAGATTTTTATAAATCATTATTGCCAAAAGTGGGAGAAACTTTTAAACCTCTGCAAGAATTAATGCTTGGATATTCTGATAGTAATAAAGATTCGGGGTTTGTTTCTAGTAATTGGGAAATTCATAGAGCCCAAATAGCTCTTCAAAATCTTGCAAGTAGAAATAAGATATTGTTAAGACTTTTTCATGGAAGAGGTGGTTCTGTCGGGAGAGGAGGAGGTCCAGCCTATCAGGCAATATTGGCCCAACCAAGTGGCACTTTAAAAGGACGAATAAAAATAACAGAACAAGGTGAAGTTTTAGCGTCTAAATATAGTCTTCCGGAATTAGCTTTGTACAATCTTGAGACTGTCACTACAGCGGTAATTCAAAATAGTTTAGTAAATAATAGACTTGACGCTACTCCAGAATGGAATCAATTAATGTCTAGGTTGGCAGAAACATCAAGGTCTCACTATAGAAAATTAGTGCATGAGAATCCTGATTTGTTAAATTTCTTTCAAGAGGTCACTCCAATAGAAGAAATAAGTAAATTACAGATATCTAGTAGGCCCGCTCGAAGAAAAAAAGGTGCAAAAGATCTGTCAAGTTTAAGAGCTATTCCATGGGTATTTGGTTGGACACAAAGTAGATTTCTTTTGCCAAGTTGGTTTGGAGTGGGCACTGCATTGTCCACTGAATTAAATTCAGATCCACAACAAATTGAATTATTAAGAGTTTTGCATCAAAGATGGCCATTTTTCAGGATGCTTATATCTAAGGTAGAGATGACATTATCTAAGGTGGATTTAGAAGTTGCTAAATATTATGTTGATACTCTTGGCAGTAAGGAAAACAAAGATTCTTTTGATGATATTTTTAAAGTAATTTCTAAAGAATATAATCTTACAAAATCTTTAATACTTGAAATTACTGGTAAAAATAACCTCCTCGAATCTGATAGGGACTTGAAATCATCTGTAAGCTTGAGAAATAAGACAATCATACCATTGGGGTTTTTGCAGGTTTCACTTTTAAGAAGACTAAGAGACCAGACTAGACAACCCCCAATAAGTGAATTTATCATTGATAAAAATGAATCTAGAAGAGCTTACAGTAGAAGTGAACTATTGAGGGGGGCACTTTTAACTATCAATGGGATAGCAGCAGGTATGAGAAATACAGGTTGATAATTGCAATATTTTTCTAAAAAAAAACCTGTTCTTCCAGAAGGTTATTTTGTTAACTCTTCTAAAATCCCGTTAGCTAAAGAAGTTAACAAACTTTTAGCGAGTTGTGGTTGTGAGACATTTCCAATAAAACCTCTTTCTGAGGCTATTCAGAAAAGTAATTTCTTTTTTTCCATTCAGGGCGAACAAAAAAATAAATTATATGGCTTTGTAAGGGTTACTTCTGACAAGGGATTGAATGCTAACTTATGGAATTTAAGTGCATTGCCAGGTAATAATCAGCAAATTTATTATTCAATATTGCTTCAAGTAACTCTTGAGAAAATAAATAGAGAAATGCCTGGATGCAGTATATCTGTACAGGCTCCACCATCTTCATTTATAAGTTTAGAGGAAAATGGATTCATACTAGATCCAAATGGAATAAGAGTAATGGGATATAAACTTTAAAAATCATTTTACGAGCATGGAGGGATTCGAACCCCCGACTCTCAGAACCGGAATCTGATGCTCTATCCAACTGAGCTACATGCCCTTTAATTTTTCAATTTCTTTAAAGAAAATCTAAATATTTTAAACTTAGCTAATTTAATTAATGAATGCATAAAAAAAATTTTTTTAAATAAATTAAAAATTAAAAATTTTCGGAACCACAAAAGTTTTGAAATTGATCTAAAAGAGCAAAGAGCAATCGTTCTTGGCTGCAATGGTATTGGTAAGTCAAATTTACTTGAATCGGTTGAATTTTTAAGTCAATTAAAATCTAATAGAGCGCTAAGCGATAAAGACTTAATTGAGAACGACAGTGATATGGCTGTAGTTATAGGACAGATTAATTTTAAAGACGATTTAAAGTTAAATTTATTCCGAAAAGGCCCCAAAAGAATTTATGTTAATGAATCAATCTTGAAAAAAAATAGTGAAATAAAGAATTATATTCGGAGTGTATGTTTCTGTTCTAATGATATAGATATTGTTAGAAGTGAACCCAGTTATCGAAGAACTTGGATTGATAAAATCGTATCTCAGCTTGAACCAGTATATTTAGAGCTAATTAGTAGATTTAATAGGCTTCTAAAACAAAGAAGTCATTTTTGGCGTTCGGAAAGTTTCTTAAAAACCCAATCCACAGATATTGTTGAAAGCTTTGATATTCAAATGTCAATAATAAGTACAAGAATTTTTAGGCGTAGAAGAAGAGCTTTATTAAAAATAAAACCTTATGTTGAATATTGGCATAATCATTTAAGTAAATCTCAAGAGCAAATAGACATAAATTATCTTTCGGGGATACAAAATATAAGTCCAGAAGAAGAAGAAGAAGAAGTTATTAGTAAAAAAATAGCAGAACAACTCTTTAATCAGCGTTCAATAGAAGCATTGACTGGTAAATGTAATTTTGGCCCTCATCGTGATGATGTTGAGTTTCTAATCAATAATGTTTCAGTAAGAAAATATGGTTCCTCAGGACAGCAAAGGACTTTTATCTTGGCTTTAAAGATGGCTGAACTTGATTTATTAACTAAAACATTAAATGTTCCTCCAATACTTATATTGGATGATGTCTTGGCGGAATTAGATTTAACCAGGCAAAATTTGTTATTAAATTCTGTTGGTAAAGATAGTCAATGTTTTATAAGTGCGACACATTTAGATAAATTTAATCAGTCTTTCGTAGGATCGTCGCAAATGATTCACTTATAATTTTTAAAAGGCATGATTTTTAGCTAATCTTAATTTCATATAAATTTCTTAAATGGAAATCTACAAAAAAAATCAAATTTTAAGTTCGTTAAGTGATGAGCAAAAATTAAGTCATCAAAGTAAACACCTTTTGTTGGAACTTTATAGATGCGATCCCGAAAAAATAAATGACGAATCCTTTTTGCGCTGTATTTTAAATAGAGCTGCCAAATTGGCAAATGCAACAGTTTTGAATTTGATAAGTTCTAAATTTGAGCCTCAGGGGGTTACGGCAATTGCCTTACTGGCAGAATCTCATATTTCAATACATACTTGGCCTGAATCTAATTATTCGGCAGTCGATATTTTTACATGTGGTCAAAATATGATGCCTGAACTAGCTAGTCAATATTTAATTGTATCTTTGATGGCTAAAGAACATTCTTTGCGTGTCATTGAGCGAAATCCACCTTCAGCAGTCTCTAAGCAGATCAGAACGGTTGTTTGACAATATTTACCTATTTAATTTTCCGCTTACTAGTCCCTCAAGGTCTAAACTTGTGCAATTAAATCCTAAATTAGAAAAATATTGAACTAACTCACCAAAATTATATTTGTTAAAAAAATGCTTTAATTCATCTTGGGGAATTTCTATTCTTGCAGTTGAGCCTTGGCATCTAACTCTAACCTCCGATAATCCATATTCTTTAAGATATTCTTCTGCTTTCTCAACCATTTTTAGCCTTTCACTAGTTATTTCATGGCCATAAGGAAATCTTGATGATAAGCAAGGTTGAGCAGGTTTATCCCACCAAGGAAAACCTAATGCTCTTGATATATCCCTAATGTCTTGTTTTGAGACTTTAAATTTTGCAAGGGGAGAGATAACTCCTGCTTGTTTTGAGGCTTGTATTCCTGGTCTGTAATCTTTAAGATCATCCAGATTGACTCCATCTAAAACAATCTTGTAATTAAGTTTTTTAGAGAGGTAGGTTGTATGTTTGTGGAGCTCTTTTTTGCATGCAAAGCACCTATTCTTAGGATTTTTGCTGTAACTTGATTGGTCTAATTCTGATGTTTTAATTTCTAAATGCTTTACTCCAATCCATTTTGCTTGCCTTCTTGCTTCTTCACGAAGAGTATTGGCTAATGCAGGAGAAATACCAGTTATAGCAATTGCTTTGCTACCTAATTGCTCGAATGCTAATGATGTTACTAAAGTACTGTCAACTCCTCCGGAATAAGCAATACAAACACTTTCAAGATTCTTAATGTATCTTCTAATTGTATAAAGCTTTTCACTTTGTTCATCAGAGAGAATTTCTAGTTGATTGAACATGCTAATTACTTTAAAATTCAAATTACCTATGAATAGGTTGAATTTATTATTAAATCTTTAATAATATTCTTATCTATATCTTAGATTAAATTTACTAATTTTGTTCAATTGACGAATACGAGTAGAAATAGAGGAATTGGAATTGTCACAGCAAATGACAGTCAAGAGAGATCAAAAGGTCAATTACACATTTATGATGGAGAGGGCAAGGGAAAAAGCCAGGCTGCATTGGGAGTAGTTCTCAGGACAATAGGATTAGGAATATGCGAAAAAAGACAGTCTAGAGTTTTACTCTTAAGATTTTTAAAAGGCCCCGAGAGGCCATATGACGAGGATTCAGCTATAGAAGCTTTACAAAGAGGCTTCCCTCATTTAATTGACCATGTAAGGACAGGAAGATCTGAATTCTTTACTGCTGACCAAGTGACAAAGTTTGATGTTGGTGAGGCCGAAAGAGGTTGGAATATTGCTAAAGGAGCAATTGCTAGTTCTCTATATTCTGTAGTTGTACTCGATGAATTGAATCCAGTTCTTGATTTAGGAATGCTTGATATCAATGAAGTAGTTAATTCTCTTCAAAATCGTCCAGATGGATTAGAAATAATTATCACTGGAAGAGCAGCCCCGCCCTCTTTGGTAAGAATATCTCAACTCCATTCAGAAATGAGGCCACGTTTGATAGGAGACTTATCAGAACTAACCAGACAAAGTAGTTCTAGTGGTGGAATTGAGATTTATACAGGTGAAGGAAAGGGTAAATCCACAAGTGCACTCGGTAAGGCCCTTCAAGCTATCGGTAAAGGAATATCTCAAGATAAAAGCCATAGAGTTTTAATATTACAGTGGTTAAAGGGTGGAAATGGTTATACCGAAGATGCTGCCATAGAAGCTTTGAGAGAAAGTTACCCTCATTTAGTAGATCATTTACGTTCAGGCAGAGATGCCATCGTATGGAGAGGTCAGCAACAACCTATTGATTATGTTGAGGCCGAAAGAGCATGGGAAATCGCTAAAGCTGCTATTTTGTCTGGTTTGTATAAGACAATCATTTTAGATGAATTAAATCCAACTGTTGATTTAGAGTTGCTACCTGTAGAATCAATACATCAAACGCTCTTAAAAAAACCAGCAGATACGGAAGTTGTAATTACTGGGAGGTGTAAAAATGAACCTTCATACTTTGAATTAGCTGATGTTTACTCTGAAATGGTTTGTCATAAGCATTATGCAAATGTGGGAGTTGATTTGAAAAGAGGTGTAGATTACTAACTTTTCTTAAAATTAATTGCACAATATTTTTTTACCTTTTCGATGCCGCCTTTAATAGATCTTGACTGAATTTTGAATTTAGACAAGATTCTTGAAGCTTTTTCAGAACGTTTCCCCGATTGACATATAGTGAAAACCTCTTTATTTAAACTTTCTTTTTGAATAAATTTTAAATCAAATTCTTGGTTTAAATGGCTTAAGGGAATTGAGATAGATCCCTCTATTGCAGATGTAGAAAATTCTTCATTTTCCCTAACATCAATTAAAAGAATTTTGTTCGGGTTTGCTTTGAATAAACTATTAAAGTCATTAGCGTTGATAGTATTAATTTTATTTTTTTTCTCACAATATTCGTCGATATTATAAAAGCCCTCAAACTGTGAAAGATTTTTTATTCGTTTATTTAATTGATCACTTTTTAGGTGTAATTTTTTCATATTCATATTCAATAGATCAAAAATTAAAATCTTCCCATCTAAAATTTCACCTTTTTTCAAAATGATTTTGATAATTTCATTAACCTGAAGAATTCCTATTAAACCTGTTGAAACTCCCACAACCCCGTATTCTGCACAACTAGGAGCAGCATTTTTTGAAGGTGATTCTGGAAGTAAGTCTCTTAAATTAGGACTATTTTTATATAAATTGAAAACACTCACTTGCCCTACAAAGCCTTGTACACTCCCAAAGACAAGGGGTTTATTTAATATCAAGCATGAATCATTTATTAGATATCTTGTGCCAAAGTTATCCGAGCAATCACAAATAACATCAAACTCCTTTATTAATGTAAGAGCATTTTTGGGATTAATTCTCTCTGAAAAGGTTAATATTTCACAATTAGGATTGAATTTTTTAATTCTTTCCCTAGCAGAATCAATTTTAAGATCGCCAATAGTATTTGTTTCATGAATTATCTGCCTCTGGAGATTAGACTTTTCAACTTGATCGTTATCAACTATTCCAATTCTCCCAATTCCTGCTGCAGCTAGATAGAGCAATACAGAAGAACCAAGCCCACCAGCTCCAATGCATAATACTGAGCTGTTTTTAAGTTTTAGTTGACCCTTATAACCTATCTCTTTGAGGGAAAGATGTTTTTGATATCTTTCTTCTTCATCAGAGTTTAAGAAATTAAATTCTATATCTTTGGACATTTCGACCCTTTAATTTTTCCTAGCTAAACTATGAAAACATATTAATTAAAATAAAAATTTTAGACTTTTAAATTTTTCT
This sequence comes from uncultured Prochlorococcus sp., assembly GCA_902590355.1. Classification (GTDB taxonomy): domain Bacteria; phylum Cyanobacteriota; class Cyanobacteriia; order PCC-6307; family Cyanobiaceae; genus Prochlorococcus_A. The sequence continues at coordinate 11,125 of CACIWI010000017.1, forward strand.
TATTGCTTTGATTTATTAATGTTTTTGTTAGAACTAGATGATAATGTGAAGTTTTTATAAATCAATTTTAAGTTTAAATATCTTCAGAAACCCTTGATACCAACTCCTCTAAAAAAATACAAAATGTTTCGGTTCGGAATTTTGCACAACAAAAAGGTAGTCAATAGACGTTTTTTCCGATACTGTCTGGTTCATATATTAAGTTTACTGAATTCATGAGTGATAACACTCCAGAGTCAAACCAAGACTCCGGCACCGATACAAGCTCAGAAACCAAAAGTTTTTCAGAGAAGTACTCTGATGTTATGGGAAAAGTCAACGAAACCATTGGTAATGTTGATTGGACTCAAATGGGTAAGTACGGCAAGGCGGCAGGCATAATTGCTGTTGTCGTAATAGCTCAGATAATAATTAAAGTTGTCATTGACACGATAAACTTTTTCCCAATTCTCCCTGGTTTACTAGAACTGTTAGGCGTAATTGTTGTCGGTCAATGGAGCTGGCAAAATCTTCGTACCAGTGAAAATCGTGAAGCTGTATTAGATAAGGTACAAAATCTTAAGAAGACATATTTAGGGTAATCAAAGATTACATATTGAGTATTGCTTTTATGTAATCTTCAACTTGTTTTAAATACCCTCCTCGGAACATATTGGCGTGATTCAATATGTGATAAAAATTATAGATAATTATTCTTTTTTCAAACCCGTTTTTTATAGGAAAAATTCTATGATATTCTTCATAAAATTCTTTTCTAAAACCTCCAAATAGTTTTGTCATAGCTATATCTACCTCATTATCTGCCCACCAAGATGCAGGGTCAAAAATTACACCCTTTCCATTTTTGTCCATTCCTGCATTGCCTGACCATAAATCACCATGTACCAGAGCATTTATTGGTTTGTGATCCATCAATTCTGATTTAATTTTTTCTTTAACTTTATTTATAATTTCTTGATCTAAAATCGTCGTTTTAAGAATTAATAATTGAGGTATTATCCTTAAGTTTAAAAAACAATCTATCCAATTATCTTCCAAGCCTTTCTTTTGATCTGATGTTCCGATAAAACCCTCAACTGGAAACCCAAACATTTTGGGATAAGATTCAGCTGATTTTAAATGCAATTCACCTAAACCTTTTCCAAGCCTTTTTTGGTCAAAGTTATGCATATCTATCCATTCAAGTAAAAGAATCTCTATATTGTTTATATTTTTATATGCAATGACTTCAGGAATAACTAAGTTTTCTCGATTAATATATTTTCTCAAATTTTGAAGACAATATTGTTCAAATTCAAGAAATTTTTTGTTTCTAATGTTTCTTTTAAGGAATAACTTTTTGTTTGAGAATTCTATTCGCCAGGCACTATGAATATCACCACCATTTACTTGTTCAATACTTTTTGGATAGGATTCACCTAATTCTTCACAAATTTCGTTAATTTCAATAGGGGATAATTTTTGCATTTTAATGAGAAAGTCTGAAGTTATTGTTGTAGGTGCTGGCATAGCAGGACTAACTTCTGCCGCGATTTTATCAAAACAAGGCTTATCAGTAACTTTAATCGAATCTCATACTCAAGCCGGAGGATGTGCCGGTACTTTTAAAAGAAAGAATTATATTTTTGATGTTGGCGCAACTCAGGTTGCGGGTTTAGAGGAGGGAGGAATACATTCTAGAATTTTTGATTTTTTAGGCATTTCATCACCAGAAGCCACAATTTTAGACCCTGCTTGCATTGTTGATTTAAATGATGGTAGTAATCCCATACCTATTTGGTATGAAAAAAGTAGATGGATTGCTGAAAGAGAAATGCAGTTTCCTGGGACTCAAAGATTTTGGAAACTTTGTACCCTCATTCATGAAAGTAATTGGATATTTGCTAATAATAATCCTGTATTACCAATAAGTAATTTTTGGGATTTTTCTCAACTTCTTAAAGCACTAGTACCTTCAAACCTCGTAACAGGTATCCTACTTAAATCTACTATTTTTGATTTATTGCGGATATGTGGATTATCTAACAATGAGCGCTTGATTAAATTTTTAAATCTTCAGCTAAAACTTTATTCTCAAGAGGACGTCTATAATACTGCAGCTTTATATGGATCTACTGTTCTTCAGATGTGTCAGCAGCCACATGGACTGTGGCATCTTAAAAAATCTATGCAGTCTTTAAGTGAATCATTAGAAAGTTCATTGATTAAAACTGGAGTTAATTTAATTTTTGGACAGGAAGTTAATTCAATAACTTTTGACGAGGTAAATATGTGTTGGAATGTATCTGCTAATTCAAAAAAACAATCTTTTATTTACCAAGCAAAAGATGTGATTTATACAGCTCCTCCACAATCTTTGCTCAAGCATTTGAAAGATCCTTTAAAAAGAAAAAAAAATTATAAGAATCGACTTAATAATTTGCCTGATCCAAGTGGAGCTGTAGTTTTTTATTCAGCATTAAAAAAAGAACATATTAAAAAAACATTCTCCAATCATTATCAATTTGTTTCGAAAGAATTTTGTTCGTTATTTGTATCAATTAGTGATGATGGTGATGGAAGAGCGCCAAAAGGTGAGGTTACTTTAATTGCAAGTATCTTTACCAAAACTAAAGATTGGATTGATCTAGATAAACAAACTTACTTAAAGAAGAAAAATGGTTTCATGAAAAAAATATCACTTGAATTGGAAAGTCAATTTGATATTGATCCTGAAAAATGGCTACATAGGGAATTAGCTACTCCATTGGGCTTTGAAAAATGGACAAAAAGACCTAATGGAATAGTAGGCGGGCTTGGTCAAAATCCAGATATTTTTGGTTTATTTGGATTATCAAGTAGGACACCTTTTGAAGGTTTATGGTTATGTGGAGATTCGATTTATCCAGGAGAGGGCACTGCAGGTGTTAGTCAGTCTGCATTAATGGTTTCAAGG
>CACIWI010000018.1 GCA_902590355.1 uncultured Prochlorococcus sp.
GATTAATCAAATAGGTTTGTGTTAGTTAAATATTTAAAATGACAGAAGAAAAAAAGGATTCAAAAAAATGTTCTGGAAAGAAAAACATTATGTTTGCATATGGTTTTATACAACTGGGTTCTAGTTTCGTATCGGCAATAGCTTTAGCTGCAATCGCTTTTGGATTCTGTTCAGTAAAAAAGGAATCTAAACTTTTTAATAAATGCGTTGCAGAAATAATTGAAGATGGTGGCACCAATTCTGAGGCCGTAAGGTATTGCAATGGGGGCAATTAAAACCCCTCTCATATTAGTTAAATGGATTCAACTTGTGAATTGATTATTGACTCTTTAAAAGATGAGCCAATTGGAGAAACTGATCATTTTATTTGGTTCATAACAGACATTGGTATTGTTGCACTATTTAAAAAAGATGAGAACTTTGAAACTTATAGTTCGAGCGTCGAAATCGAGGCAAATATAATTGCTTTGGATATAAGCAAAGAAGAAAAAGATTATCTCAAAATAAAAGAGAGACGACTTTTCTTGTTTTATTCATAATCTAGGATTTAGTTCTTGATTTAGTAAGATGGCTCAAGGTTAAAGGCCGGCTCCATAATATTATTTTCGCTAATTAATTCATAAGTTAGCTCTTTATTTAGGGCATTTATATAAGATGTATAAAGTTTTCCCCAAACAAATTCAAATTCATCTTTACTTAAATTCTTGAAAAGAATTTCTCCTTTGAAGTAAATGTGATAAGAATCATTCATTATGGAAAATAAATCTTATCCTTTTTAACGCAGTGAAATATGTATGTAGTATTAGGTGTTACTAAAAATAAATTTATATTTAGAAGTCAGAAATACTTTTAGACTATCCGGGTATTCATTTTTTGTTTTTTGAATAATCCGACTGTCTCATCAAGATCCATACAAGGCTGAATACTTATATCCATTAACCTTCTCCATGGATGCCATTGCTTCCAAATTGTCTCAAGAGAATCTGCACTCACTACAGAATGTCCAATCCCATTTTGAACCATAAAAATCCAAGAATGAACCTCATAGTTTTCAGGTCTGTTTTGGGGACCACCTGATTCGTACCAATTAATTAGCATTTCTGCTCCTTCTTCTTGATCCTCGCCGTCTGTAAATTCGTAGGAAATCAAATACCTTTGCATATAGATTATTATTAAAATCTCTAAACTATTTTAACTCTAGATTTAGATATTGCCTCCCAATTTAATTAATGCTATGAAGTTTATAGAAGTGATTGTTTTAAATGACCGAAAGATTTGGGAAAATTAAAAAGAATATTTTGACTAATTTATCTTTTATAAATAAGACAATCTTGAATTATTTTCAAAACCATGATCTGTTCGTATAGCTCAAGTTAACAGATAAAATTTGATACTTTTATAAATACTTTAAATTAGTTACGATGTTTATGATTAGCAGACTTTTATGAAAAATAAAAAGGACAACAGCGATCCAATTGATAATTTAGAGTACGAAAAAGTTCTAGAAGAAGAAATAATTAATTCATACGAAAGTAAATTTCTGAAAGATACTGAACCAGACAAAAAAAGGACTAGATTTTACAGACTTAAAAGAAGTCCATTAGAAGTAGTAAATAGGACTTTTTTCTTTTTCTTTATTGGAAATTTTCTTTTCTCTTTGTTTTTAGCTTATTCAGAAAGCAAGTTATGGTTCATACTTTATGTAATAAGTGCATTGTCATGTGTTTTCTATACTCCTAACAGAAAGGCACTTAAAGAATTAATAGCAGCTTGGCCAAATATAGAGGATCTCATTAAAGGGAGGAGTTTGTGGAGAAAAGGCAAGTAAAAAGATTATGAAACCGTTAAATTCATTTAAAAAGTGGTTATTAAATATTCTTGTGCCATACATTGAGGGCACCAACAAGAAGAAAGAGGATAAAAAATGAGTCTAATAAAGGTTGGATTTATTGTCGAAATTTTTTTATTTGTGGGAGTTTTTTTATGGGTTAGGAAACTAACTAGTAATAAAGGTAGACAACCATCTCTATCAAAAAAAACAATTAAAAATCTCAAATTTTAGAGTTTTGATCAAAAAATAAGGAATCTTTATAAAGAGATTAAATGTATGGGGCATTTATTTACTTTTTTTCTCTCACTTTGTGTATGAAATCGGTTAGAACATCTATATCTTTCTTAAAAATATGGTTTCCTCCATTCAAGGTCTTGCTCCAATAACTAATCCATTAAATAGTGTCTTAGTAGAAAAGAAACTAATAAATGTTGATCAAAAGTTTATTCAACTTGTTTCTCTAGCAGAAGGATTACCTCGTACAGAAGTTATTGAAAGTGGTAGAAATTATTGGAGAGGCGTTTGTAGAAGCTTAATTTTTAGATTCCCAGATGACCTAGAAATTTTAAAGCTTGATGTAAGAAGTTATGTAGATAGATCAAAAGGAATTATCCAGATAAGATCTGCAGCAAGATTAGGGCAATCTGATTTAGGCGTTAATCTAAGAAGAGTGGAATACTTGTTTAATCAATTAGAAAAATTTTAATTAATCTATTTTTTATAAATCTAAGGTTCTTTTTACTAAATAGGTGTGCTTTAATTCATAAGAATATTTGAAATGCCATGGTAAAGATAATCTTAATTGGAATTATTGTCGCGCTTGTATATTCTCAACCTGACCTTCGTCTTACAGTCGCTGATTGGTTAAAAGCAGCTTCTGACTTTCTTATTGAATCAGTACAAGTAAAACCTTGAATTAATTTTTAATGAAGCATTAAAAAAGACCTGAGACAGTAATCATTTGTTTAATGCATAGAGCCACGAAAATAAATATTATTATTCTGCTTAATATATATTTCACTTAAACAAATAAATAGTTTTAGGAACATAATAGAAAATTTTTTTGAAATTTTTGAATAGTTAACGATAATAAGGGATATGAAGCTTAGATTATTTGAGTTCTATTTTATTAAAGACTATTTAAGGCCTTGGTTTGGTCTTATTTATTCTTTATTCTTTCTGTTTTTTTTAGGTGCAATTGGCTATCGAATAACAGAGGGATGGGAATGGAGTGATTGCTTATGGATGGTTCTGATTACAATAACCACTATTGGTTTTGGAGAAGTTCAACCTTTAAGTCCTGAAGGCAGGATCGTAACTGTTTTAGTAATCGTTGGCGGATTGATCTTTATTCAATTTACCTTTCAAAAAGCTGTTAGATTATTCGAATCCGGCTATTTTCAAAGAGTAAACGAATTACGTTTTAAAAGACTTCTTAGAAAAATGGAAAATCATGTAATTTTGTGTGGATATGGGAGGGTAGGTCAGGAAATATCTAACCAAATAAAGACGCAAAATATTCCAATTATTGTGGTTGAGAGCGATGAAGATAGAAAAAAGATTGCTGAAGAAAATGGTTTAGAAGTGCTTTGTGCTGATGCGACTCTTGATGAGACTTTAAAACTGGCAGGATTAGAAAAATGCAAAAGTTTGGTCGTAACTTTACCTAATGATGCTGCTAATTTATATGTAGTTTTAAGCGCTAAAGGGATAAGAAGTTCAATAAGAGTAATTGCAAGAGCTGGAACTGAAGAAGCTGCAAGTAAGTTGAGATTAGCCGGAGCAAGTATAGTTGTAAGCCCATATATTGCAGCAGGAAGAGCCATGGCATCAATGGCTTTAAGACCTATTGCTATTGACTTTCTTGATTTGCTTGCAGGAAGTGAATGTGAGATTGAAGAATTTGAATTAAGTAATGATATTAGTCTTTTTGAAACAGCAGAGAAAAGATCACTTTCTGAACTTGGAATAGGCAAAAAGAGTGGTGCAAAAATATTAGCCATTAAAGAAAATGAAAAGTTGTTCACTAATCCTGGAGGTAATTTCATACTTCAACCAGGTCAGGTATTAATAGCCTTTGGTAGTAAAGAACAGCTAAATATTTTGAACGGATTATTAGGAAATCTTGTCGTAGCAGTAGAACTATTAAAGTAGTTAGATCGAGATTCAGAATTAATTGCTAAATTGATTGTGAGTGGAATAAATCAAATGAAAATATTACTTTTCTTTCATATAATTAACCACCTGTACAAAAACGAACTGAATCAGTTGTTGGTGAACCAGTAGCTTTAATTTCTTCAACACATTCATTAAAGAAATTTGATTCCTTTTTTAATGAGTAAAAGCCTAGAGCTATAGCTACTAAGGCAACTGCAGATACAACTTTTGAACCTAAGTGAATAACTCCATAAGCGAGCATTGCTTTATTCTTTATAAAATCTTTTTTAGTATCTTTTTTAGTATCTTTTTTTACAGCCATTTTTTAATCCAAAAATAATAATTTAAACTCTAGATTAATATTTAAGTAATTTACTTAACCCTTACTTAACAAAGTCTTAATTGACACTCAATTTAAAATATAAATCCATACGCTTCTTTTTATGTCTAGCTTAGTAACCTCTATTTTTACATTTAAAATTGAAAGTACTTTCGAAGAATGGGCAGCAATATTTGATAGTGCAGAAGCTGATAAAAGACATTCTGAATTTCTTATTAAGCCACTATTTAGAGGTGTAAGCAAAAAAGATCCTCAAAGAGTTATTGTTATTCATCAGGCTCCAGAAGGTAATGTTCAAAAGTTTGTTGAAGCTAATGGTGATTGGATGGCAACGCATAGAGTCGATCTTTCAACTATGGAAGAATCTTCTTGGACTTATGCAGAATCATAGAAAACTTATTGAGATTAAGAAATGAAACGTGGAATTTTCTACATCCCTTTGATTATTTTCATTTGGGGTTGTTCCAAGACTTCAATGACAGATTCGATCTCAATTTCAGAAACCCAAAGGCAGAGAGAAGTTTGTCTAGATTGGTATGGCTACAGAATTGATACCAAGAAGGCAATAAGCGATTTAAATCTTAAAATCGAAACCGAGTCAGAATTGATGGCTTATTGCGATTTCTTTAAGAATGTAGCTGATACAAAAAAATAAAGATTCAATATCTACAATTATTTAGTTATTTAATTTCTAACTTCTCCGCCTTCCTCAATATTTGATTCTTTAAAAAAACAAGCGCATCTAATTTTTCTTCTTTTTCTTCAATATTTACAAATTTCATTTCTGCAATTTCAATAATTGCTTTATTAACATTTTTAAGCTGTTTCTTAATAATTCTTTTTGGTTTTTTAATTGATTCCATTGGAATTATCATTTTCTTTATATTCCCTTTATTTTCTGATAATGCAAGTCTCTCACTCAAAAAATCTTTTTATTATATAATTTGTAATTTGTTTTTATAGTTTTTATTATTGAATCTTGTGGTTCTTCACTTGGGAAACAATTAAAAATCAAGTAGTTTTTTAAGATCTAGTCCTTCCAGGAAAATGTTTTTTATTGAGTGTAGGTAAAAAATCTTAAAAAGTAGTTCTTAAGTGAAAGGATTTCAAATAGAAATTTTATCTATAGTTAAAATTTCTTGGACCATGATTGTGTCTGGATATATTTCATTCTCTAATGTTTTGTATAGTCTCCTTGATTGAGGTGATTTTAGGGAGTTATTGTAATTCTCAATAAATTCTGAATCATTTAAGAAAAATTTATCTTTATTCTCAAAGCTTTCTTTATGAAAATCTCTTGAAAATTCTGTGCCGATTTTTTTTGGGTTATTCCTTTGTGAAGATAAGTTTTTTAAAGACATTTCAATATTTTTATAAATAACAAATTTAGGTTTCTTGGATTAAGTAATGATTAATTAAAAAATAAATTTTTTTTAAATGGCTTTAATTTCTAAAATAGATATTTGTAGTTATTTCTTAGCTTAATCAAAATTTAAATATGACTTAACAATAGGGATTTAGAAAATATGTATGGATAAAAAACAACTTGTTAACTTCATCACTCTTTCGATTCTTCAAACTAAAAGAGTTGAAGACAGATTATGTAGAAAAGAAATTTATAGCTATCTTACCCAACTAAATAAAAAACAATTAAAAGCAATTACAAGTGAATTTATCATCTAAAAAATCATGAAAAAGCTACTGGTTTTATTTATCCTTATTATTACTGCTTGCAGTACAAAAGATGAATTATCCATTACCCAAGATGATTTATCCATTACCCAAGATGATTTATCCATTACAAAAGATGAAATTTCGATCACGAAAGGTGAATCATCCATTACTGATGAAAAAAAATTATTTTATGTAACTAAAGAAACTGCTGTTCTTCTTTGTGGAGGTAAATCCAGAATAATTGAAAGTGAAAATGAAGAAATCATCAAAATAGAAGTCAAAGATTTTTCAAATGTTGAAAAAGAAAAATTTGTTCAATTTACTCTCGTTGAGACAGATAGAAAAGGCGGAAAATATAGAATTATTAATTGTTATCCAAATAAAGATCCTAAAAAATCGGTAATTAAAACAATCAAGACTAATTACAAGTTAAATTAGTCTTAGGTTAACTAGATCAAATGAAAATATTTAAATATCTACTTGTAATTCCTGTAATAACTTTAATAATTATTTTTCAAACCTCTTTGCAAAATAGATATCTAATGGCTTCTGAAATTAGAGATGGAGAAACAATTTTTAGAAATGTTTGTGCAGGCTGCCATGTAAGAGGTGGATCAGTTGTTCTTAAAGGATCCAAATCATTAAAACTTTCCGACCTTGAAAAAAGAGGAATTTCAGATGAGAAATCAATAGCAAAAATAGCTAATGAGGGGATTGGTTATATGAAGGGTTATAAAAATAAATTAAAGGATGGAGAGGATAAGGTTCTTGCACAATGGATTATTCAAAATGCAGAAAAGGGTTGGGAGTAAATGAAAAGCGTACTTCTTGCATCGTTTTTATTTCTATTAGCTGAATTCTCTTTTGCTGAGGAATTAACTCATTACACAATTACATCTGATTCTCAAGTTAATACTTTAGAAGGAGATTTAGAGGCTAAGGGAAATGTAGTCATTAAGAGAAATAGTGATAATTTTGAGGCTTATTCTGACAAGCTTTCTTTTGACAAGGATGATAAATCTCTAAAACTTATTGGTAATGTATATGTTAAAAATTTAGAGTCTGAAGGAATATCAATTGAAGAAACATCTGGAGATGAATTGACCATATCCACTGAAACAGGACTTTTTGAATTCAAATCTCAAAATAAAAACAGAGTGAAAACAAAAATTAAATTTTAAATATTGGCTTGCTTAAAAAAGATTTTTATTAAAAGGAAATTTTAAATCGTTTTTAAATCTACTTTAAACTAAATAATTTACAAGATATAGTAAGGGCAATTTTTATTATGCATCCAAGCAAAGTAATCAAAGATCCAATAATCAACGATACTTATTACGATCCAGATATTGATAAGTTTTATCAATATGTAAAGATTGGTGACTTTCCACCAGAATGGGTGATGAAAAGTATAGATGAAGATGACGACTATTATTACACTTCGATGGGATACTAGTTTAGATATCCATTATTAAGTTAAATAGGATTGTCTCTTTAAAATTTTGTGTGAGGAAATTAAAGAGACTTTCTTAAATTAGGTAAAAAGGTTTAAGGGAAAATTAAAAAGAAAATAAGATTAAATAAAAAAAATAATAATTCAATGTAAATTAATTATGAAATAATTAGATCAAATAATTTTGATTATATAAAATAAAATTGTTGGAACTTTCAATGGCTATTAAAGATCATAAAAGTTTGCAAGACTCAAGAATTCTTCTTGTAGAGGATGATAAGAGTATTAGGCTTACAGTCAGTGAAACCCTGAGCAGCGAAGGTTTTAGAGTATCAAGTTTCAAAGACGGTTTAAGTGCCTTAGATTTTATTAATAATGATATTAAAAAAGATGTTGACCTAATAATTCTAGATTTAATGTTGCCAGGACTAAATGGATTAGAGTTATGTAGAAAAATAAGAAATGATGAAGACTATACACCCATACTAATTTTGAGTGCTAAAGATAATGAATCAGACAGGGTTCTTGGATTAGAGGTTGGTGCAGATGATTATTTAACAAAACCTTTTGGTTTAAATGAATTAATTGCTAGATGTAGAGCCTTAATAAGAAGATCTAAACGTAATAAAAAATATATAGAAAAATCAAAAACTGTTCTCGAGTTTAATCATATAAAAATGTTTTTGGAAGAATGTAGGGTAACTTCTTTTGATAGAGAAATAACATTATCTCCAAAAGAATTTAAATTATTAGAGTTATTTATGAAAAATCCAAAAAGAGTATGGTCAAGAGATTTAATACTTGAAAAAATTTGGGAAATTGACTTTATTGGTGATACTAAAACTGTAGATGTTCATGTTAGGTGGCTCAGAGAGAAATTAGAAGAAGATCCTTCAGCTCCAAAGTTTCTTAAAACTGTAAGAGGTTTTGGATATAAGTTTGGATGAAAATGAAAACACTACAAGAAGTATTATTTTTTTTACATCAGAAGTGGAAAATAAAAGTCAAGCATTTTTCTCAATCAAAAGAAAAAAAATTTGAAGTTGATAAAAATAAGTATAAAAAAACTATTGATTTCCCATTTGATAAAATTAGACCTCAAGAAGTGTTGTCTTGGTTAGATTATTCATCGCAAGGGTGGATAATCTTATCATCTGATCTAACAATAAAATTTATCAATCAGAAAGCTTTATCTCTTATTAGGGTTATCAAATATAAAGATGTTATTGGAAAAGCAATAAATGATATTAATGAGCTTGAAGTACTTAGTAATAAAATTCTATATTTAAGAAAAAAAGATTTCCCATTCAACCTTGATTTCACAATTGCGGGAGTACCCATTTCGGTAAATATTGTTAGAGGAAGGAAAAAAAATTATTTAATATTATTGGAAAGTAAATTATCAATTGAATCGATAAAAAAACGACAAAATCAATTAATTAATGATGTTTCTCATGAACTGAAAACTCCTCTTACATCACTTATCTTAATTGGGGAAAGACTTGAATCAGTAGTATCAAAAAAGGATAGGTATCTTGTTAAAAGACTTAAGAAAGAGTCAAAAAGATTAAGAAAAATGGCCGAAGAGACTTTAGAGCTTTCTAAGCTAGAAAGTAACGAAGATTTTAATAAAAACAAAAAAATATCTATTTCAGATTTGATTATGGAATCTTGGCAAACACTAAAACCGCTTGCAGAAAAAAAGGATATAAAAATAAATTTATTTTCTCCAACAAAATATTATATATCTGGGGATATTGAAAATTTAAAAAGAGCATTTATAAATATTTTAGATAACGCTATTCGTTATTCCCCAACAAAAGAGGGCATACAAATTGAAATTTTTAAGAGAGCTAGCTCTGTTGTTATAAGAGTTAGAGATAAAGGTATTGGATTAGAAGAAAATGAATCAAATGACATTTTTTCTCGTTTTTATCGTGGGGATCCATCAAGGACTAAATTTAAGAAAAGTGGAAGTGGTTTAGGTCTTTCAATTACAAAAAAAATAATTAATAACAATAAAGGTTTTATAAAGGCATTTAATCATAAAGATGGTGGAGCGATTATTGAAACTATCTTTCCGTGTCTTAATACAGATTTATAGGGAAAATTTAAAAAATATTAGGACATGATTTTTCTGCAATAAATTTTTTTAAATTCAAAACCCCTTCTCTTGTAAAAAGAATGCTTCCTTCTTTGGAGTCATCTGCCCAATAAGAATCTCTTTTGCCAATAGCTAACCAAAGCCTATCAGGTAATGTTGGCATGTACATACTCTCGAAAGCAGATGTTCCAATGTCATTTTCTTCTTTCATATCTTTGCATGCTTCTATCATTAGTTTGGGTCGATTTAAATAATGCCTGACACCCTGCCAATAGTATTTTGTTTCAGCTTTAACTGGGGCGATGAACAAAATAATAAATATTAGGTATTTCATGATTTAACTTTTTTTAATTATAAGAACTGCAAAAAAAAGCCACCTTATATAAAAGGTGGCTTTCATTAGTAGTTTTAACTAGATTTTACCAATATTTAGGAAAAGAGTTTCACCAGTTGATTTCTTTCCAGTCCCGTCGTTGTCAGTTGAAATCCATGCTTGCCCGTCGCTTGTTATTGCTAAGCCTTCAACCTTTTCAAGGATAAAACCACCCGTAGATTTCATTACTGGTTTTAGATCAGTAACTAATTCTTTTTCAACTAAAGGATAAAGTCTGGGAGGAATATTAGTCTGAAGACCTTCGAAAATAACATCATCTAAATCTATTTTATATATAGCTTTCAATTTTGCTTTCTTTCCGTAGAAACTATCTCTTTCGATTACATAAAGTGCCCCGTCATGGTAAGTCAATTCTGAAATGCCAACGCCACCTTTTTTGATCCTATCTAATTGATAATTTACGGCCCCCCACTGTTTGGTTTTTAAATTATAGGAAAGTATCTTAGTAGTATTGAAAGCATCATCACCCCAAGGCTTCTGTTGAGCAATATAAAGAATATCCCCATTCCTTGTTATGCCTTCAAAACCAGGATTTTCAGCATAATTAAGATATGAAGGTGGTGGAGTTATCTTCTCTAAAATTTCACCATCTGAGCTTACATGGTAGATTGCAGGAGGATGTTCATCTAGCTTTTTCTTGATTCCTTCAGTAGAAATGTAGAATCCACCATTACCATCAGTAGTAATACCCTCTTGATCCATAAATAATGCAGTCTTACCATCTAGCTTTATATCTATAGCTCTTTCTAATAGTGCTGGGGAAGATGAAGGATCAATAACGTAAATTCTTGGCTGAGTTTTAAAAGTCCCATCATTTACAGCATAAATTTTACCGTCATCACCAGCCACCATTCCACTTATCGCACCCCAAGATACAAATTCAAGGCCATTTTCATTTGTTAAATGTGGGTATGAAGCAGGAGCATCTTGTAGTTGATAAATAGTCACATGAGAAGATAAACCAGGTTCTTTTTTGTTGTAGTCTTTTTCATTTGCTGAGGCAATTAATCCCCTCTCTGGAATTGCGACAAATCCCTCTGGTCCAATGCCTGATGGAAGTAATTGAGTAAGCAAAGGTTGATTTAGTTCTGTGATATCGTAAACAGCTACTATCCCAGCTCGTTCAGCACCAACAAATAAATAGGGCGTTCCATTAATTTTTGAATATGTAACTGACTCAGGTTCTACTCCCTTTTTACCTGCTCTCCCATCTTGGAAATGACCTATTTGTGCAATTGCTCTTTCTAGTCTATTTGCATCTTCATAAACTACTGTTCCATCTTTTTTAAAAATAGTCCAGGATCTTGAACCACCTCTTTTTGCCTGATTTGGATCAATATGCTTGTAATCGCCTTCATTTGCTGTTGCAAAATGGTCATTATCAATCCAAGTAAGACCATCGGGTTCTCTTCTTACATTCTTTAGTTTGCTTTTAAATTTATGTGCCCCATCTTTCTTTGTATCCATTCCTGCCATTTGTTTTACAACTCCTGCCGAGAAATGTGATATTACATTTCCATCTTTATCAATTACTGCAAGATGGTTGTTTTCTTGAAGAGAGACAACTGTTTCACCAAGATCATTAATAGCAACGAATTCTGGTTCGGGATCAAAAGGAGCTATTTCGGATAAGCCTGTTAAATCTACTTTTTTAATTGAGTTACATTGTATTTTTCCTCTTTTGTTTAACTTCACAAGAGAAACATAACCTGCAGGATTAATTTGAACGCCATTGTCATCAATTTGAGGGATAACTCCATTTTTATATTCTTCATCCCTCTCATTTTCTATAGCGACAGCTAGAAATGTTCCGTCTGGTGAAACAAAAACGCTATCAGGCTGCCCACCTAAATCACATTCTTTTACTGCTTTTCTTGTTTCTAAATTGTATTGAACTATTGCTCCTGAAGGATTTGTATAACTTTCAGATGTATTTGAACCTATATAAGCATTGTTTCCAAGTGCTGCAATTCCAGTTGGTTCTGCTTCAAGTTCAACAATTCCCAATGCTTTTGGCCTTGCAGGATCTGAGATGTCAACTAGACCTACTACTCCTAAATCACTATCTGTATACATCAAAGTCTTACCATCTTCTGATGCAGTAACTACTTCAGAAGAAGTTTTGGTTGTAGATTTTGATCCCTTTGGTAAATTGTCACTTACATTGAAAGATGAAATTCTGTTGAAATTTTTTTCATTTGCCCAATATTTTGTATTCCAATTTGCAAATCCGCTACTTGTAGAGGAGGCGACAATTGCAAGTAATGCTGAAAAACTTGCAGCAGCTAGGGTTTTTTTCATTTAGTGCGTAAGAAAACACATATTTATATTCCCTTTAAAAAGTTAAGAAAAAAAAATAAAAATATTAAGGTTAGGTTAATTTAAATAAGATTAAGAATAAAAAGTAAAAAAAAAGACCTGCTTATTGCAGGTCTTTAGAATTTAAAGATTTTAGGTTAAATGAATAAATTTAGTAACTAAAACTAACAGTTGTAGCTACACCTGTTATGTCATCTGTTCCTGTCGCTTTTTCTTGAATGAATGCACCGACAGTCATGCCAATGTTATCAGCTAAGTCAAAACCATAACTTGCTTCGTAAATTAGCAATTCAGTTTCGGCATCTGTAAATGTGCCATCAGTTCCAATACCGATGTTAACTTCTCCAATACCTACTTCAGGCAAGGTTACACCAGCCATCCATGAGGTTTCTTCAGAACCATTATCTGGGTTTTTAATTCCCATTCCAGCACTTACAGCAAATTGGTCAAAATCATAAGTACCATTTACCCCCCAATATGCGTTATCAACATCGCTTGCATAAGCAACTGATAATCCATAAGTGTCTGCTTCATAAGCTGCGTTTAAAGCCCAGATACCAGGGTTTTCTTTTGTAAGAAGCTCGGTTGCATTTTTCTTACCTGAAACTCCTGCTGAAAATGTGAATCCATTGTCAAAATCATATTCTCCTGAAGCAGAAATGTCTCCACCAACATTGTGAGCTTTACCGTCTCCGCAGTTGCTTAACTCATCAGTGAATGCTCCGTATGAACATGCTTGATTGAATGATTTACTAATCTTAAGAGAATCTCCAACTTTCATTGTAAGGTTGTCACCAATTGGGAATTTGTAGTTAACATCCTTAATTTCTATTGCATTATCAGTACCAGCTCCGAAATCTAGAACTCCTCCAGATGTTCCAGCCCCATTACCAGCCTCAGCAGCAACAGTTAATGTGTCATCACCAGTAAAACTTGTTTTTGTTTTCATATCCCAAGCATAGTGAAATCCTATAGCTTCTGATTTACCACCACCATCAGATGCTTCAAGAATTGCATCTACACCAAATGATGCTGATGTTGTTTCACTGAAAGCTCCGGCTTCAAGTCCGTTAACACGAGCTTCAAGGCCATCCACTCTTCCTTTAATAATTGCCAATTCAGATCCAAGCTCATCACTTAGCCTACCTATTGCAGCTCCGTTCATTAAGCCTTCGCCACCTGCAATTAAATTGTTTAATTCAGCAGCAGCTTCTAAACGAGTAACAGAGTTACCATTAAATTTTGGACTATTTGTAAGATCCTTTAATGAATCGTAAGCCCAATCTCCTGGTAATAAAGTATCAGATTTAAAATCACCTAAAGATACTAAATTACTAGAATTTGAAAATTTACCAAGATCAAAAGTATTGATCTCAGATGCACTTACTGCGAACCCTGATGCCAAAGAAATTAAGGCAGGAGCA
>CACIWI010000019.1 GCA_902590355.1 uncultured Prochlorococcus sp.
GGCAATATTCTTTATCCTTTTTCTGTAGAAAAATTTCTCACCACAATTTTGACAAGTTCCTATGTATTTTAATTCTCTCCTTTCAATAGGAAATGAGTGCCTTACAGAAATTTGAAAATTCTTCTCTTTCTCATTAATTTCATTCATCTTTTCTAAGAAATTTGGACCATGTATCTCATTTTTTTTTAATATCCTATCTACCCATGCATGAATCATTTCATGACATAAAGTACTGTTTATTTCACTATTAGATAATTTACTCAAAATAGGTTTCGATAAGATAATTTCAGAATCTACAAGGCCATTAATTCGTTTTCTTTTATAAAAACCAGCAGTAGTTTTTAATCTATTATCACTCCATCTAACTTTTACTAATGGTTGATTATTAACCGCTAGAGAATTTTCAAAATATTGGCTATTAAATTTATGAAATAAAGGTAAAAGAGGAATTACAGGCATTATCGATTAAAATTAGTATTATTTTGACAAAAAAAGCCATCAAAAACGATTTCTTTTCTTAAAGTAATAAAAAACATAAATCAACATGGATGCAACACTAGTTAAAGATATTGGAATTAAAGCATTATTAGTTGGCGGAGCTGTACTAGTTTCTTTTTGGACTTTTAATGCAGTCAAATTAGTTATAAGCGCCAGAGGAATTAACCCATTAGTAAGAAAGTTTTTTGATCAAATAGCTGCTGGCAGAATTGATGCAGCTTATGGTTTAACTACAAAAACTTATAAAACTCATGTTAAGCGCCAAGACTTTCTTAAATTTTTAGCTAGTTTAAACCTCAATAAATATAGAAATTTAAAATCAGGAAGACCTAGAGTACAAGAAGATCAAATCATAATAACTTTGAATTTAAAATCAGAAGATAAACAAGATGAGCTCCCATTAGATTTTACTTTCGCAAAAACTGACAATGATTGGAAAATAGACAGAATAGCAAAAGTGAATTAATAATTTCTTGTGGGGCAAATAGAATTGTTTAAAGAAGAGATAATACATCAACTAGAATTACACCCAAGTAGATTAGATAAAGAAAAAATCATTTCAGAAGCAATGGAACGAGGTCTAGATGATTTTTTTGAGGGCATCCGTATGGCACTTGATCCGTTGGTAACTTTTGGTGTAAAAATTGTTCCTGAAAAAGATAACGAAAAAAGTGAAAATTTTTTATGGAAAGATTTTAGGGCATTAGCAAATAAGCTTATTCAAAGAGAACTTACTGGTCACGCTGCACGCGATGCAATAATTACGGCTATGGAATCTGCCACAAAAGAAGAGTGGAATGGTTTTTATAGACGAGTTTTAATTAAAGATCTTAGATGTGGTGTATCTGAAAAAACAATCAACAAGATGGCCAAGAAATTTCCCAAATATGCTATTCCTATTTTTTCTTGTCCTTTAGCTCATGACAGCGCAAATCATGAAAAAAAAATGATAGGGAAAAAGCAAATTGAAATCAAATTAGATGGTGTGCGCGTCCTAACTATTATTAGAAAAAATAAAGTAGAAATGTTTTCTCGTAATGGGAAACAATTCCATAATTTTGGTCATATTATCTCAGAAATAGAAAACGTCTTAAAAAAAGATCCTGCAACTCATGACTTAGTCCTAGATGGTGAAGTAATGAGCGCTAACTTTCAAGATTTAATGAAACAGGTGCATAGAAAAGATGGCAAACAAACAAAAGACGCAGTTCTACATCTATTTGACTTATGTCCCCTTGAAGACTTCCAAAAAGGGCGATGGAACACTAGTCAAACAGCAAGAAGTTTATTAGTAAAAGAATGGGTAGCAAAACATTCTTTACTTCTTAGACATATAAAAACACTTGACTGGGAAAATGTAGACCTCGACACCAATGAGGGACAAAAAAGATTTGTAGAGCTGAATAAATCTGCTGTGGAGGGCGGATATGAAGGAGTAATGATTAAAGATCCTGATGCAATGTATGAATGTAAAAGAACACACAGTTGGTTAAAAGCAAAACCTTTCATTGAAGTCACTTTAAAGGTTGTATCTGTTGAGGAAGGCACAGGTCGCAATAAAGGTAGACTAGGAGCTGTACTAGTAGAAGGTGAAGATGATGGGCATGAATACAGTCTTAGTTGTGGAAGCGGATTTAGTGATATCCAGCGTGAAGAATATTGGTCAAAACGGAATCAACTTATTGGTCAACTTGTAGAAATCAGAGCTGATGCTAAAACTAAATCCAAGGATGCGGTAGCTTTTAGTCTGAGATTTCCTAGATTCAAATGCTTTAGAGGATTTAAAGCTGGAGAAAAAGTTTAAATTTTAAAAAATAATATTCCACAAAGTATTCTATGAAAAATGTTGTTTTTAAGTAAAAAAAAATCTTGGCTATAAAATGTAAGAATAATTATTAGGAATTTTAGAGAGACTTATGACGAAGAAAACAGTTTTCAAATTCATAAAAACACCTTGTGGACAAGCAAAATATATCGAATTAGAAGCAAACAAAACTCTACTAGGTAAATTTAGACTTTTGTGGTTTATCTTAATTGCATCCATTAGAGATTGGAATATTAAAGAGTAAATTCTTAGGATTTTTCAAAATATTCCCTGGAATATTTAGCTGAGAAATATACAACTAAAAAAGTTGAAATAATTCCAACGATAGTCATATATAAATTATTTGGTGATTGGACATTTTCTAGCTCCTGGATATTTTTTGCCAAACTACCTATTGAGCAATAAAGAAAAGTTCCTGGAATTATTCCAAGAAGACCAATAGCGAAATCTCGAAATTTAACATTATTCAAACCATAAAAATAATTAAGAATACTGAAGGGAAATATCGGAGATAATCTTGCTAAAAAAATTAATTTAAGTCCGCCTTTTTCTACTACTTTTTCCATAACACTTAATTTTGGATAACGACTGAAAAGATTTTTTAGCTTTTTTGCAAAAAAACTTTTTGATACAAAAAAAGAAACTGATGCTCCTAAGGAAGCGGAGAAAAAAACGATAATTGATCCTAAATATGAGCCATATAAAAAACCTGATAATAAGGATAACCAAGAAGCTGGGAGTATTAATAAAACAATTAAAATATAAATGCAAACAAACGAAAATATCCCAATTCCAGTATTAAAAAAAAAAGACAAATTATAAATATTTTCAAAAAATATATTCATTCTCAATTCAAAAGTTCGAGTTTTTTTGTAATTCTCTCCATTTGTATCGTACCCTCATTTAATTTAAATCTACATTCATCAACAATATCTTTTGGAGCCTTATCCACGAAATTTTTATTAGATAATCTATTATTTAAATTATCCAACTCAATAGTCACCTTTTTTAGATCCTTGTTTAACCTTTCCTTTAATGCATCTATATTTACAAAATCCTGAAAAGGTAAGTAAACCTCTAAATCACTAATTATCCCAGAAAAAGATTTAGCAAACTCTTTTTTATCAACAGCATTAGGTTTAAAAATAAATACTTCAGAAGATTTAGTTAAGGTTTGAATATCATCAACTAAAATTTTTAGAAAATCATTCAATTCATCATTATCTGAAATCAAGTAAACAGGAACTTTTTCTGATGGCTTGAGGCCTAATTCAGCTCTCAAATTTCTAATCAATCTAATAATTTCAAAGAGTTGTTCAAAGGAATTATCAAGCTTATTATCAACAAATTTATTTTCTTGGGTTGGCCATTTTTGAAGAGATAATAATTCTTTATCTGATTTAAGTTGAAGTACATGCCAAAGTTCTTCAGTAATGTGCGGCATAAAAGGATGAATCATCACAAGAATATCATTGAGCACTTTTATTAAAACCTTTTCAGATACTTGTCTATTATTAGTCTCTTTATTATTAAACCTTTGTTTAGCAAATTCTACATACCAGTCACAAAAATCATTCCATGTAAATTCATATAGAAGTTTCGCAGATTCTCCCAATTTATATTCTTTCAACAAAGCAACGACTTTTATATTTACCTGATTCAATTTCGATAAAATCCACTTATCACATAACTCTAAAGAAGTTTCATCACTCTCATTAAGCGAATCATTATCGTTAGAAGTTTTATTAATTAACACAAAATTAGTTGCATTCCATAATTTATTCGCAAAATTTCTTGAAGCTTCAACAGTTGAAGAGGTATCTTTTTTTCTATCAAAATCAAGCCGGATATCTTGTCCAGCTCCTGCAACTTCTCGAATTAAAGCAAATCGCAGAGCATCAGAACCATACTTATCAATTAATAGTATTGGATCAATACCATTACCTGAACTTTTACTCATTTTTTTATTGTTTTCATCTCGAACTAGACCATGAATATAAACATCCTTAAAAGGAATATTATTCGTAAAAGTATTCCCCATCATTGTCATTCTGGCCACCCAGAAGAAAATAATATCGAAACCAGTAACAAGAACATTATTTGGATACCATTTTTGAAAATCCGGATCATTTATATTTGGCCAACCAAGAGTTGAGAAAGGCCATAAACCACTTGAAAACCATGTATCCAAAACATCCTTATCACGAACCAATTTAATATTTAATCCAAATTTTTTATTAGCTTCGATTAAGGCATCTTCTTCATTTCTTGCAACAATATATGGTGTATTTTGTTCTATTGAGTCTTGAGATTCATCTAAAACATACCATGCTGGTATTTGGTGCCCCCACCACAATTGCCGACTGATACACCAATCATTAATATTCTCTAACCAATCCTTATAAACTTTCTCCCAGCGTGAAGGAATAAAAGATGGTTTTTTAGAATCAATTTCATTAAGACATCTTTGCGATATATCATCCATTTTCAAAAACCATTGTGTTGACAATAAAGGTTCAATTGGAACCTTACCTCTATCAGAAAAAGGAACAGTATGTTTATAATCCTCTATCTTTGTCAAAAGGCCTAATTTATCCAATTCTTTGATAATTTTCTTTCTAGCCTCATATCTATCTAAATTTTGAAAAATACCTGCATTAATATTTAACGTTCCATCTTTGTTCATTACATTAATCTGTTTTAAATTATGCCTTTTTCCTATTGCAAAATCATTTGGATCATGGGCTGGAGTAACCTTCACACAACCCGTACCAAAATCTTTATCAACATGTGAATCAGCGATAATAGGTATTTCTCTATCAACGAAAGGGACTTTTACTTTGACACCAATAAATTCTTTATATCTATCATCATCAGGATTAACTGCTACAGCAGTATCACCCAATAGAGTTTCTGGTCTTGTTGTTGCAACTTCTAAGTACTTATCTAACTGTTCACCACTTTCAGAAATTAAAGGGTATTTAAAATGCCATAAATGACCATTTACTTCTTGCATTTCAACTTCAAGATCACTTACGGCAGATTGCGATTCAGGGCACCAATTAACTAAATATTCGCCTCTATAAATTAAATTCTTTTTATAGAGAATATTAAAAGCCTCAATAACTGCTTCATTTAATTTTTGATCAAGCGTAAATCTTTCTCTAGTCCAGTCAACTGAATATCCTATCCTTTTTAATTGAGAAACTATTCTTCCACCACTTTTTTCTTTCCAGTTCCATGCTCTTTTAAGAAATTCATCCCTTCCAATATCCTCACTTGTTTTGCCTTCACTTTTTAATTGTTTTTCGAGAATAGTTTGAACAGCTATTGAAGCATGATCAGTTCCCGGTAAACACAAAACATTCTTACCTAAAAGTCTTTGAAAACGTACTACAACATCTATCAAAGCCGTATTAAATGCATGCCCCATATGCAAAGATCCAGTTACATTTGGTGGCGGAATAACAACACAAAAAGGCTCCCCATCATCCTGAGGGTTAGGACTAAACGCCTTTAGACTTTCCCATTTTTCTTGCCACTTTTTCTCTACTTCAAAAGGTGAATAATTTTCTAAAGATAATTGATCATTCATCTCTGTCATATGCAAATTTTATTTCAATAAACTTTTTGTTTATTTTATCTTGAGAGCAGCCAATTAATGAAAATAATATTAGTTTGCAAAAAAAGACATATCCACTCTACAAAAGTTTGAAGCCAGAACCACAGGAACAACGTTTTGCATTTTTTGGTGTTGAAATAAGAAATCCACCACCGCTCAAATCACCGTAATAATCTAATTTTAAATCTTTCAGTAAATTAAACTTTTTTACATCCGCATATAAAGTTACTCCTTCAGTTCTTGAAATAGGGGATCCATTACATGTACCCGGCCTTAATTTAATATGTATCCATCCTTCTGAACAATTTTTATCCTCTACCAAATCAATCGACATTTTTCCTGGAGAACCTCCAAAAGAAGCTTGCCTAGATAGTTCTGAAGCAGCGTTTTGACTGATTGAAAGATTGACGATCTCAGTCATTAGAAAAATAATAAATGGGCGATCCAGGGTTCGAACCAGGGACATCCTGCTTGTAAGGCAGGCGCTCTACCGCTGAGCTAATCGCCCTTATAATAGATCATTCTAATAGATGAAGTTGAAAAATTTATACTAAGTATTTAAATATTTCATGATTGAGGCAAAATTTAATTAATAAAATATATCCTATGTCCTCAAACAATAGATATCAATTGGAAAACAATTCCGATTTAGAGACTATAAATAATTTTAAAATTTTAATATCTAATATCAAAGCGTTAAAAGATAGAACTTGGGGCTGCCCATGGCAAAAAATACAGTCTCATGTATCGTTGATCCCATTTTTGTATGAAGAAAGTAATGAATTTATAGATGCGATATATGAAAAAAATAAAAATAACATATGTGAGGAGTTAGGAGATCTTTTATTACAAGTAATGCTTCATGCTGAAATCGGTTACGAAGAAAAAGAATTTACACTAAGTGATGTTATAAAAAATCTAAACAAGAAAATTATAAATAGACATCCATATATTTTTAACAAAAAAGAAAAAGTATCACTAAAAAAATCACAACAGATTTGGGGAAATATAAAAAATTCAGAAAAAGAAGCACCTTATATGAAATCTTCAATTAGTAGTAATTTAAATTTGAAAATTAAAAATTTACCGCCAACGGTTGGAACAGTTAAAATCACAAATGTTGTTAAAGAATATGGTTTCAAGTGGGAAAGTACTGATGAGATTTTTAAAAAGTTAGAAGAAGAGATTAATGAATTAAAAGAAGCAATTAAAAGTAAAAATGATTCAGAGATAAAAAATGAATTTGGGGATATTTACTTTACCCTTCTTAATCTCTCAAACTTTTTAAAGATCAATCCTGAATCAGCTCTTCAAAAAACTAATATAAAATTTTTAAACAGATTTTCAATCGTCGAAGAGCATGCAGGAGATAATATTAAAAAACAAACTCCCAAAGACTTTCAACGGCTTTGGCAAATAGCCAAACAAAAACTGGCGGGGAAAATTCCTAAAAGCAAATGACAAATAATTCAACATGGGTAGATGAGTATCATAAAGGCTCAAGATTCGGGCTTAGTGGGAAAATTTTAATTAAAAAAACCTCAACATATCAAGAAATTATTGTTATTGAAAATGAATATTATGGTAAAGCATTAATGTTAGATAATTGCTGGATGACATCATTAAAAGACGAGAAATATTATCATGAGTGTCTTGTGCATCCTGCATTAAGTAGAATTGACGAAAAATCTAATGTACTAATTATTGGCGGGGGTGATGGTGGTACTTTAAGAGAATGTATTAAATATTCTCAAATATCAAAAATTGATCTAGTAGAAATTGATGAGGAGGTAATCAAAATATCTAAAAAGTACTTAAAAGAAATTGGAGGCGAAGCATGGAATGACAAAAGATTAGAAATACATATTGATGATGGTGTTAAATGGGTAAAAAAAACAATAGATAATTTTTACGACGTTATTTTTATAGATTGTTCAGATCCCTCAGAATTTTCAAATTTATTATTTTCAGATTCTTTTTATAAAGAATGTAAAAGAATACTTACATCAAGGGGGATATTAGCAACGCAAAGCGAATCTCCTGAATCTTTCAAAAATATTCACATAAATATTTTGAAAAGCCTAAAAAATATATTTAAAGTTTCTGATACTATGTATTCCTTTGTGCCTATATATCCAAGCGGGATTTGGAGTTGGACATTTGCTTCTTCAGAAGATCTAAATTTATCAAAGCAAAATTATGATGAAGTCGTAAAAATAGAAAAAGGATGTGAAATTTGGAATTTAAATTTTCAAAATGCAGCATTCAAAATGATGCCTAATAAAATTGTAAAAGAACTAGATTCAAAAGATGACAAAAAATTTATTTGATAACGAAAATGCAATTTATATGGGAGCAAAAAGAAGTCCTGAAAAATGCTCAATTGGTATATTTGGAGTGAATTATGACGGGACATGTTCGTTTAAACCAGGAGCAAGATTTGGTCCAGAAGCAATAAGACAAGTCAGTTCTTGTTTAGAAACATATTGTCCAAAAATAAAAAAAGACTTAGAGGATATTATGTATGTTGATTTTGGGTCAATACTAATTGCTAAAAATGACTCAAAATCCGTTATTGAATCGGTTAAATCAGCAACAAATTATTTAATTAGTAAACGCCTTAGTCCTATTATGCTTGGAGGCGAACACTCTATTACAAGAGGTGCTATTGAAGCATTAGTAAAAAAATATCCAGATTTGATATTGGTTCAACTTGATGCTCATGCAGATTTAAGAGAATCATATATAGGCAATGAACATAGTCATGCTTGTACTATGAAAAGATGCTTAGAAGTGCTACCTGAAAAGAAAATTTTTCAAGTAGGAATTAGAAGTGGGACTAAGGAAGAATTTGAAATTATGCATAACAACAACCAATTAGTTAACTTTTGTCCAGGCGGAAATGCACATGAGTTAAAACAAGCTCTTCTACCATACGCTAAGTCTCCAATCTATTTAACAATAGATTTAGATTGGTTTGATCCCAGTTTGTTAGCAGGGACGGGCACTCCAGAACCGGGAGGATTTTTTTGGAATGATTTTGAAGAAATACTGAAAACTTTAAAAGACCTTAGAATCGTGGGTTCAGATATTGTTGAATTATCTCCAGAAATTGATAAAAGCGGAGTGAGTAGCATAGTTGCAGCCAAAGTACTTAGAAGCTTAATTTTGTCATTAGAAAATATGCAATAAAAAATTTCTAAACTACAGTGTAAAAATACTAAATACAAACTAAATATTTCATGGATTTGCTAAAAAGTCCTCTTTATTCAAAATATGTTGAATCCAATGCAAAATTAGTGGATTTTGCAGGTTGGGAAATGCCCATATCATTTTCAGGATTAATTAAAGAGCATGAATCAGTTAGATATTCAGCAGGATTATTTGATATTTCTCACATGGGTGTGATTTCTATCAAGGGAATCAATCCTAAGGATTATATTCAAAAACTTTTTCCTACTAATTTATACTCCTTTTGTGAAGGTCAGGGGATTTATACAGTAATGCTCAATGATAAAGGAGGAATAATAGATGACTTAATAATTTATGACCTTGGTATACAAGAAAATGACATATCAGAATTATTATTAATAGTTAATGCTAGTAGATATGAAGAAGATTTTCAGTGGATAAAAAATAATTTAAATATGTCTGAAATTTCGATCACAAACTTTAAAAAAGACAAAGTACTTTTAGCACTACAGGGAAAAAACTCATTCGTTTTATTTGAAGAATGGATTGAATCTTCGATCTCACATATCCCTAACTTTGGATGTGAATATAAAATTTTTGAACATATTTCTCCTAAGGAAAAAATTTTCTTTTCAAAGACAGGCTATACGGGGGAAAATGGTCTAGAAATACTTTTATCTAAAAAAGCAGCAATTAATTTATGGGATTTCTCAATTTCCAAAAATGTTGCACCTTGTGGTCTAGGAGCTAGAGATACTCTTAGACTTGAAGCTGGCATGCATCTTTATGGCCAAGACATAAATGAAGAAACTTCTCCATATGAAGCAGGGTTAGGATGGCTAGTACATCTAGAAAATAATCACGAATTCTTTGGAAGAAGAGTTCTTGAAGAGCAGTCGAGATTAGGTATTCAAAAAAAGTTAGTTGGTCTCTCTATAAAAGGTAAAGCAATAGGAAGAAAAGGTTGCGCAGTGCTTAAAGGTGAAGAGAATATTGGAACTATTACTAGCGGCAGTTGGTCTCCAACTAAACAACAAGCTATAGCTTTTGCATACATCAATAATTCGCATGCCTTCATAAATAATGAAGTTGAAATATTAATAAGAGGCAAAAAATTTAACGGGGTTATAACAAAAAGAGCGTTTTATAAAAAGAATTATTAACTAAATTTACCCTTAAAGAATTATTATAAGTTATTGATAAATAAATCATACTTAGATGAGAAACAAAACTTGTGAAGAACTCAATAATACAGATATTGGTAAATTAGTTAATTTATGCGGATGGGTAGATAGAAGAAGAGATCATGGTGGTGTAATTTTTATTGATTTAAGAGACCATAGTGGATTCCTACAAATAACAATTAGCCCCGATGATGGTGCAGATCTATTTAAACAGGCAGAAACTCTAAGAAATGAAACAGTAATAATGGTTAGCGGAATTATTAATGAAAGGCCCAAAGATTCCATAAATACAAATTTAAGTACTGGAGAGATAGAGCTTAAGGTTAAAGATTTGCAAATTCTCAACCAAATTAAAAATAACTTACCTTTCCCAGTATCTGTACATGATTATGAAAATACAAAAGAGGAACTCAGATTAAAATATAGATACCTTGATTTAAGGAGGGGAAAATTACTAGAAAATTTAAAAACAAGACATAAAATTATTAAAGTTGCTAGAGAATTTCTTGATAATTTTGGATTTACAGAAGTAGAGACCCCATTACTTACAAAGTCAACTCCTGAAGGCGCTCGCGATTTTCTTGTTCCTGCACGTCTTTCAAATGGAGAATTTTTTGCTTTACCTCAATCCCCACAACTATTTAAACAACTTTTAATGGTTGGTGGCTTAGATAAGTATTATCAAATCGCAAAATGTTTCCGTGATGAAGACTTAAGGGCAGATAGACAGCCAGAGTTTACTCAATTAGATATTGAGATGAGCTTTATTAGTGAAGAAGAAATAATTTCTTTTAATGAAAGTCTCATAAAAAGAATATGGAAAGAAGTGTTAAATATTAATTTTAATAATGCTTTTCCAAGAATGACATGGCAGGCAGCAATGGATAATTACGGCACTGATAGACCAGATACTAGATATCAAATGTTATTGAAAGATTTAGGAAGAGTATTAGGTGATATTGGATTTAATATTTTCACCAAGGCAATTAAGTCTGGAGGTTACATAAAATCTATAACAGTCAAAGGAGGTAATTCAAGTATTAGCAACGTAAGAATTAAACCAGGAGGTGATATTTTCCAAGTAGCGCAAGATGCAGGAGCTGGTGGTTTAGCCTTTATAAGGGTCAAAGGAGATGAGCTCGAGACTATTGGGGCAATTAAAAATAATTTAAGTGAAGAGCATATAGCTGATATTTTAAAAATCACAGAAGCAAAAGATGGAGACTTAATCCTCTTAGGTGCTGGAGATAAACAAATTGTCAATCAGTCATTAGATAGGGTTAGACAATATATCGCTAAAGAATTAAATCTCATTGATAAAAGCAAATGGAATTTCTTATGGGTAACTGACTTCCCTATGTTTGAGAGAAATAAAGATGAAAATAGATATGAAGCTTTACATCATCCTTTTTGTTCTCCAAAAAAGATAAAATCTAAAGATTCTGAAAACTTGAAAAAAGAAATTGAGAGCTCTACAGCAAATGCTTATGACTTAGTTCTCAATGGATTGGAGTTAGGAGGTGGATCTTTACGTATTCATGAGGCGAACTTACAAAGAGAGGTTCTGAAAACGGTAGGACTTACTGATAAAGAGATTGATGAAAAATTTGGATTTTTAATAGAAGCCTTAGAAATGGGTGCTCCTCCTCATGGTGGAATAGCGTTTGGATTAGATCGTATTACCATGCTTATCATTGGTGCAGATTCAATCAGAGAGACCATTGCTTTTCCAAAAAATCAACAAGCAAAATGTCTTCTCACGAATGCACCTTCCAATGTCTCTGAATCACAATTAAAAGAATTAGATATTGAAATAACAATTGATGAATAAGAATGCATATGGATGTTCTAAAAGTTTTTTGTTTAAATAAAATATAAGGAGGCTGTGCTTAATTAAAAATATTTAATGTCAAAATTTGTATTTGTCACTGGAGGAGTAGTTTCTAGCATTGGTAAAGGGATTGTAGCTGCAAGTTTAGGAAGATTATTAAAGTCTAGAGGATATAGTGTTTCAATATTAAAACTAGATCCATATCTAAATGTTGATCCAGGAACAATGAGCCCTTTCCAACATGGGGAAGTATTTGTAACCGAAGATGGAGCTGAAACCGATCTAGATTTAGGTCACTATGAGAGATTTACTGATACTGCAATGACTAGATTAAATAGTGTGACTACGGGATCTATTTATCAAGCAGTTATAAATAAAGAAAGAAGAGGTAATTATAACGGTGGAACTGTGCAAGTAATACCTCACATTACGGGAGAAATTAGAGAAAGGATTCATAGAGTAGCAGCTAACAGCAATGCAGATATTATTATTACTGAAATTGGTGGAACAGTTGGTGATATTGAATCTCTACCTTTTTTAGAGGCAATAAGAGAATTCAAAAATGATGTTAATAGTAACGATGTTGCATACATACACGTAACATTACTTCCTTACATCAAAACCTCTGGCGAAATAAAAACTAAACCAACACAACATTCAGTGAAAGAATTAAGATCAATTGGAATTCAGCCAGATTTACTTGTATGCCGAAGTGATAAATCTATCAATGAAGCTCTTAAAAAAAAGCTTAGTGGTTTTTGC
>CACIWI010000020.1 GCA_902590355.1 uncultured Prochlorococcus sp.
TTTCTAATTTGATAGAAAGCAAAGTTCTTAATTTATTTACTAATCTTGATTGCAGGGTTAGAATTATTATGGTTTAAAAGGTTTTTTTTGAAAAAGGAATTAACTCATCGTTCTCATGAACTTAAAGCTCTTGGTTGGAATCAAGAAGACTTAACAAGATACGAAGATTTATGGGATTACAGTCAAAGATGGGGATTAATAAATTTAGAAAGAGAAGACAGACAGTTTTTAAAGAAGGCAGAAAAGTTACTCCCAAAGATCCAAAATAAAAAGATATCCGTTAAAAAAACTATTGAAGAAAAATCTTATTATCGATGGTTAAATTTTTACCTCGATGAGATTAATATTTTTAGTAATTTTAATCTTCCAAAAAATAAATATGGTGTTTGGACACTTTTAATTGAAGAGGAAATAAAACTTCTTAAGGAATTACAACCAGTTATGGGTCTTCCAGATACTTTAAAAGCTAAGAATCTATACGAAAATAGAAAAGAGCTTATAAATAAAGCTTTTAGCGAATTTGATGCTATAAGTAATGAAAAGGTTTTCAACTTTGATGAAGTTTTAAACAACTCTGGAAAGGATGTTGGTAAGAATTGGAAATCAATAACTGAAAAAGATCCTGAGGCTAATAAAACTTTTCCAATAATTGAATATGCAAATATTGAGAAACTCAGATCTGCGATAAAAGAGGATTTGAGTAAATATATGAAAGATAATTACCCCTCATTAAAAAAGGATTTATAAATATTTATCTTTTTTTTGTTTTTTTTTTTGAATTTTCTAAGTTAAATAGATAATAGGATTATTTAAAAATTTTGACCAACCAAAAGTTCGAGACACTTCAGTTACACGCAGGCCAAGTTCCTGATCCAACTACAAACTCTAGAGCTGTACCAATCTATCAAACCAGTTCTTATGTCTTTGATAATGCAGAGCATGGAGCAAATCTTTTTGGATTAAAAGAATTTGGAAATATTTATACTCGACTTATGAACCCCACCACAGATGTCTTCGAAAAAAGGATGGCAGCTTTGGAGGGAGGTATGGCAGCACTTGCAACATCCTCAGGTCAAGCTGCTCAATTCTTGGCAATAGTGAACTGTATGACTGCAGGGGATAATTTTGTCTCTACTTCTTTTCTATATGGTGGGACCTACAATCAATTTAAAGTACAATTTCCAAGATTAGGAATTGAAGTTAAATTTGCAGATGGCGATAGTATCGATAGTTTTAGAAATAAAATTGATGATAAAACCAAAGCAATATATGTTGAATCAATGGGAAATCCTCGATTCAACATCCCAGATTTTGAGGGACTCTCTGCTTTGGCGAAGGAAAATGGAATTCCCTTAATAGTGGATAATACCCTTGGTGCTGGTGGTGCTTTAATAAGACCAATTGATTTTGGAGCCGATGTTGTTGTGGAAAGTGCAACAAAATGGATCGGTGGACATGGAACAAGTATCGGAGGAGTTATTGTTGATGCCGGAACCTTCGATTGGGGAAATGGTAAATTTCCACTAATGAGTGAGCCAAGCGCTGCTTATCATGGGCTCGTTCATTGGGATGCTTTTGGTTTCGGTAGTGATATCTGCAAATCTTTGGGAGTACCTGATAATAGAAATATAGCTTTTGCGTTAAGAGCAAGACTTGAATGCCTCAGAGACTGGGGATCAGCTCAAAGTCCTTTTAATTCTTTCTTGCTATTGCAGGGTTTGGAAACTCTCAGTTTAAGAATAGAAAGACAAACTTCTAATGCTCTTGAATTAGCAAAATGGCTTGATTCTAATTCTAATGTAAGTAGTGTTAATTATCCTGGCCTAGAATCTGATCCATATTACTCTAGTGCTAAAAAATATACTACTGGAAGGGGAATGGGATGCATGCTTATGTTCTCTCTCAATGGGGGTTATGAAAATGCAGTAAAGTTTATTGATTCCTTAAAATTAGCGAGCCACCTTGCTAACGTAGGGGAT
Organism: uncultured Prochlorococcus sp.; assembly: GCA_902590355.1. Classification (GTDB taxonomy): domain Bacteria; phylum Cyanobacteriota; class Cyanobacteriia; order PCC-6307; family Cyanobiaceae; genus Prochlorococcus_A. The sequence goes on from CACIWI010000020.1 coordinate 1,980, forward strand.
TCAAAAACATTAGTAATTCATCCTGCTTCAACAACTCATCAGCAATTATCTGAAGAAGAACAACTTTCTGCAGGTGTTACTCCGACTATGGTAAGAGTTTCTGTAGGAATTGAGCATATTGATGATATAAAAGCAGATTTCGAACAAGCACTTTCACAAATCACATAGGAAAGGAGATTTATTGGCTTTAATAATTCCTAGTAACTATCACAAGATTAGTGATGTTGAGAAAAATCATATATCTTGGATCGAACCAGAATTGGCAAAAAGACAGGATATACGTCCTCTTAGGATTGGTATTTTAAATATCATGCCTCTTGGCAAGCAGTATGAATTTAATTTGCTACATCCACTTGGTTTATCTCCCCTTCAAATTGAGCCAGTTTGGATAAAGCTTAAAACTCACTCTTATAAAACATGGGATCTTAATCATCTGAATAATCTGTACATTACTTGGGAAGAAGCAAATAATCCAGAACCGTTAGATGGAATCATTATTACTGGAGCACCTATTGAACATCTAGCCTTTGAGGAGGTTAAGTATTGGGACGAATTTGTAAAAATTGTAAATGAAGCCAGAAATTCTTGTGCGAGTACTCTTGGATTATGTTGGGCTGGCTTTGCGCTGGCTTATTTGGCAGGGGTCGAAAAGAAAGTTTTTGATAGGAAATTATTTGGGGTATTCCCTTTAAAAAGTCTTGTTCCTGGACACCCTTTGATGGGTACACAAGATGATGAATTTATTTGTCCTCAAAGTAGATTTGCTGGATTACCAGATTTGGAAATGGAGAAAGCCCAAAAAGAAGGGAAATTGAATTTGTTGGCTTATGGAGAAAACGTTGGATATACAATATTTGAATCTAATGATCAAAAACAACTTATGCATTTAGGTCATCCTGAATATACGGTGCATAGAATTATTAGTGAAATTGAAAGAGACAAAGAAAAGGGAGATGTTCCTCCTCCTAAAAATTTTGATCCAAATAGTTCAAAAACCGCCTGGAGGTCTCATAGGAATTTGCTTTTTCAACAATGGCTTTGGTTCTGTTATCAACAAGTTAGTCTTAATTAACTTTTTTAATGAGCGCTTTCCATACCACCTAGTCTTTCAAATAAGTTAAGACTTTCTTTATTTAATCCTACAATTTCAACTTTAGAACCACCATTCTGGAATTTTCTAATAATTTGCTCAAGAGCAACCACGCCACTTTGATCCCAAATATGAGCTAAAGACATATCAATTAAAATATTTTCTGGATGTTCATGAATATCAAATCCTTGTAAGAAATAAATTTTACTTACAAAAAATAATTGTCCTTTTACTTTGTAGGTAGTCAAATTATTTTCTTTAGCTCTTGAGACAGTTATAACTTTCGCGACTTTTCTGCTGAAAAGGATTGCAGCTAATGCAACTCCAGCAATAACTCCAAGTGCAAGATTATGAGGTTTTGTCAGCATTGTAACCGCAAAAGTCATAAGCATTACTGCAGTATCACTTTTAGGTATCTTTCTAATATTTTTTAATCCATTTATATCTGCTGTACTTATCGCAATCGTTATCATGATTGCTACTAAAGCAGCCATTGGTATTGCTCCAATCCAAGACTTCAATAGGATAATCATAATTAGGAGAGATATACCTGAGGAGAGAGTTGATAATCTAGATTTACCACCATTTTCAGTATTCATAACAGATTGCCCAACTAAGGCACATCCTGCCATTCCACCAAATAAGGATGCCACAATATTTGCGATTCCCTGTCCTCTTGCTTCTTTATTTTTATTAGAACTTGTATCAGTTACATCGTCTAAAATGTCTTGAGTTAAAAAGGTTTCCATTAAACCCACGAGAGATATTGCAAGTGAAGTCGGTAAAATAATTCCTAATGTTTCAAGACTAAAAGGTACTTTCCCATTTTCTATTGATCCAAAAGGAAGAGAAATACTTGGTAACCCATCAGGTAATTTACCCAAATCACTAACTGTCGGGACATCTAGATTCAAGAATATGCTTATGAGAGTAATTACTACTATCGCGATAAGTTGAGATGGGACTACTTTTGTAATTTTTGGAAGCCCATAGATAATTATTAATCCTAGGATTACAAGAATCCAAACTACTGGGATCTGAGAGTTAACTGGATACTGACTCAAAGTTTGTTCAATTAATCCTTTTGATTCTTTAATACCTATTCCTAACTGAGGTAGTTGCGCCTGAAATATTAAAAGCGCCAGTGCATTTACAAATCCACTTAATACTCCCGTTGGCACGAATCGCATTTGGTAGGCAAGTCTTAAATATCCCCAAAGAATTTGGAAAATTCCAGTTAATATTCCAGCTGCAATAAGATATGGGACTCCTAATCCAGGAGCTTGTGATTCTCCATAAGCAACAAGTCCAGTCATCAAAAGAGCTGTTGAACCTGTAGCTGAAGTGATCATCCCCCTTCTTCCTCCAACAATCGCAATTGTTATAGATAAGCAAAATGCACCAAAAAGGCCAACTTTAGGATCTACACCAGCTATACCTGAAAAAGCAATTGCTTCTGGGATCATTGCAAAAGCAACAACTAAGCCTGAGAGGATATTTGACTTTGGATCATCTAACCAATTTTTAGATAAATATCTTGAGAAATTTGACATTTTAAGTTTCTTTATAATTAAGAAGTTACCTCATAAAGGAGGCAAAATACCTTGTGGGTCAAAAATATTCTTTAAAGTTTTTAATTCATTTATTCTATCTCCAAAGGCTAATGTAATTTCTTCATTATGAGAATTCAAATGATTATGTAATTGGGCTAAGTGAATATTTGGATAAAACTTTTTTAGCTTGCTCCACGATTTATAAATCCATTCCAAAGCGACTTCTTTTTCTTGAAGATCATTTTTTTTCCATGATGCATATATCCATGGTTTCCAAGTGCTTTTTCTATGAACAAAAAAGCTTGAGCCATGATTTAACTTTTTAGTTTTGCAACCTAATTGTTGAGAAGCAATGTAGCAGGAATTATTAGGTTTATTATCCATTATTTCATCCAAACATTTTATGAAAATTGGAATATCATTTTTTAAATTTTCTCCAAGAAGACTAATTACCTCAGAATGGTTATTTGCATTCAGCTCATATAAATTCAATTCCTTAGGGAAGAAATTTATTTTGTTAAAGTTTTCATAAAATTGTCTTTCTAGAGTAGGGAATTTGTCTAGAGGCATTAGGCATTCTTCTGTTCTTTTATCCTCTAAATTATTTTTGAGTTCAGCAAAAATATATATGTAAATTTTTTGGGCATAAATCCATTGAAGACTAATATTTTCTGGAAATTCCTCTGATAGTTTTATTATTTCTGTAAGTTCATTTAGATTTACAAATCCTTCAATAACCTTAATTGAATTAGATTGGATAGTCTTAAGTTCTATTTCGGTAATAATTGAAAAGAAGGGTGCTGCGCCTTTAATTGCTTCCCATATCAATTGTTCTTCTGGATTTATTTGATTTTTTTTTAAAGAAATAAATGTGCCATTACCCAAGAAACCTTTTATTGATTCAATATTATCAATTGCTAATCCGTAGGTTCTACTGAGCGGGCTTACTCCACCAGTAAGTATATAGCCTGCTCCAGGAAGTTTAGAAAGTCCGATTGGAAAACTTCGATTATATTTTTGTAAATGATTTAATAGATCCCCCATTATTACACCACCTCCAATTGTTACTAAATTGGTTTTTCTATCTAGATGAATTTGGCTATGATTTTTTCTTAAATCAAGAGTTGTGAAACCATTTTTTGCACAGCTAGAAGTTGTACCTCCACTGCACACGCAAAGGTGCTCGAATTTTTCGCAAGAATAGTTATCCTCATTAAATAAGGATTCATCCACGTCGTAAATTAATTTCTTTAATTTTGCATCCTTTGAGTTGATATTTGGAACTTCAAGCAAGTTATTATTATTTTTCACTACATGATATTGTTCTTTACTATTATGGTATAAGTAATAATTTGAATTTGGATAATTTAGATTTGAAGTTAAATAATCAAGTCGCGATACTTATCTGTGGGCATGGGAGTAGAAATAAACTAGCTATTACGGAATTTCAAGAATTAACTAATTTCATCCAAAAAAGATATCCAAACTTTTTAGTTGAATATGGTTTCTTGGAATTTGCTAAACCTTCGCTTGTTGAAGCTTTAGACAAGTTAAAAGATCTTTCTATAAAAAAAGTAATTGCAATACCTGCAATGCTTTTCGCTGCTGGCCATGTAAAAAATGATATACCTAGTCTGCTTATGAATTATTCAAGTAAAACAGGTATTGAAATAATTTATGGAAGAGAATTAGGTATTAATAATTTAATGATTAGTGCAGCTTGTGAAAGAGTAAAAGATGTATTTAAACAAAATAATAATCTCAAGCCTGAAGAATCATTATTAGTTGTTGTCGGTAGAGGCTCTTCTGACCCAGATGCGAATTCCAATGTTTCAAAAATTACGAGAATGATCGTAGAGGGTATTGGTTTAGGGTGGGGGGAAACAGTTTTTTCTGGAGTAACTTTCCCCCTTGTTGAACCTGGCTTGAAAAATGTTGTAAGACTTGGTTATAAAAATATAATTGTTTTCCCTTATTTCCTTTTCTCAGGTGTCCTTGTTACGAGAATAAAAAGGCAAAGTGATTTAGTTGCGATTAATAATCCAAATATTTCATTTATACATGCAAAATATCTTTCGTCACAGTCTTATGTTATCGACACTTTTGTAGAAAGGATTGAAGAGATTCTTAATAACGAAGGTAATAATTTTATGAATTGCTCAACTTGTAAATATAGATCAAATTTATTTGGCTTTGAAAAAGAAGTTGGAATGGCCCAAGAAAGTCATCATGACCATGTAGAGGGCTTGGGTATCAGCTGTGATTTATGTGATCCTGAATGTAATGGTGCTTGTGAAATACAAAATCAAATACCAACTCATAATCAAGAAAAATCAGACACAGTAGGAGGTGATTACTTAGAACATGGACATGTACTGGCTCATCAACATGAACATAATCACCATCAACATGAACATAATCACCATCACCATCACCATAGTATTTATCCAAATTCAAAACATCCTTTAGGACCTGTCACGCTTCGCTTGCCTAATAAAGAATAAATCTTAAGAAAATCCGTTGAAATCAATGAATCACCTGTCTCTTTCTCGACTTAGTCTTAATAGACTCAGTATATATAAGTATTCTTAATATAAATTCGTGAAAGTATTTTGAGCTAGATTTTCCACAATTTGGAGGTTGTTTTCCACGTCCAAATCCACACTGGATTAGAAATGGCAGTATTTTTTAAAAAAAACAGGACTTCAACATTATTGTTGACTTTTTTTTAAGATCTATTCAATTTCCTTATTTGAAAAAGAAGTTTTTTAAAAACCTGCATATAACATGAGTCTTATTTGATAGTTTGAAAAGTTTACCAGAAGATTTTTCTTGATATTTTTAGAGAAAACCATCATTATTGTTGATGTAGAAAAAATGAATTTATGGATCAAATCAACCAAACAAATTTAACTTATAAGAATAAGAAACTTGTAGAGTGCCCTTCAAATAAAGTCTCATTAGAAACAGAGCTTTCAGAAACTCTCTATAACACTATGAAAGATTTTGTATTAAGTAACCCGACTTGGGATCAATATAAGCTTATAAATTCAGCGTTAGCTACTTTTCTCGTTCAAAACGGTTGTACAGATAATTCCGTCTCAGAAATTTATTTAAATCAATTATTTACACCCTCTAAGTCTTTTTAATATTTAAACAGGCTCTTCTACTCAAGGCCATCATTGTAAGTGTTGGGCTTTGCCAAGATGATGTGGGCCAGCATGCTCCATCTAGTACCAGTACATTCTTACATCTCCACAATCTGTTAAATTTATCAACTACGCTATTCTCTTCATTTAACCCCATTGGTGCTCCCCCTACCTCATGAATATAATATCCAGGAGGAGGAGGACTATCTGAAAGTGCTATCAAATTTTTTGTAAATAAACTCCCTAATGAAATATTAATTAGTTCATCAATATTTTTTATTTTCCCATTTGCAGCTTTGACTGAATTTTGTATTGTTTTTTCCATATGTTTTGCCATATTTAACTCATTCTCGCTCCATTCGAATTCAATGTAGGGAATTGGTATTCCCCATTCATCTGTTTTTCTTGAGAGAGAAACTGAGTTTTGCTCTCTAGGAAGGACTTCACCATGGGCGATAAGAAAGCCAATGGATTTGTTTGCGTCTTTTTGTAAAAATTTAGGGATCCCTAATCTATCAATTGCTCCCCAGATTCCATAACCTCTATGGAAATTTATGTCGTCAATTTCTGGTAAATTTGAACCAAAAGGAATAAAGAAGCTGCCTGCTCCAGAAAGATCGGGACGATTATCTAGTGAATTATCTGAGTTTTTTGCTTTTGGGACTGAAAAAAATCTACAGATAGATATATGATCCATTAGGTATTTACCTAATTTCCCAGAAGTATCTTTAAACCCTGAGGAATTTGATTTGTATTCTGAGTTCAGTAGTATTCTCAGTGTTGAAATTGTTGATGCGCAAAGAAGAATCAAATCACAATCCAATACTTCTTTGTGTCCATTTTCTAGGTTTACAATCGTTAGTTTTGAGGCAAGCTCTGTTATCTTGTTAATCTCAAAAGACTCCACTAGGTAATTAGAGATTATTTGTACATTTTCAGTCTCTAAAGCTTTTTTTAAAGAGCTTCCTACGCTAGAGGACTTGGGCCAATTTTTTTCTTTTACAGATGAGTTACGGTCAAATCCTCTTGATTGGATAAATGGATAATTTAATTTTGATTTAACTTTGCTGCCAAAAACATTTTCGTTTTCTGTAAGAGGAATTTCACCAATATATTTACCGTTTGGGACCTCCTTGATATCATCTTTTCGTCCATAAATTCCGCAGAAATTTTCAATAAAATCGTAGTGCGGGGAAATTTCTTCGTATGAAATAGGCCAGTTTGGCCCGAATCCGTCTTTTTTAGCCGGATGAAAGTCTTCTGAGGAAAGTCTTAATGTTATGCCTCCCCAAGTTAATGATCTACCCCCATATTGTTTACCTTGTGTCCAAAGAAATGGCTTTTTTTTTGGGAAGTCATAAGGATGCTTCAATTCATTTGAATATAAGTCAGGATTATTTTTCCAATAACCAGGATGTTGGCACTGATTGGCATGTTTTTTTGTTATGACTCCTGATAATCTTTTTAATGTACTTTTTGGCTCATGATTACTAGCTTCATCCCTTTTAACTTGAGGCCCTGCTTCTATTACTAAAACTTTGATCCCTTGTTCTGCCAATGTAAGTGCTGCTATTCCTCCTGTTGCTCCAGAACCAACAACAATTGCATCATAAGGACTTATATCCAAAACCTATTTCGTGATTTGCTATTTCAATAAATATAGCATTCAGTAAATAATTAATTTTTAGATTTCAGCTTAAGAAGTTAGAATTTATTGAAATACTACTCAAACAAATGAGATTTATAATTTTAACTTTTTTAATAGTTGTTTTAACCCTCCCTTCTAGAAGCTTCGCTGCGTTGGATTATGGTAAACAATCTTTGGTAGGGGCTGATTTTTCTGGATCTGATTTAAAAGGAGCAACTTTCTATTTGACTGATTTACAAGACGCAAATTTGTCAGGTTGTGAGCTCCAAAATGCGACTCTTTATGGAGCAAAATTGAAAGATACTAATTTAAGTAACTCCAACTTAAGAGAAGTAACTTTAGACTCGGCTGTTTTAGATGGAACAGATTTATCAAATACTAACTTGGAGGATTCTTTTGCTTATAGTACCCAGTTTGAAAATGTAAAAATACAAGGCGCAGACTTCACAAATGTTTTTTTGCCAAAAGATATAATTAGGAAATTTTGTGAAAGTGCTACTGGAACTAATCCAATTACAAATAGAGAAACCAGAGAAACTTTAGAGTGCGATTACATTTAAATTTATGCACATACAAGTTCTTTTTTAATCTTTCTTTGTTTATAAAGTGATCTTCCAATAGGCCAACCTAAAGTAGATAAATGTTTCATTAAAGAACCTGAGTATTTGAAATAAAAATTGTCTGAATATTTGATGCCAAGTTCATTTAGAGTGGTTATTAATAAACATAGATCTCTTTTTTTGCCTTTTTTCATATCCAATAATATCAATGCTTCACTTGATAAATTTTTTTCTAGTACCTTATCGTTTTCAGCAAAACCAACTTTAAGTGAATTAAATGCATCAGAATAAAGAGTATAAATTATTCCCTCTTTTGATTTATCTATAGAAGTATCTACATTAAATCTTGATGATATTAATGTTTTGTATCCTTTAATGATTTTTCTGTTATTCATAATTATTTGATTTCATCCTGAGCTAATTCGTATTTCTCCAATAGATTGTTTACTTCTGCTAGTGCAATCCTCTTTTGACAGGCCGAGTCATATCTATTTACTGCTATTGAGGGTATTGAACCTTTGCTTTTCATTTCCCTTATACCAGTTTCTAAACATTGAAAAGCAACACTTGATAGATCTCTTCCTTCTGCTGCGGCCCAAACTTTCAAAAGATAAGTAAGATTTGATGGTACTGAGATCTGTACTTTGTTTGAATTTGAAGTATTCAATGCAATATCATCGAGACTAATTTCTTTAGAGGAAATAGTTTCTTTAACCTTTTTCTTCAAAAATTTTACTTGGCTTATAGCGTCCTCTTTATTCTTTATTTTTTGTTCTATTTCAAATAACTCTTCTTCAGAATTAATTAAAGCTTCTAATGCCCATTTAGCATCATCTTCCGCAACCGCGGTTCTATCAAGCCATTCATCTCTTATTTTTGACCAATTACTAGGCATAAGCTTTATAAGATAATTCTATGATATATAAATCTATATAGATTGTCTATATACTCTAACTAGATTAAATATAGATTGTTTAAAGTTTTAATTTTATTTTTAATAATTCCTCGTCTTAGAAATAATCTTTTACAATAATTGAAACTGCAGAATCCATCCAATGTGATCTTAGAGCTATTTTTTTGCCAATTGAAAACGATATATTTGATAATTCAATCTTTTTTAAATTTTAGTTATTTGTTTATTTAATTAAAAACTTCTGAGCTTTTAATCTCTTTCAATAAGTTCAATTTTATAACCATCTGGATCCTCGACAAAAGCCAAGACAGTAGTACTGTTTTTCATTGTTTTAGGTTTGGTTGTTATTTTACAACCATTCTTTTCTAATCCTTGGCAAATTAGATGAATATCTTTTACTCCAATAGCTATATGACCATATTTATCTCCAAGCTCATAGTCTTCAGACTTTTTGTCCCAGTTATAAGTTAATTCAATTACTGAGTTTTCTTTTTCTGAGCCATAACCAACAAATGCCAAAGTGAATTTTCCATGAGGGTAATCCTTTTTTCGCAATAAATTCATTCCTAATCTATTTACGTAGAAATCAATGGATTTCTCTAAATCTCCAACCCTCAACATTGTATGTAGGATACGCATTTTGAATTATGAACCTGAATCAATTATCTAATATTTAATAACCATCTGCCAAAGTTGATTTTTTCGAAAGTAAGTCTTTTTATTATGTTCAAAAAATTAGGTTAAAATA
>CACIWI010000021.1 GCA_902590355.1 uncultured Prochlorococcus sp.
TAAGGTAATTGGACCATGTTGCAGACTTTACGATAGGGAAGAGTTACCTTGGCCCTGCTCAAGGCTTGCTTGGAGAAGTAAGGAGCCTAGTTGGAGAAGAATAGGGTCTAGGTTCGTTGCTGATATGGCTTCAAGGAAATGCCCGTCTTACTCGGTTCAGATTTTGGAGCCTGGATCAAAACCTGTTGAAACAGTAATAACCCTTTTTTCAAAGAAATTTTCTTCAGAAATACAAGAATGGTGGTATAGCAAAAAACCAGGCTCAAAAGAGCCTGGCAATATCTTCCCTTCTGAAATAAGTTAGCTTTATATTTTATGCTTTTGGCTTTGGAGGCATGTAACCTTTCAAGCCAGTGCATTCAAGACTATCAATTGTATTAACCCCAGTTTGTGAGTTGGTTCCACTAGCTCTTTCACATAATGATTTTCTCTGAGAAAGATCAAGATTTGCATCAGTAAAGTCTGCTCCATCAATAATTGCTCCATCAAAAACACTTTTCATTAACTCACCATTGGTAAGATTTGCATCTGTAAAGTCAGCATTATCAAAGCGTGTTGCATATGCAATGAGGTCTGTCATATTGGCACCTTTAAAACTGGAGTTTTTTGCTGTAGTTACACTCATATATGCGCCTTGAAGATTAGCTTCTCCTAAATCTTGATTAGATAAATCATATTTAACATATTCAGTATTATGAAGGTCAGCACCGTGAAGATCGTCTTTTAGAACGTCAACTGATGAAGGATCACTGGGATAGAGTGCGTTTGCAGAGATTGGATTAATAAGTAAACCAATAATTAATGGAAGAAAAATAAATAGTCTTTTACAAGACTTATGTAGTGATGAAAAAATAGAGACCATTTCGATCGACATCAAATAGAAAAACCTAAGACTATTATTTCACGGGTTGGTCATTTACAACGCTCCTGCTAACGAACTGTTGCAGTTTATTTTATTTCTGTAGTAAGAAAATCTTTGGCAAGAAAAGTATTTGGGAAAACTTTTTGTGCCTCTTTAAGCAAATCGCTTGGTGTAATTGAATTTTTATTAGTATATCTTGGACTTAAATGAGTAATAATTAATTTTTTTGTATTAGATAATAATGCTGTTTTGGCAGCCATGATTGTTGTTGAATGTAATTTTTCGTATGCCATGCTCTCATCTTCCTGAGAAAATGTTGATTCATGTACGAGTAAATCAGCATTTTTCGATAGTGAAACAGCTGATTCACTAAAGACTGTATCTGTGCAATAAACAAAACTTTCTCCCACTCTAGGAGGTCCACAGAATTCTTTCCCATCAAATGTTCTCCCATCTGTCAATACAACTTTTTTACCTTGTTGCAGTTCTGAATAAATTGGTCCAGGTGCTATTTTTAGAGACTTTGCTTTTTTGATATCAAATATACCTGGCTTATCTTTTTCACTTACCCTATAACCATAAGCAGGTACTTTATGTTTTAGGCAGGCGCAATTTACTTGTATTTTGTTGTTTTCAAATATAATTTTATTTTTTGATGCAAAATTTTCAACTTCCACAAAATGCAATGGGAATGACAATTTGCAAAAACTACTTTTAAGTGCTGAATTTATAAAACTTCGCAACTCTGAAGGACCGTAAATTTCAATACCCTCACTATTGCCTGATAAACCTAAGGTAGCCAAAAGTCCAGGCAAACCATAAATATGATCACCATGCATATGTGTAATAAATATTTTCTTGATTTGTGAAGATTTAATATTGCTTTTCATTATTTGATGTTGTGTTCCTTCTCCACAATCAAAAAGCCATACTTCTGATGACTGGGATAATTTCAGTGCTAGGGAAGAAACATTTCTCGTTAAGGATGGGACTCCTGAGCTTGTTCCTAAGAAAGTGATATTCACTTATTTATGGTATTTTTATTGTTATATCTGGATTAAATTTAGACTTTTAGTCAAACTTAGGCAAATTAAGCATTTGTTTTTAAACAAAGTGATACTTAAATTTAAAATTAACTATAGTAAATTTTGCCTGATAGGTATTTTATTTATTTGTGTTTTTCAGAGTGAAAGTGTTTTTGCATCGGGAGAGCCAATAATTAGAGTTTTGATATCAAAAAATAATAATTTAAGGATCAGATCAGATAGATCAATTCCTTTAACCATAGAGGGGAAATTTTTTTCAAGCAAAAAAATAAAAGGCTTAACTTTAAAAAATGAGAAAGATAGAAAAATTTTATATTTTGATAAAAATAAACAAAAAAAATATGACTTAAAAAGTAATCAAAAATTTCAAGTTAGTTCTTCTGATGGAAGAGGAATTTGGGTAGGTCGGAAGAGATTTCCTGGTAAGCTCAATATCTTTGTACTTGACTCTGAAATATTGGTAGTAAATGTTTTAGGAATAGAAAAATATCTAACTAGCGTAGTGGGTTCAGAGATGCCAACAAAATGGCCTATTGAAGCATTAAAGGCACAAGCAATTGCCTCTAGAACTTATGCTTTAAAGCAAAAGGGAAATAATTTATTTGATATAGATTCAACCCAGAAAAATCAAGTCTATAATGGCTTGGAGTCAAGAACTTATAAAACTATCAGAGCCGTTAAAAATACAAGATCTTTGGTTTTAACGTATAAAAATAAATTAATTAATGCTTTGTTTCATAGTAGTTCAGGTGGAATGACAGAGAATAGTCAAGATGTATGGAAGAATAAATATCCATATTTATCAAGTGTGAAAGATTTTGATAAAAATAATCCAAAATTTAGATGGCAAAAAAAAATTTCGAGTAATGAATTAATAAATTTATTTCCCAAGATTGGAGGTTTAAAAAATATAGAGATTATAGATATTACTAATACCGGGAGGGTAAAAAATGTAAAACTTATTGGCGATTATGGTTCTGATCAAATGTCCGGGGTAGCTTTAAGAAAAAGATTAGGACTCAAAAGTAATTTTGTGAGATTTAAATTTTTTGAAGAAGAATTAAACAACAATTCTCCCCTAAAGAAAGGTTTGATAGTTTTTGGGCAGGGAGCAGGTCATGGAGTAGGAATGAGTCAATGGGGTGCAAAATATCTGGCGTCTAGAGGCCAAAAAGCTGAAAGAATATTAAAGTATTTTTATAGGGGAGTGCAGATTAAACCTTTTAAAAAAGATTACCTATAGAAATTATTTAGCATTAAGTACCAATTTTGGATTTATATTAGATTGATCTTTATTTAAGAATCCAATCCCAAGTAGGGTTTGTTTTTTATCTATTACTTTTATGGGTTTTTTGTAATCAAAAGACTTGCTTTCATTGAAGTAATTAATATCAACTTTAATTGCTCTTCCTGTTTGCCAAAAATTGATTTGTTCTTCATTCCTTAAGACAAATGATGTAATGTGATTTAGAGCAGAAATTGTTGGGATAATAAAATTTTTCGAGTTTTTTTTACCTTTTTCGATATCAGATATTTTTATGGAGTTTTGTTCATCAAAGCCACAAGCCGAAATTCTTTTTAGTTGTAGAAGGCAACCTTCGGAATTAAGAATTTCTCCTAAATCTCTTGCAATTGCTCTTATATATGTGCCAGCTGAACATTGGATTTTTATTTCTATGATTCCATTTATTTGGTCCCATTTCATTAAAGTAAGTTCATCTATTTTTACTTCTCTTGGTGCTAATTCAAAAATTTCATTCCTGAAAGATCTTTTATAAGCTCTCTCACCATTGACGTGCACACTTGATACTTTCGGTGGAATTTGTTTAATAGTTCCTCTAAATCTATTTAAGTATTGATCTAATTTTTCATCATTTATATTAGGCCAACTTTTTTGATTAATTATTTCCCCGTGAATATCATCAGTGTTAGTTCTTATCCCTAATTTAATTTGTCCAATGTAAGTTTTGCACTGAGGAAGATATTGAATAAATCTTGTTGCACTGCCTAATGCAATTGGTAATATTCCTATAACTTCTGGGTCAAGAGTTCCTGTATGCCCAACCTTTTTTGTATTTAGTAACTTCCTTATTTGTTTAACGCAATCATGTGAGGTACATCCTTTATCTTTATAAATTACTAAGAATCCATCTTTAGTTTCCATTTTTAATATTAAGAATACTTTGAGAAAGATTTATAACCATTCTATGATTTTGGTATAGGAAATTTAGAGTAAGAAATTGAAAAATAATAATTTTATTTTAAAAGAGTTTTTAGACAATGCTTTTAATTTGAAATCACATTTAATGGAATACTTATCTATTAAAGAATGTGATTTAGATGGATTCCTCGCAAATGCAAAGATGAATTTGGCAAATGCACATCCTGGAGATGCTTTAAATGATGTTTCAGATTTTTATACTGAGATTGTAGGAGATAGGCATGTAGCTGATTTAGCTGCTTGGCATATCACAAGTAGGGACTACATCGCTGATACTTTAAAGCTTCAGCAGAGATTTTCTAGGGATTTAGTTTTGGATTTTGGAGGAGGTATTGGTACACATGCCTTAGCTAACGCTATGTCTTCAAAAGTTGAGCATGTTTTTTTTGTAGATATTAATCAAACAAATAGAAATTTTGTTGAATATAGGGCTAAGAAATTAGGAGTCGAAAAAAAACTTACTTTCTGTGAGACAATTCAAGAGACACAAATTTTTAAATTTGATACGATAGTTTGCCTTGATGTTTTAGAACATCTCGCAGATCCAACTTCGCAAATTAAAAATTTCAGCGAAATTATGGATAATAATTCTATTGCTTTATTTAATTGGTATTTTTACAAAGGAGATAAGAATGAATATCCGTTTCATACGGATGACAGTCAAATTGTTGAAAAGTTTTTTGAAACTCTGCAATCAAATTTTTTAGAGGTATTTCATCCTATTCTTATAACTACAAGATCTTACAAGAAAATTATATAACTATATTTACTCTTTTTCTATTTCTTAAATTTCGTTTAATGCTTTCGAAACTTACTGTTCCTTCTTTGAGTGCAAAAAGGGTGTCATCTTTACCTTTCCCAACATTGATCCCAGGTAAAAATGATGTACCTCTTTGGCGAATTAAGATTGATCCAGCAGTAACTTTTTCTCCTCCATAAGTCTTCACGCCCAATCTTTTAGAATTTGAATCTCTTCCGTTTCTAGTAGAACCTGTTCCTTTTTTATGTGCCATTAGAAGTTTTAAATTTGTAGATTTTTAGGATTTTAGTTTAGTTTCCTTTTGTATATTCTCTTCCTTTTTAGAAGAAGGCTTAGGAGAACTTTTACCTATTTTAATAGATTTTACCATAACTCTTGTAAGTTCTTGTCTATGACCCATTTTTCTTCTTGTCTTTTTTTTGGGACGCATTTTGTATACAAGAATTTTTTTATCTCTTTTGTGCGATACTACTTCTAATTCAATTTTTGCATCTTTAATGTAGGGTTTTCCAACAGTGATAGAGTCTTTATCTTTTAAAAGTAAAACCTTTTCTAGTGTTACCTTATCTTTCTCTTTTGCATTTAACCTGTCTATTTCGTAGTATCTATCGACTTCGAAACAAAATTGTTGACCCGAAGCTTCTGCTATGGCGTACAATTCACTACTTTTTGAAGAATTGTTTGAGGATTTTTTAGAATTTGTCATATCTTAGAGACGCTATCAGGCTCAAATTGATAATTTGATTAAGCCAAATAAGCAATCATGATTGTTTGTTTATTTTCTTATTTTGTAGTGTAATAAGTCAAGGGTTGTTTAAATCTTTTATATCCATGCAGAAATCATAACAATGGCAGCAAGAAAAACATACATTTTAAAACTCTATGTTGCTGGAAATACACCTAATTCAATGAGAGCTTTAAATACTTTAAGAGAAATTCTAGAAAATGAATTCAAAGGAGTTTATGCTTTAAAGGTTATTGATGTACTTAAGCAACCACAACTTGCAGAAGAAGATAAGATTTTAGCTACCCCAACCTTAGCTAAAATTTTACCCCCACCAGTGAGAAAAATAATAGGTGATCTTTCAGATAGAGAGAAAGTTCTAATTGGTTTAGATCTACTTTTTGATGAATTAACTGAAACTGAATATAGTGGAGATAAATAATAAATCTAAAACTTTTATAATTAAAGATAAATTCAAAATTTATTTTACTTTTGTTTAATTAGCACAAAACTATGAATGATAAGAAATTTGGAAAATCAAATAAAATGCAAGTACAAAAATTACCAACAGGAATAGAAGGTTTTGATGATGTTTGTAGGGGTGGATTGCCTGTATCTCGAAGTACACTTGTTAGTGGTACGTCAGGAACTGGTAAAACTGTTTTTTCACTGCAATATTTACACCATGGAATTTGTAATTTTGATGAGCCTGGAATCTTTGTAACATTTGAGGAATCACCTCTAGATATTATTAGAAATGCCGCGAGTTTTGGTTGGGATTTACAAGAATTAATCGATCAAAATAAACTTTTTATTTTGGATGCTTCTCCTGACCCTGATGGTCAGGATGTTGCGGGTAACTTTGACTTGTCTGGTCTTATTGAGAGAATTAGTTATGCAATTAGAAAGTATAAAGCTAAAAGAGTTGCAATAGATTCAATAACTGCCGTCTTTCAACAATATGATGCTATTTACGTTGTTAGAAGAGAAATATTTAGACTGATAGCAAGATTAAAAGAAATTGGTGTGACAACTGTTATGACTACAGAAAGGGTTGATGATTACGGACCAATTGCTAGATATGGAGTAGAAGAATTTGTATCTGATAATGTTGTCTTATTAAGAAATGTTCTTGAGTCAGAAAAGAGAAGAAGAACTCTAGAAGTTTTGAAGTTAAGAGGTACTGTACATATGAAAGGTGAATATCCATTTACTATGGGAATGGATGGAATAAGTGTTTTTGCCCTAGGAGCAATGAGATTAACTCAGAGATCCTCAAATATTAGGATTAGCTCTGGAGTTAAAGATCTTGATGATATGTGTGGTGGAGGATATTTTCAAGATTCCATCATTCTCGCCACTGGAGCTACTGGGACAGGCAAAACTATGCTTGTATCAAAATTTGTTGAAGATGCTTATAACAATAATGAAAGAGCAATACTTTTTGCATATGAAGAATCTAGGGCTCAATTACTTAGGAATGCGACAAGCTGGGGAATAGATTTTGAAAAAATGGAAAGTGATGGTTTATTGAAAATTATTTGTGCATATCCTGAATCAACTGGTTTAGAAGATCACTTACAAATAATAAAAACGCAAATTAATCAATTTAAACCAAAAAGAATGGCAATTGATTCTCTCTCTGCATTAGCCAGAGGTGTAAGTTTGAATGCATTTAGACAGTTTGTAATTGCCGTTACTGGTTATACAAAACAAGAGGAGATAGCAGGCTTTTTTACTAATACTGCAGAAGAATTTATGGGGAGCCATTCTATAACTGATTCTCATATCTCAACAATTACAGATACTATATTGTTGCTTCAATATGTAGAAATAAAAGGTGAGATGGCACGAGCTTTAAATGTTTTTAAAATGCGGGGATCATGGCATGATAAACGAATAAGAGAATTTGTCATTACTAATAGTGGCCCAGAAATAAAAGATTCTTTTTCAAATTTTGAACAAATATTTAGTGGCGCCCCTCATAGGGTGGTGCCGGATCAAAATGTTCAAAACGTTTTTAAAGGATTAGATGATAATTAGATAATTTCTTTAATTTCAAAACCTGAAAAAGAATCTGAATTATTAATTGCTTTTGTCAATAATTCATCTTTATCTGATTGTGCTAGTGCTAAATCAAACCAGAAAGTTGTTCCTACGCCTAATTCACTAGCCATACGAATTTCTCCACCGTGTTTCTCAATTATTCCTCGAACTATCGATAAACCTAAGCCGGTACCCTGCTCGGTATGAACAGAATTCTCTACTCTGTAAAAACGATCAAATATCTTTTCTTGATCAGCTTGTGATATTCCTGAGCCAGTATCAGCAATCTCAATTCTTACTTTTGGGAGTGGGGAAACTAATTCACATTGAGGGGCTTCATCATTTTTAATACTTGGAGGGAAAGCAGGACAGGAATCTGGCCAAGTATAAGCTCTTATAATTAGGGAGCTATTTTTGGGACTAAATTTCAATCCATTACCCAACAAATTATCAAAAACCTGTAAAAGTAAATCAAAATTTCCAAGAATCGGAGGAATAGTTTCTTCTATATCATGAGCTAATGAAACATTTTTTTCTGTAGCATTAAGCCTATAATTTCTAAGAGTCTGCTCTATTGCTGGTTTAATGTCCATTTGCTCTAGCTGAACAATTTTCCCAGACTCTAATCTTGATAAATCTAATACATCATTTACCAGTCTCGTTAATCTATCAGTCTCTGAATTTGCAATTCCTAAAAACTCTATTTGTTCTTCATCTGAAAGCTGATCTTTTAAATCGTGTAAGGTCTCGACATAACTTTTGATGTTAAAAAGTGGTGTCCTTAATTCGTGAGAAACATTACTAATAAATCTATTTTGGGCTGCATTAAGTTCAACTTCTCTAGTTAAATCTTGGATTGTTACCGCAATTCCTTTTAATTCAACTTTACTTGTATCTAAAACTGATTGCAAGACAATTCTTAAGGTTCTTGCTGGTTCTCCTAAACTAAATCTTAGATCGTCCTTCTCCTTTTCCCTGTTTAAAATAGATTCTACATTAGTATGTAAGTCGTTAGATAAAATTTCGGGGATTTCATTTAGAAAATATTTACCCTCTAAAAATCTTCCTTCCCAACGAAATAGTCTCTTTGCTGTTGGGTTAGTAAGTACTATCTTTCCTTGAGAGTCCAATAATATGGCACCATCAGCCATTGTAGCTATTAGTGATTGCTGCTTAATTTGAGCCGCTTTTAGTTCTTCTATATTAGCTTCGTCATAATTTTCTAACTGGGTGGCCATTCGGTTGAATCCATTTAAGAGTTCTCCTAGATCACCTGTCATAGGTAAAGAAATTCTGGATTTAAAGTTTCCTCTTGAAATTTCTCTAACACCTCTTACTAACTCTCTGACGGGTCTTGTAATAGTTAATGCATTAAATACGGCACCAAGTATTACTAAAACCCAAATAGAGATAAAAACTGCAATGGTTACTTCTCTGGTTAAGGCAGCACTGGCTAGTGCTTTTTTATTAGGGGTGACTCCCAAAGCTAAAGTCCCAAGATATTTGCCTTTCCACAACATTGGTACAAATACATCTGTTACTTGACCTTGAGGTGTCGCATGCTGCCTAACCAAAGGAAACTGTGGTCTCTTTTTTAATTCCGAGGGTAGTTTTAATCTTCTAGTTAGCTGAAACTGACTATCTGAGCTTGTCGGAGTTGCACTAATTGGTATTCCAAGTTGAACAATATCTTCAGCATCAGTAAAAAATATATAACGTAGGTTTCGACTTGATCTCCAGAACTTTTCGGCTACATTTGAAATTTCTTTTTTTTGGTTATTAGCGACTAATTCTGTAACATTCCCAGATAACAATAAGCCAAGATCTCGAGCATACCTAGTATCATTCATTCCTGCGTCTCTTTGAATACTATTTAGTGCAAAAAAAGTTATTCCTGTCATTAGAAGGCTCACGACAAGAGTTGCTATAGCTAACAACTTTGTTCTTAAACTGAACCCACTCCACCAAGCGAGGAGTCCATTAATCCAATAGTTATTATTTATAGCTTCATTATCAGTGATATTATATTTTCTACTTTCTCGATTATTGGAATCCCCCATAAGCTTAATTCTCCTCAGAAAAGTTTTTTCTGACTTGATGACCAATGTCATTTCTAAAGTAAATACCCTCAAAATAAATTTCTTTTAAATTCTTGTATACTTTTTCAAAAACCATATCGAAATCTTTATCTTGACAGACAATACTTAAAACTCTTCCTCCATCAGTTAATAATTTTCCATTTTCACTTAAGGAAGTACCTGAATCGAAAATTTGACAATCATTTGAGTCTAATTTACCTATGTTTATTTGAAATCCAGTTTTATATTCGTAAGGATAACCATTGGAGGTCGCTATTACACATCCACTAACCTTACCAGAAGTATTAATTTTTTCATCACCAGTTAAATTACCCATTGCGCATTTTTCTAAAAGAAATACAAAATTTTGATCCATCAAGGGCATTATCGTTTGACATTCTGGATCACCAAATCTGCAATTATATTCTATAACTTTGGGCCCAGATTTTGTGATCATTAACCCAAAATAAATTACCCCTTTATAGTCAATATTTCTTTTATTTAGTTCATTTATTGTAGGTTCAATTATCTCTTTAATGATCCTATCAAGGCAATCTTCTGTTAATAATGGGGCAGGAGAATAAGCGCCCATACCTCCTGTATTTGGGCCTTTATCTTTCTCGTTAAGTCGTTTGTGATCTTGGGCGGTTGGAAGTAATACATATCTCTCTCCATCGCATAAAGTAAAAACTGATACTTCTGGCCCTTGAATTTTTTCTTCTAGAACAATTAAATTCCCAGAGTTGCCAAATCTACCGTTAAAAATTGATTCTGCTGCTTTAAAGCATTCATCTTTTGAATTAGGAATAAAAACACCTTTACCTGCAGCTAGGCCATCAGCTTTTACTACAAGTGGCATTGATGATGAATTGATAATTTTTTTTTGCTTCTTCTAGAGAATTCACTTTCCAAAATTTTGAAGTTGGAATATTTGCACATTGCATAAATTCCTTTGCCCAAGATTTACTAAATTCTAATTTTGCTCCATCTTTATTAGGACCAAATACTTTAAAATTTTTCTTGCGAAGAAAATCAGCTAATCCATCTGCTAGAGGTATTTCTGGTCCTATTACAACTAAATCTATCTTCAGAAGATCAAGCTTTTCTACTAGTTCATCCCTATAATTAATGTCAATTTTTAATCTTTCACATTTATTTATTCTTTCTGAACCAGCGTTGCCAGGTATTAAATAAACTTTT
>CACIWI010000022.1 GCA_902590355.1 uncultured Prochlorococcus sp.
AAATTGAAAAAACATTATTTTTTAAAAATGAATGCATTTGGATTCGTCTAAATTTTTCAATAAGTTTAAGTTTCAATTATATTTGATTTCTAACTAAAGACATATTTATGAATGATCGGATAATTGATTTTGATCCATTAATTGAAGGGGTACTAATTAAAAGGTATAAAAGGTTTCTTGCAGATATTGAATTAGAGAGTGGAGAGGTAGTAACTGCTCATTGCGCTAACACTGGCCCAATGAGGGGACTTTTGAGTGAGGGGGCAAAAGTTAGAATTAGTGTTTCCACTTCTCCAAAAAGAAAATTACCTTTTACTTGGGAACAGATATGTGTCCTTAATGCCAAAAATGAGATGGTTTGGGTAGGTATTAATACTCTATTTGCAAACAAGTTAATCAAAAAGGTTATTGAGAAAGATCTTCTAATAGAAACAATAGGTGAAATAGAGACAATTAAATCTGAAGTCCCTTATGGAAAAGATAAAAAAAGCAGAATTGACTTTTTTTTAACCCCAAAATCTTCAAATCCTGATAAACGTAACATTTACATAGAGGTTAAAAATACGACTTGGATTAAAGAAAATGTAGCTCTATTCCCAGATACAGTCACGAAAAGAGGTCAAAAACATCTTGTGGAATTAAAGGAATTAATTCCTGAAAGTAAAAGTGTTTTAGTACTTTGTATAACAAGAAAAGACGCTTGTTTTTTTGCCCCTGGAGATGATGTAGATCCCTTATACGGCAGTCTTTTTAGAGAATCTCAAAATGCAGGAATGATAACTATCCCATGTTCCTTTGAATTTCATAAAGACCACGTATCATGGAAAGGAATTAAACCTTTGAAATAAATAAAATCTTGATAATTTGAGACTCTGAAAAAAAAATTTTTTAAATTTAACAGATATGGTTTTAAGGTGCAACTATAAAATTGGTAACAACGACTACTAGACACCTATAAGTTTTTTGAGCAAAATTGAATATGAAAGGAAACAGTATAAACTGTTTTTTTGCAGATCTAATTTTTTTTTATGACCACTGCTTTGCAAACGCCTCAAAGGCGCTCTAGGTCCAGATTACAAGATGCAAGTCTTGTTAATGGACCTATGCTCCTTTTGAGGAGTATTCGAGGATTTAGTTCAAACCGCTCAATGTTGTGGCTTGCGACTGTTCCTTTAGCTTTGTTTGGTTTAGGTATTTTTAATCTTTCAGCTCATGCAGCTGATTTACCTGAGTTGAATGCAGCTTTTCTTGCTAACAATTTATGGCTTTTGATCGCTACTATTTTAGTGATCTTTATGAACGCTGGCTTCGCTATGGTTGAGGCAGGTATGTGTCGTTCTAAGAACGCAGTAAACATCCTTGCTAAAAACTTATTCGTATTTGCTCTAGCTGTAACCTCTTATTGGTTTATCGGCTATTCATTAATGTACGGAGGTAGTGTTGCTGACGGATGGCTTTATTTTGGAGGCTTATTTTTTGATCCAACAGTTACTGCAGATATGGTAACTGATGCTGGATTAGTCCCAACAGTTGATTTCTTGTTCCAGTCTGCATTCGCAGGAACTGCGGCAACTATCGTATCCGGTCTTGTTGCTGAAAGAGTTAAATTTGGAGAATTTGTTGTTTTTGCTGTTGTATTAACTGCATTTATATATCCAATTGCTGGTAGCTGGAAATGGAATGGTGGTTGGCTTGATTCTTTAGGTTTTGTAGACTTTGCTGGTTCTTCAATTGTTCACTCAGTTGGAGCATGGGCGGGTCTTGTAGGAGCTATGCTTCTTGGACCAAGAATTGGCAAATACTCTGATGGGAAACCACAGGCTATGCCAGGACATAACATGGCTATAGCTACTCTAGGTGCATTAGTTCTATGGATAGGTTGGTATGGCTTTAACCCCGGTTCTCAACTTGCTATGGATCAATGGGTTCCATATGTTGCTGTAACAACTACTTTGGCAGCAGCAGCTGGTGCTATTGGTGCAACTATTGTTTCAACATTAACTTCTGGTAAGCCTGATCTTACAATGATAATTAACGGAATCCTTGCTGGTTTGGTTAGTATCACTGCTGGTTGTGGTGATATGACTCTTGCTGGAGCCTGGTTCGCAGGACTAGTGGGAGGAATAATCGTTGTATTTTCTGTTGCAGCACTTGATGCCGCTGAGATAGACGATCCTGTAGGCGCATTCTCTGTTCACGGAGTTTGTGGTGTATGGGGTACTGTTGTTATCGGTCTTTGGGGTACAGCTGTACAAGGTGATGGAGCAGGTATGGGATTGTTCAATGGCGGAGGTATCACCCTTCTTCTAGTTCAAGCTCTTGGTGCCGCAGCATATGCTATTTGGACACTAGTTACTTGCTGGATTGCCTGGTCTGTAATTGGAGGATTATTCGGTGGAATCCGTGTATCTGAAGAGGAAGAGACTCAAGGCTTAGATATAGGAGAGCATGGAATGGAAGCATATCCAGACTTTGCATCTGCTAAATAATCTAACTAAAAATCAATTTTAGAAACCTGACTTATGTCAGGTTTCTTTTTTTTTACAAAAAATTATTTAAAACGTTGTACTATAGAAAGATGGATACTCAAGCTTTTAGAAGATCCCTTCACCATTCTGATAGATACAACAGAAGGGGTTTCGATTCTCCAACAAAAAGAGCTCAAGCTTTAGAAGAAGCTTACCAAAGTGATTTGATAAGTTCTATTAGAAATAATGGTTTTAGTTACACTAAAGGAAGACTAAATATTAAGTTGGCCCAAGCCTTCGGTTTCTGTTGGGGAGTTGAAAGAGCTGTAGCAATGGCTTATGAAACTAGAAGACATTACCCTAATGAGAATATTTGGATAACAAACGAAATAATTCATAATCCTTCGGTAAATGATCATTTAAGAAAAATGAATGTGAAATTCATTTCAGCTAAAAATGGAATCAAAGATTTTTCTTTAGTTTCTAATGGAGATGTTGTTATACTTCCAGCTTTCGGAGCTACTGTTCAAGAAATGAAGCTCTTGCATGAGAAAGGATGTCATATCATTGATACAACTTGTCCATGGGTTTCTAAGGTTTGGCATACAGTTGAAAAACATAAAAAACATGTTTTCACATCTATTATTCATGGAAAATTTAAGCATGAAGAGACTCTCGCCACAAGTTCATTCGCAGGTAAATATTTAGTTGTACTTGATCTGGAAGAAGCAAACTACGTATCTGAATATATTCTGGGCAGAGGTAATAGAAATGAGTTTATGAACAAATTTGCAAAAGCTTGTTCTAATGGATTTGATCCTGATAAAGATTTATTTAGAGTGGGAGTTGCAAATCAGACAACTATGCTTAAGAGCGAAACTGAAGAAATTGGGAAGGTTTTTGAAAGGACAATGTTAAAAAAATTTGGACCAGAAAACTTAAATAGTCACTTTTTAGCTTTTAATACTATTTGTGATGCTACTGAAGAGAGACAAGATGCAATGTTCTCTTTGGTTGATGAAGACCTTGATATTTTAGTAGTTATTGGAGGTTTCAATTCTTCCAATACTACTCACCTACAAGAAATAGCGATTACTAAAAATATTTCTTCTTTTCACATTGATACGCCAGAGAGGATATCAGTTAAAGAAAACTCAATATTTCATAAACCACTAGGATCAGAATTAGAACTTAAGAATAATTTTTTACCTAGTGGAAAAATTAATGTTGGAATTACCTCAGGTGCATCCACTCCTGATAAGGTTGTTGCAGATGTTATTGAAAAGTTAATTGATATTGCTTCATGAATTTGTTGTTCATTTATAAATTTGCTTAGTTTTTTTAATTTATTAGTCAGATAATTCCAAAAGATCTACTTTATTAACTAGAATAATGAAAAATTAATGAAGTATGGAAGACAAATCACAAACTAATCAGGTTCAAACTGCAAGTATGAATAGAACTAAAGCTCCGCAAAAAGTTGAAGTTGTGGTTGCCAATTCATCTGCAGGGTCAGAGGTAAATATCCTTGGGGAATTATCGATTTTTGTTTTAAGAATAGGTTTTTGTGCTTTGATGATTCATCATGGCCTTGAAAAACTTCAAGATCCGCAGGGTTTTGCTGAGTTTGTAGTTGGTAAGTATTTTCCATTTTTGCCTGGTGATCCTGTTATTTGGACTTTTGGAGCAGCAATTACTCAATTAGTATGTCCAGTAGGATTGGCCTTAGGGATTTTTGCGAGGCTTTCTTCTCTTGGTCTATTCTCTACCATGGCA
This sequence comes from uncultured Prochlorococcus sp., assembly GCA_902590355.1. Classification (GTDB taxonomy): domain Bacteria; phylum Cyanobacteriota; class Cyanobacteriia; order PCC-6307; family Cyanobiaceae; genus Prochlorococcus_A. The sequence continues at coordinate 4,245 of CACIWI010000022.1, forward strand.
TTTGCTGTTTATTTTCATCTCCTTGATACTGGATTAGAAGGTTTCCCTCTAGCAGTGGTTGAAGGTCATAATTATGCTTTCGAGCTGTCTTTCATATACGGGGCTATTTCTCTCTATTTTCTATGTGCAGGTCCAGGCAGGCTATCTTTATTCAGAAAAACTAACAAGATTACATATTATCCAAAATCAACATAATTTAATGTAAAAAGTGCCTTTTTTGCGTAAATACCATCGAGATTCCTTTTGAATTACACATATCAATACTTTCTTGATCTCTAAGACTTCCTCCAGGTTGAATAATAGCTTTAATACCATATTCATTTGCTAGTTCTACAGTATCTGCGAATGGGAAAAATCCATCGCTGGCCAAGACAGCATCAGAACATAAACTTCCAGCTGCTTTTAATGCAATTTTTGCTGCTCCAACTCTATTCATTTGTCCAGCTCCAATACCAATGGTTTTTTGGTCTTTTGCAATAACAATTGCATTAGATTTAACGTGTTTACAAATTTTCCATGCAAAATTTAGATCTAAGTTAATTTGATTACTCGGATTTTTATTAGTGACTGAAATCCACTTTTCAGTTTTTTCTTCACTATCGTCAGCATCTTGAACTAGTAATCCTCCCATTATTGATTTAGTAGAATTTTGATTCTTTTTTGGAAGTTGATCTTTTGAAAGCCTTAAAATTCTTAAATTCTTTTTAACTTTTAAAATTTCTAAAGCTTCCGCATCAAAAGATGGAGCTACGACACACTCTAAGAAAATATCTTTAAGGTGAATTGCGGTCTCACTATCAACATTTGAATTAAATGCAACTATTCCTCCAAATGCACTAATGGAGTCGCATTCTAAAGCATTCAAAAATGCTTTGGAAGCTGAATTACTTATAGAGGCACCACAAGGATTATTGTGTTTTAAAATAACAGAGGCAAACATGTCGGTTGTAAGTTCCTCTTGTTCTTTGTAGCCAAATTCTAAAACTGTTGAAAGTGCCGACTCTAGATCTAATAGATTGTTATAACTTAAGTCTTTTCCTTGTATTTGTTCTGCTGAATTCCATCCAATGTTACTTAAACCATACCAGAAAGCTTTTTGATGTGGATTCTCCCCATATCTTAAGGTTTTGATTAGTGGATAAGATTCAATATATTTTGAAGTTTGTAAATCTCTTTCTTTTCTTATCCAATTAGATATTGCAGTGTCATAGTCTGCTGTATGTTGAAAAGCTTCAAGGGCTAATTTTTCTTTATATGAGTCTTTCAGTTCACCTTTTTTACTTTCTTCAAGAAAATTTTGATACTGACTAGGATCTACTAAAACGGTAACATCTTTATGATTTTTAGCTGCAGAACGAATCATAGATGGCCCTCCGATATCGATATTTTCAATAGCATCTTCCCATTTAGCCCCTTGATCTACAGTTTTTTTAAAAGGATATAAATTTACAACTACTAAGTCAATTAATTCAAGATTGTTAGCTTCTATATCTTTTTTATGCCCCTCATCAGTTCTTTTGGCTAATATCCCTCCATGTATTTTTGGATGTAAAGTTTTAACTCTTCCTCCAAGAATTTCTGGAGAGTTAGTAAAATCAGCAACTTTAATTACTGGAATTTTTGCCTCTATAAGATGCTTGGCAGTTCCTCCACTTGATAGAATTTTATAATTAAATTTCTCTACCAATTCCCTACAAAATGGGATTATATTCTTTTTATCAGAAACACTCACTAAAGCTAATGGAGACATTATTGGAAAGATTACTTACTTAAGAATATAAACATGAAATATGCTATCAATCATGAATTTGTCTCGATTAGCTCTCAAACTGCAACTCATAGAATTATTTTGATGCATGGTTGGGGAGCTGATTCATATGACCTTTTAACATTTGGAAAGGAGATGACTGAAAAAATAAATCTTGATTTTGAGGTAATTTCTTTGAGGGCTCCTGGAAGACACCCAAGCGGTCAGGGAAGACAGTGGTATGGATTATACCCACATGATTGGAATGGAGCTGAGGTTGAAGTAAATAAACTTTTAGTTACATTAAAAAAATTTGATACTGATCAGATTCCACTTAGAAAAACAATTTTGTTGGGGTTCTCTCAGGGGGCGGCAATGGCAATTGATGCGGGATTTAAGTTAAATTTTGGATTAATTGTTTCTTGCAGTGGTTATCCGCATCCCAATTGGGACCCTAGAGAAAAACTCTCCCCATTGATTATTAGTCATGGTTTATTCGATGACGTTGTGCCTATAGATGCTTCTAGGGCTATTTATGAAAAGGTGAAGAGTAAGTCTACTAAATTTTGTGAATTTTTAGAATTCGATGGATTTCATCAAATTGATTCAAATTTAATTAATTTTATAAGTTTAAATATAAATAATATTTTTTAAACAAAAGCATACTCATATTCTTCAATCTCTTCCCAATCATCTGCAGTAAGTTCTAGACCCTCAAATATTTTTTCTTCACCAATTCCTTCAACTACAACTTTTAGTGATGGAAATAGAAAATGATTTTCTTCAGCATATTGGGCGCTAAATAACCCTTTTTCACCCCAAAAAAATCTATCGGTGGTGTGTTCATTTCTTCTGACATTGAAAACTGAAGGCGCAGAGAGACCATTTTCAGCTATGAATCTTCTTGCTGCTGTAACTGGTTTATGTTTGCCAGTTTCGATATGATAAATAGGTACATGTGCCATTACTCTTTGGCCAGCCAATCTTCTTCTGCTGATTCTTTTTCTTTTTTTTGACATTGATTGGTACTCCTAAAATTATTAATGAGATTAGTCATGTTTATTTTTACTAATCTTATATGTGATTAAAAATTCACTTCAAATTACATAGAGGACCCCATCAACCCCTGATGTAGCTTAAAATATGATTAAATGTTCATATTTAAGGCTGGCTAAAGTCAGACCTCTTTATATATCTTAATACTTTTTTCATATTTTACAAGCCTTTTTTCAAGTTTTTTTTAAAAAATTTCTCAAAATTTCATTAATTATGAATCTTTCAAAAAAATTTGAAGAACTAATTTTAAAACAGCTAGAGAGTTTTGGTTGCTCAATGGGCGTGACTAATTTAGTTATATATCTTGCTTCAGCTAAACAAGGAACTAAAGCATCTTTTGAAATGATTGGTCAATGGCCACAAATTGATAGGCTACTTACTTCAATAGAAGATGATCCTTCACTAAAGGTTTCATCACCTAATAGAAGATGGTACCCGCTGCAAGAAAACGATATTCTACTTGGTGTCCTTAGGGTAGAAATAGATTTAAAAGGGGGGAATTGGCCAGTATCTCTCGATTCTAGATTAAAAGCGCTTTCAATATCTCTAGCTAAATGCGTCTCTATCGAATTAGAACGTCAAAATAAAAATGAAGAAGTCAATTATTTAAAAAATCAGGTCAATGTCATAATTCATCAATTAAGGAATCCATTAGCTGCTATTAGGACATATGCAAAGCTATTAATAAAAAGACTTGGTTCAGATGATGATTCTATTGAAATAGTCCAACGCATGATAATAGAACAAAAACAAATAAATCAATATATGGATTCTTTTGCGCAATTAAATTCACCTATTCAACTTCCTGTCGAAATTGGAGAGGAAAGATTATTATTACCACCAAATTTAGATAATAAACAGGTATTAACTGTTCAGAGTTTATTGAGGCCAATATTAGAAAGGGGTAAAGCTAATGCGGACTTAGAGAATAGAGATTGGACTGAACCTTCTCTTTGGCCAGATTGGACTAACTCGCCATTAAAGGCAAAATATGCTGTAATTGCCGAAATTGTGGCCAATTTATTAGAAAATGCGTTTAAATATGCACAAAAAGATGCTGAAATTGGACTTGCAATTACGAGTAATGGACTTTGTATATTTGATGATGGTAAAAAAATAACAAAAAATGAAAATGAAAAAATTTTTGAAAAAGGTTTTAGAGGATCTGCCGCTAAAAAGAAGGACGGCACTGGTGTGGGACTTTTTTTAGCGAGAAAATTAGCAAAACAAATTGGAGGAGATTTGAGATTGCTGGAAAATAACTCGATTGATAATACTGAGAAATCAAAAAATCTTAAGAAGAAAAATATTTTCTATTTAGAACTTCCTATAAAAGAATTGCATGCATAAAC
>CACIWI010000023.1 GCA_902590355.1 uncultured Prochlorococcus sp.
AAGATTGGTTGATTCAGTTCAAAAATAGTTTTTTATCTAATCAGAAATTAGCTGTAATTGAATTTGGAGCAGGAGATGGAAGCTTTATGAGTGGATTAATTAAATATTTTTTAGAAAATAACAAGAATTTTTTGGAAGGACTTTCTTTTGTAATTATTGAACCTAATGAAGGGATGGTAGAAAAACAAAAAAATAAATTGGAAGAATTTTTAAACTTAGGCATTGATATTTTATGGAAAGGTTTGGATGAAGTAGAGGAAAATAATATAAATGGAATAGTGCTTGCAAATGAGGTTTTGGATGCTTTGCCAGTAGAGAGAATAACCTTCTCAAAAGGAAAATTACTTCGACAAGCAGTTTCTATAGATAAAAAATCTCATAAATTATATTTTGATGAAATGCCAATTACAAGTGAATTAAGAAAAAGTATTGAACTTGCTAAAAGTGAGTTGGGAATTACTATTCCGCCTGAAGATGCTCTTGAAGGATGGACTACAGAATGGCATATAGGTAACTCAAAATGGTTAAAAGCTATTTATCAAAAAATTAATAATGGTATTTTATTGATTATTGATTACGCTAAAGAAGCCAAAAAATACTACACCTCTAAGAATTCTGATGGGACTATAGTTTCTTATGAAAATCAAAAAATGACGAATAATGTCCTAGATTCTCCTGGGAATTGCGATTTAACATCTCATGTGTGCATAGAAACTTTAATTAATGATGCTGAGAATCTTGGATTTGATACTGTTGGAATAACTAAACAAGGAGAGGCTTTGTTGGCACTTGGATTGGCAGAGAGACTTTATGGGATTCAGAAAGAATTTAAGGAGGATTTATCGAATGCCCTTTTAAGAAGAGAGGCATTACTTAGACTCGTTGATCCTGTTTGTTTAGGTGATTTTAAGTGGTTTGTCTTAAAAAAGTTTAATGAGAAGAAAATGAATATAAATTCAACCTGTTTGCGTTAAGAAAAAAACTTTAAAAATAATGAATCTTCTACGTCATCATATATATCAACAGCACCAATTCCTTTCGGTAATATGAATCTCATTTTGCCATCACGAACTTTCTTGTCGCCCATAAGTATTGTTAGAACTTCTTCTTTATTTATATTGGGGATTTCAGTAGGAAGATCGTAACTCTCTAATAGAATTCTCTGTCTTTCTAATTCTTCTTTAGACCATAATCCTTTCTCAATTGCTATTTTCCCCGCAATATTCATACCAATTGATATTGCCTCACCATGTAGAAATTTGCCGTATCCACATAAATTTTCAATAACGTGACCAAAAGAATGACCATAATTCAATATTGCTCTAATACCATTTTCATGTTCGTCTTGCGAAACAATATGTGACTTTGTTTTTATTGAACTATCAATTATTTTAATTAGATATTCATTCTTGAGATTTATAAGCTCATTCTTGTTTTTTTCAATTTCTAAGTATTCGAAAAGTTCTTTATCTCTTATTACTCCGTATTTTATTACTTCAGCCATTCCTGCACTAAATTCTCTTTTGGGCAAACTTTTTAAAGTTTCTGGATCAATAAAAACTGCTTTAGGTTGATTGAAAGCTCCAATTAAATTCTTACCTTTTGGATGATTTACTCCTGTTTTTCCTCCCACAGATGAATCAACCATTGATAATAATGTTGTTGGAATCTGAATATATTCGATACCTCTCAGCCAAGTCGCAGCTGCAAACCCACTTACATCTCCAACAATTCCTCCTCCAAGGGCAATAATTATTGAATTTCTATCTAAGCCAAATTCAAATGCTACATCATATATTTCACTTAAGGTTTTTAAGTTTTTATATGATTCTCCAGCCTTGATAAGGAGCATTTTGGCCTGAAATTTATTATCTTTTAAATTATTTAAAAATTTTTCTCCATACAAATTTGATATTTCTTCATTTGAAATCACAAGTATTTTTCTATTCTTTGTTATTCCAATTTTTAAAAGTTCTTCGCTGATATTATTCAGTATCCCTGCTTCTAGAGTTACTTCGTATGACTTATCACCTAATGGGACTAATATTTTTCTCTTATTCACAATTGATTACCTAGTTAAAATTTATAAATATTTGGTATTAAACAATTTATATATTAGCAAAATCTAAGCTCTAGATCCTTAAAAATTCAGTTGTTAAGAATTAGAAATGGTAATAAAATCATGCTATGAGTTTTAAAAAAAATATAAACGATATTAAGAAAAATTATTCCCTAGGAATAATTGGAGGTGGTCAATTGGCTTTGATGTTAACCGAGGCAGCAAAAAAAAGAGATCTAGAAGTATGTGTGCAAACAAAATCTTGTGATGATCCTGCTGGTTTAAAAGCAGATCATGTCATAGAAGCTGATCCTTTAAAGATAAGAGGTAATAAATCATTAATTAATGAGTGTGAAAAAATAATTTTTGAAAATGAATGGATAAAAATTGATAAATTAAATTTAATTGACAATAAAGATATTTTTGTTCCAAGCCTTAATGCAATTGAGCCATTAGTAGATAGGTTTTCTCAAAAAAAATTAATAGACAGAATGAATATTCCCTGCCCAAAATGGATAAGTATTGAAGATTTTAAAAATTTTTCGGATGAGGAAATCAATAATTGGAATTTTCCTCTAATGGTAAAATCAAATAAAGGTGGATATGACGGCAAAGGGAACAGAAAAATAAAGACAAAAGAAGATTTAGATTCTTTTTTAACAGAGAATAATTCTAATGAATGGTTAATAGAAGAATGGATAGATTATGAAAAAGAACTGGCTCTTGTTGGTTCGAGAGATAGGACCGGTAAGATAAGATTCTTTCCAATAGTTGAGACGTTCCAATCAAACCATGTTTGTGATTGGGTTCTTGCACCTGGAACAAATGAATATGATTTGAACTTATTTGCAATAAATATTTTCTCTTCAATAGTCAATGAACTTAATTACGTTGGGGTTTTAGCTATTGAATTCTTCTATGGAGATAATGGTCTTTTAATTAATGAAATAGCTCCTAGAACACATAACTCAGCTCATTTCTCTATTGAAGCTTGCACTTCGAGTCAGTTTGATCAATATGTTTGCATTTCTTCTGGGATAATGCCACCTGAAATTAAAATGAACTGTGAAGGTGCAATTATGATAAATCTATTGGGGTTAAAAAAGAATTTTCCAATCTCAATGGAAACCAGAATTAAAATGTTATCTGAAATTGAGGGTTCTAATATTCATTGTTATGGCAAATCTCGCGAAATTCTGGGAAGAAAAATGGCTCACATCACATTTTTATTAAATGGTAAAACGCATTCAGAAAGATATGATGAAGCCCAAATTTTGTTAACTATGGTAAGAGACATTTGGCCATCTCCAAATGCATAAAAAAATAAGTTAGAGTTAGATTACTGGATCTTTGGTTAAGTTCTTCTTTATGTGCTCTGATCTGACTCTCTTTCGACATGAGGAGACTGTCGTGATGCGGTAGTAAACCGATCTTGTAATCGGAAACGAAAGCCCACTTTGAATCCTCTTCTGGCATTTCCAGGTCGATGCAGCAGAGAACTGACGGGGATCCGGTGTTACCTATCAAAATGCTTGCTAAAACGGGCTTTTGGTGGGTATTTTTTTGGAATAACTGAGTTGTTTTTATTCTCTATCAGTATAAATAATTTATTTGCCAAAATACTTGACGATCCATTTCTAATGTATTTATACTAGTAGTACACATGTATTACTAAGTAATGACTTTAGGAGGAGCTAATGTTTGGACTAATTTTTCTTACGGTTATCGTAATGAGTCCCCAAGTGGTTGGTTGCTTAGCCCAGACCGCGGCAGATTAATTTTATTTATAAGGAATAAAAAATCTCCAAGAAATAGTATAAGAATTTTTGCTCATACATATTATGCAAATGATCTTGGTGAGCCAATGGCAATTAAATCATCCACTCAAATGTATTTGGATAATGCTTGGGATAAATGGCATGACCTTCAATTAGAAGGTTGGACTTTTGAAGAACTTGAATTACCTGAATCTGTATGACTAACTTAAATCCAATCAAAAAGAAATTATCAAAAGTAGATAGAAAGATATCTATGCAAGACCCATCAAAATTATTAGCAGAATTTTTTAATGGTGTTGTCATTGAACTTGATGAAGAATATAAATATGACTCATAAAGAATTGATAGATCAAGTTTCCGCAAATTTATTTAAACAAAGTGGAAAGTTAGAAAGCAGAAGATCTTGGTTGGCAATGAGAAATTATCTTGAACAATTAGATACCGAACAACTTAAATCCATGCTTAAGGACGAAGGATAATTTAAAAACTTTATTTAGTTTTTATTTTTTTCTTAATTCTCAGAAAACCGTAAGTTGCAAAGCCAACCAAAAACATATCCAAGTAAATATGCCAAGTAGGAAAAATCTGGTGTATTAATTCCATTAACGTTTTATTGCCACTTGCCAATAAGGATAATCTAAATTTGATTTTTCTCTAATCAATTGTAATTTTCTAGAATTTATTTTTACTACTATTCCGTCTGTTGGATATTTACTAAAAAGCTTCCCTTCTAGCCATTGTTTTCTAAATACTTCAACTTGGCTCGTAAAGTTGCATGAAATATCCTGAGGGATCGTGAAGCCAAGCTTTGAAAGACTTTTTTTAGACTCATATTGGTTAAGTGTTGAATTAAGTATTTGAAATGCGCAGAAGCTAAGACTTTCAGAAAATCCTTCTTTAGCTCTTATAAATCCAGATGCGATTCTCTGGGAAATATTTGGACTTTGGTTGGGTGCATATAATTCACCTCTAACTTGAAGAACTCCTCGTAAAGGTAGATTATTGGGAATGTCTTGGACTTTAATAAGTTTACTAGTAACGTCTGTTCCTTTTCTTGAAATTGCTTTCTCCAAGATCCCATCCATATATTGCAAAGCAACAGCACAACCATCAATTTTTGGTTCAATTAATAATCTGGTATCTACTAATAATCCTTTCAAAAATTCATCTATAGAATCCTTTTCTAATGACGGTAAAACTAGTTTATTTTTCTTTTTAAAGTAATCACAATTTGGGTTTTTTCTTAATAAATTTTTTTCAAGTTGGTCGAACTGCTTATCAGAGATTAAAGCATTACCATTTCGATAATTATCGTCATACCATTCAATTCGTTCTTCTAAATAAGTCTTCATTTAATACGATGGCTTAAGTTTTTGGTCAGGTATCCAACTTGGTTTATCTATAATCCACTTTTCTCTATCTTCATATTTAACAGTCCTTAAAAGAAATGAAGAAATTTCTCTTAAAGTAATGCCAATCATATATCTTGTTTTTGGACTTATTGATATAAATCCAAATAATAATATAAATAAAATAAGTTTAAACATACCTAAAATCATTTAAAAACTCAGCGTAATTTTTGCGAACTTTTATTTAATGCAATTCTTATAACCTTCAATCTTTGCTATTTCATCAATATTCAAACCTGTTTCTTCTAGTAAAGTTTCTCCTATATCGTCCTTATTAAATTTAGTTAAAGCTCCTTTAGTAGAGTATTTAATACATTGGTTTTTGTATTTTGCTTCTTTGACAATAGGAGATAAATAAAAACCAAACAAGATGATAAAAGATCCATAGGTTACAACTTTTCTATGGTTTTTCCACCATTCATAAAATTTATTGGACACAAAAAATAAATAATTAATTTCTATTTTAAATTGACTGTCAACCAATAACTTTAGAAATTTGAGTATTGGTTAATTTATTGGTTTTTCATTAATAGATTTAACCCAAGAATAATATCTTGATTTTCTAATCCTTTGCTCTTTCGATACTAGTCTATCCGCAGATTCTAGGGGTGATTCTCCTTTCTCAACTTTTGTTGTAATAGAAATACCAAAACCTTTTGCTTCAATTTTTGCAATGCCACCCTCTAAAAAAAATAAAAAAGACCAACCTTTGTTCCATCCTAAATAGAAGGGATTTCGATACATTGCATTCTTTTGGTGATACTCTTTAAATGTTATTTTCCTTTTCAAGGAGTTACTTGTATTCACTATTACCAAATAAGAAATTTACGGCTGATTATTTCTGGATATTAATTTTAGTATTTAAATAATTACCAGAGGAATACTTGACGTCCAAAAGTAGTACATTTATATTAATAGTACAACTGTATTATCTTCATGACTTCAGGAGTCGCTAATGTTCGGACTTATTTTTATCGTGGCAGCCTTATTGACCCCCCAACTGGCTGGTTGTTTAACAAAAAAAGTGGTTTATTAATTTTTTTTGAGAGTTATAAGAAATCTGAATCTAATAACTTACAAGTATATACTCATCTTTTCTATGCAAATGAATTAGGTGAACCAGCCCAAATTAAAAATTCAAGACTTCATTCTATTGAGTGTGCTTGTGAAACATGGAATGAATTAATTTCAGGAGGTTGGCAAATTGTTACTAATAAATTCCAGTAATCATGATCAAGCTAAATCCGTCAAAATGGGAATATCTAAAAGAATCTACCCTAAAACGAAAACGAACAAAGATTTGTATTACTTGCAATCACTTTCGCTACAGCACTACAGAAACTTTTGCTACTATCTTGATTTGTCCAAAATATGAAAAACGCATACCACAGGGTGATCATTTACTTAAAGGCTGTGAGTATTGGCAAAAAAATAGGACGATATTTTCCCCTGAAGCATCTTAACTATTCTCTAATTCAACTTCTCTAGGTAGGGATATTTAATTATGTAAACAAAGCATTATTTTATACAACTTAAAAAATTCTTTTTAAGTAATTTTAAAGTATGATTCAATTCTACTTTTCCATATTTTTATTAGTTGTGCTTACATTTTTTGCACTTTTATTAGATGCACCAGAATTGGCATCTTTAATTCAAACATTTTAGAAAATATTAAATCAGCATTTTTACTGATTTACTTTTTTAATAAGTAAGGCGTAGGTTTAACTTGTTGAATAGGAGGGATCTAATGATTGACAGTCCACCACAGGAGTTAAATTATAAAACTTAAATCTAGATAAAACTAATGCTAAATCTGGAATGAATCTTCTATTTTAGATTCATTCCTTTTTAATTTCTTTCTAAAAAATATTAATTATAAATATTAAATTTTAAAAGTAAAGAATCTGTTCATATTAAAATGATTTGAGGCCTAGGTCTCTTCTTATATAGTGGCTAACTTTACCTAAATCCAAAACCAGTTTTTTGTTCTTCTTTTTCTTCCCATTCATTAATAATTAGTTTTAGTAAATTTATAAGTTCTGAATTCGAAGCATCAGTATCTTTTTGAAGATTTATACAAATGTTTTTTATTTCCTCAAAAGCATTATCAATTAAGATTGTTTTTTGATCTGGATTAGCCATAGAATTTTTAAATTGCTCCATTACAGTTGAACCCACTGCAGTTAATAAGCCTGAAAATATTCATTACAAAGTTGTGGAATCTTTCATCATAAAAAAATGCCCAGGTTGTAAATATAGCAAAAGCAGAGACAGCAAAAGCAGCATATTGAAGCCAATGTATTCCATAGCTGTCTAATCCATTTTTATCAAAATCAGAATTACTCAATTGCTTTTTTTACTTATAATAAAAATTTTATTTTTAAAAGGAGAGTTTGTTTTGAACGAGAGATTTATTTTTTTCTTTAAGACCTTAATGTATTGATAGTTTAAATAAAACCAGGTATTATCCACCCAAATAAACCGTAGTTTATTATCAAAGCTAAAAAACCAATCATAGCCAATCTCCCATTTGTTATTTCGGCATTTTTCCAGAATTTACCCATATAGTTTTTATTTTTTTTCGAATTTTGATCTATCAAATAATTTGGTTCTAAAGGTTCCTGTAACCTTTTGACGGCGTATAAAGAGAATTGAATTGTAATTGCAATGATAACAACTATAAAACTAGTAAGTGCATCCATTTTTAGATTTCATGTGTGATCAATTAGTAAGCCAAAGAGTAAATGACATTTGTGTACATCAAACATTTCCTCATTTCTGCTTAATTGACAGAGGAAATCTCAACTTGAATTATTAAAGAATGTAACATATTTAAAA
>CACIWI010000024.1 GCA_902590355.1 uncultured Prochlorococcus sp.
TCTTGAAATAAAGATTGACAAGACATTCATAAAAAAAACTTTTATAAATCATTAACTTCTTTTATGAATATGTTTCTAACCAACAAGACTCGTTTAAAAATTAAGGATATTGTAAAGAGGATTTCATTAGATGAACCTGTAGCATTGGAAGAAAGAATTTATGTAGAAAAGCTTGCAAAACATAATTCAACTATATGGACATGGCTTAAGAAAGCTAATAGCTTGAGGAGATATGGCAAGCAAAAATCAGATGGAATAAATGGACTCATCCAGAATCTAGGCCTTGATGGCTTAGAAACTGAAAATCATTTTGATCCCAAAAATGATGATCTTGCTGATTGGTTTAGTGGATCTCCTGATTGGGTGAGGAGGAGTTAATTACCCTTACTTTAAAATGGATTCAAATTAATAATGAAAAAAGGGAACATCCTCAACTTGTCTTGGAGCATAATCGCAAATACCGAATTGGATACATTCCATTTGAGCATCAGTTAGTTTTCTCTCAATTGATAACGAATCAAAAAAACTACCAAATACATGTTGAATTTTATTTTTAATTAGATTTCCGTAAGTCATAATTAACCTTCTTTTTAGAAATTATTTAGTATGAGTTATACACAAGAATCAAGAGTTGTAATACCTAAAATATAAACTATATATTAATCAGTTTTAAATATTTCACTATATTCACAATCAGTATTTTTGCTCTAGGAAATTTCAATAAGCACCTCTATGTTGGACCAACTGATTGAGGGATAATTACATGAGTACATTCAAAACGAAATACTTTAAAGACACAAAAAAGATCAACAACACTCTTTGGTTGGATAAATTAATTAATCAACTTGAAAAAAAATCAAAGGGAGTTTGATCATGAATACATTTAGAAATAAACAATTCAAAAATGAATTAGATCCAAAGTATGCCTTTTATGATTGTCTTCGTAGTTGCGAAATTAAGAGTAATACTGAAAAGTCTCTAGAAGAATGCGTCGAAAATTGTGAACCTAGATTATTATCAGAGAATCTCGATGGCTAAAAATAGGAATTTAAACTCTATTCAATAACTATTTTGACCTTATAGAGTTTTTATATAGATTTAAAGAGGGTAATCTTATGACCAACCTCGCAATTGAGCTACTTCTTCTAATTATAATTTTAGTTAATTTTGGAGCGATCCTTACCGCTAAAATTTATTCACAATCACTAAAAGAAATTCAACGTAAGAGAATATTTTGTAGAGAATCTATAAGTAACCCATATTGTGTTTTTTGATAAATTAATTCCAAACTAATAGATCTCAAACTAGAGATCTAATATTAAAAGTTAAAGTCCGCCAAAACTAAAAATAAGGTGTATATGGTACTTCTGTTTTTAATGAATCTCCGTAGTAACTTTCAGCTGACTTTACCAAGATCCAATAAATGAAATTTAGAAATGATTTTTCCATAGGAATATCTATACCCTTTCCTTATTCAAATCAGAATTTAAAATAAAAACATCGTAGAAAATACTTAACTGAAGAGATTTAGATTTTCTTAGTTAATTTGTGTTGGTTAGGTTTGTATGAAATGCTACTAAAGCTTGTCTTATCAACCGATTTGGTAACATTGCTTATTGATTCCTGTAATTTCAAAAGATATATTAAATAGATAATCTAAATATAAGAAATTTATGAGTACTCAAAAAAGTCAAAGCCATAAAAGACAAGAGCAAAATAATACAGAATGGTTAGATGAATTAATCAATAAAATTGAAAATATGAAAAATAAAATATCTAATATCTAATACTTTTTAACTAATTATTTCTTCAGTGAATTTTGTAATGTACTTGTTACCCCTCTTAGTAGTGAAGGGAATCTATATACCTTTGGATTACTCCCATGGACCCATCTAATAATCTGGCCTGGTAAAGGGATTGTTTTAATAAATTATCTTCCTAAAAATATTGGTCAGTGTATTATTGAAATTAAATTAGCCTCTGCTTCTTTATGTAAAAATGATTTAGAAAATTGGAAAAAAAGTATATTAGAATTTCTTGGAGAAGATAAAGTTATTGTCGAATCAGTTCATAAGTCTTATCTCGAAAATTTTAAACTTGGTCCGCCTAATAGACTTGAACAAAGGATTATACACTGGCAAAATATTTATAAAGATTTTCTAAATGCATCGGGCATTTCTTTCTAAAATAATTTCTATTTAGTTCACAAATATTATTAATTAAATTTTTAATTTGGTAGGGATTTGACTACATATTTAATATGCTTTATTGATAATGTAGTTAAGTACAAAAAAGTTGATTATGAAAAATTTTATTCTAATAATTGTCTCTTTATCTTTCTTATCTTCTTGCAGTAATGACAAAGATTTTTTTCTCACTGAGGAGAACGCTTTATTAAGTTGCGGAGGTAAATCTCGTATCATCGAAAATGATAAAGAAGAGATAATAAATACTGAAGTCAAGGATTTAAGAGATGGAATTGGAAAATATGTTGAATTTACAGTTGTTGAGACTGATAAAAAAGGAGGCAAATATAGAATTATTAATTGTTTCCCAAGTGAAGAACCACAAGATTCAATAATAAAAACTGTGAAAACAAATTATAAATTAAGTAATTAAAAGTTATTTAAAAATAATTAGCTTACTTTTAATCTGAGATTTTTGATGATTTGATTATTTCCCATGCTTCTGATGCGGTGTCTGCATATTCTAAAAAATTTAGGTGTTCATCTTCAATTAATCCAAGGTCAGCTAAATATTCAAAGTTAATTATCTTATTCCAATACTCTCTACCAAAAAGTATGATTGGGATTTTAGTTTTCATTCCTGTTTGACAAAGTGTCAATAGTTCAAATAATTCATCTAGTGTTCCAAAACCTCCAGGGAAAAATACAGCAGCTACTGATCGCATGACAAAATGGATCTTTCTTAATGCAAAATAATTAAACTTAAAGCAAAGACCTGGAGTGATAAAAGCATTTGGGATTTGTTCATTGGGGAGACTGATATTTAACCCTATAGATTTACAATTTGCTTCAAATGCACCTCTATTAGCAGCTTCCATAATTCCTGGCCCCCCACCTGTCACAATAACGTGAGAATTACATTTTTTATTTTGATTACTTATTGAAGCAAGTTTAGAAAACTCCCTTGCGGATTGATAGTAATGACTCATTAGAAGCAAATTTTCTAATTTATTTAAATTTCGTTTTAAAAGTATCGATTTAGGATTTTTTTTAATTAACTCTTCTACATTTCCAAGTCTCTTTTTTATATTTGATTCTTCTGTAATGCTTGCGCCTCCAAAAATAATTATTGTTGAAAGAATTTTATTTTCTTCAAGGATTAAATCTGGTTTAGTAATTTCAAGAAGCATTCTGACTCCACGCATTTCATCTCGGCGAAGTAAACCAATATCTTCGTGAGCCAATTTATAAGTATCAGAATTAATAATTAAATTCAGGTTTTTTAAATTATTACTAGGGGATATATGTTTTTTCATTTCAAACAAGAGTTTTAACTTTTCTTTCTAGAGGATTAAAATATAATCTTTTGATTTTTTTATTTTCGTAAATCCAATAAACAGGCGGACTTTTTCTCGCCTTAATTAAATTAATTTTGTCTAATTTTTGAGGGGTAAATTCTTTACAAGGATCAAAAAATTTATCTCTTTTGGGTTGGTTCAAAACAATACTACCTTCTTTCCCTGAGATAGATCTGTGATAAGTTCCTATAGGAATTTCTAATGCTCCCATAGATCTATTTAAATAAATCACATGATGAGGTTCATCCCAGGAAGGATTTATTAAAACAAATGTCCTTTCTCCAGTGATAACTAAATTATGGTCAATTTGATGATTGTGAACGTAATATTGTTCATCTTTTAAATCATCTGGAGGAGATATAGCTTCCCCAGAATGGATCACAACATCAGAACCATTAGAACTATCTATGCCTGCATCGAAGAATGTGACTTTTGGAGTCTCTCTAAAAATATTTATTGGGAAGAATCTTAATTCCATAGTGCTAACTCCTTTTTGAAAATTTATAAATACTAATAAAAATTTATTTACTTTTAAAAACAGCTATTTTTTGATTTTTAATTGCAACAAACCAGGCAATCTTTTTGATTTGGATAATCTATACATTCTTTATTTAAAATTTCTTCTAAAAAATCTACTTTTTTAAAATAATCAAGATCTTTTAATTTTTTGTTTAGAACCGTGAACTGAGTTTGTAGTTTCATTTTCTATTCTCCTAATTAATACTGTTTTTTGAATCCATTCCAAGTTTGAGAAAACCTTAATCCCAGATAAGAAATTAAAATTGTCCAAAATAAAATTTCTATACCTAAATTAGTCATTTGCTTGGCCTCCTTTCTATCTGATTACTCTTTAGTACGGGTATTATGTAAAAATCAAGCGTAGGAATACCTAAAAGTTAAAGTTTTTAATCACAAAAAATCTTGCAATGGTTGTTACTTGGATTTTCTGTACATTCATTATTCCAATAAGCTTCAATTTTTTTGAGCTTATTATCAAATGAAAGGTCTTTTTTATCCAAATTTATTTCTTGGATAGTAAATGTGTCATTTAGTGCCATAAGACTTACCCCTTGACTACAACTATGTTCTAATTCATTTGAATAGTAAATTTCAATTTTTATGTGTGCGGTTAGAGGAACAAAATTGTACGGATTAAGGATCAAAAAAAAATCTCAAACTATGAATAATCGCAAGGAAAATATATTCAAAAAATTTATTCCAACTTTAAAAAAATTTGTGTAAATTTTGCTAGAAATTTTATTCTCTTAATACCTTCTTAGGTCTGCTAGTATCTATTATTAATCTAATTTATCTGCATATTCTCTTAAAATCTCAGCCATCTTCTGAAGTGAAATTTCTTGTTGATATTTTCTACAAAAATTAAAAAATTTATCTAAGAAATCTTTATAAAAGAAGATATAAAAATTAGTGTTTTATTTTAAAAGTAAAGTATTTAGACCCACCAAACAATAAAAGACTTACAACCCCATAAGTAATTGCTATGCCTTAAATGTAAGTCATTTATTTATATAGACATAAGCAGAATATAAATAAACTAAGAAAACTCCTATAGCGATGGAACTTCCATAAATAAGAAAGTCCCAAAATCTATGTGATTTAGGTTTTTTAAATTCTTTTTCTTCTTCTTTAGTAATCATTTATTTTCTTTTTCTTTTCTGGCAGCATTACCTTTTGCTCTTAATAACAAAGTTATCGTAAGTGCAGCGCTTAATATCACAGCATCAATTAATAGGTGCGGGGAAATATTCATCAGCTGAAAAGAGAAATAAGAAGAGTCATTATCTTTTCACCAATAAATCTATTAAACATTAAAAAAGAGGGGATTATCCCTCTAAGTCTAGATCGACTGTCAATCCCAGTCTATTTTACCTTTTTAGTTTCTCTAACAAAAAAAGTACTTTATTTAGCCAGAGCAAGAGAAGACACCTGCAAGAATATTTTTAAAAATTGGTGCTTGACCCAAGGCATACAAAAAGAAAGTTGATGATGCGAGAGTAATAGCTATTTTAGAAGCCCTGTTGACTTTCAAATTTGAGACTTTTGCAAATGCAGAGTTCATTTGTTCCTTAATTTGTTGTTTTAATAGTAGCTGCAAAAATTAAATATTCAGCATCAATATTTACCAAAGAATAATTTTATTGCTCCTTTTTCTCAGCTTGCATTTTTACTAGCTCAAATTCTTTTTTAGAAACTATTCTGATTTTGTATTCTGGATATCTTGTCTTCGACCATTTATTGATCGAAATAGCTATTCCTTCTAAATTTTGGGTACAAATATTGACCCATATAATTTTAGTTTCAACTTCTTTGTAGAATTCCCAACTTGTAGGTGAAGCCATTAAAAATCGCAAATGAAAAAATTCAATAAATTATGGGAAATGGTCCATAAGCTAAAACTCTTGTTTTTTTTATAAGTGGATTTAGTTGAAGCTATATAGTTTTCATTCAGTGGTAATAAAAAACTTTAAATAAAAGATTTACATCACTTTCTCTTTTTAGGAAAGTATTACTTTAATTTTATAACGATTTTCAATAAAAAAATATCTCCGCAAAGAAGGGGCCAAAAATTGACCCCTCTTGGTGAAACTCTTCCAAAGAAACACCATTAAAATCTTACTCTGAAAGTCGCAAAGTTAAGCAAATTAAAAAAATCAAGATTAACAATTTATGCGGCCTTTTTAAAAGGGTTCATATTCCTTAAAAAGTTATTACTTTTGCGGGTATTCATTTTTCTATATCTTTGATTTATATCCAGGATATACTTTCTAGCTTTCTTATCACTTTCAATTTTCTTTTTTTGAAGACGTAAAGCCTTTAAATCTTCTATTGACATGAGGCCATCATCTTCGTTGAAATTCAAATGATCAAATTGCATCAGTTTAAGAAAATAAGTTTCTTCAAGTGCAAGATTAACAACCTTATCTTTATATGCAATAGAGATAATTAACCAACTTAACCCAAATTAGTTATTAACTTTACAGAAAGCTATAAATTTAAGTATTAAAAACTTTCTAAAATCAAGAAAAACTTTTGATTGAATTAGATGGAACTTCTACAGATACAAATGATTCTCCATAATGAGATTTGGCTGATCTTATCAGTAACCAGTAAAAGAAATTTACTAAAGCTTTCTCCACGAGGATTTAGTAACTAATTTAAATAAACTCAAAATTTTTGTAATAGCAATATACAAAATAAATTTATTAAGCAATCAAGATATTTACCTCACAAAGAATAGTTGCATAATAAACAAGAAAAATTTGCACTATCAGGGTTTAGGCAGCGGACTAAATCCTCGTGGAGAATTGGACTTTAGCCCGCTCTATTTTTTTAGCAAAAGAAAAATAGTACTGCAAGGTAACTAAATCACCAATTACTATAATTCAATATGAATAAACCTTTATTGGTTAATACATCAAGAGTATCTGCTCATATGTTTGTGTTATTTATTGTATAAATATGTTACAAGACTTTAGTAATATCAATAGATTCAGTATTTTTGCTCATTGATATATTCATTCTTAGAATAATATTATTATTGATGCCTAAAGAAGAGTTAATTTTGAAAAAAATAGTTAAATTTTTTAAACTACTCAAGAGAAGAATTGACATTATCAATGCAGAGGCTGAATTAAAATTTATATTGGAAAATAAATAATGGGATTCCCACATTGCCCTATTTGTGTAGTCCTAGCATTTGTTTCAGTTTCTATGGGAGTTACTCGTAGTTATATGTTCCATATTCTTTTTAGGGAGTTTCTGAGAGCAGAATTAAATTATAAATTGAAGTTTAGTTTCTATTAATTGTTGACATCTAAGTATAAATACTTTATAAATAGACTGTAGTGAATACTACAAAATCGTCCGATCTACCATCTGATAGACCGCAGTACGACTCAAGCCATAGGACGGGGACTTGAGCAAGTTAAGGAGCTGCATCATGGTAAACATGTATTTCAATGGAAAGTCATTTGTATATTGTAGAAAACAAGAAGAAAAATTTATAAAGCTTACTTATAGAGGATCTATTTACTTGAAA
>CACIWI010000025.1 GCA_902590355.1 uncultured Prochlorococcus sp.
TCACAAAATTTAAAGATTCTTGGCCAAGGCAAGTTAAATGGAATAGTTGAAATAAGTGGTGCGAAGAATTCCGCCTTAGTTTTATTAGCCTCATCATTGCTAACTAATGAAAAAATAATTCTTGAAAATGTACCTTTTCTCACTGATATTGAAAAGATGGGGAATATCTTAAAGAATTTAGGAGTGAATTTAGTTCGTAAAAACAGCCAACTAGAAATAGATCCAACAACTATTTCGATTAAAGAACTTCCATATGAACTTGTTAAAGGATTAAGAGCAAGTTTCTTTTGTATAGGTGCACTATTAACTAAATTTGGAGAAGCTCAAGTACCGTTACCAGGTGGATGCAATATTGGTTCAAGGCCAATAGACGAGCACATTAATGGATTAATCGCACTAGGAGCAGACATTATTATTGAAGAGGGAATTGTAAAGGCAAAAACAAGGGGGGACAAAAATAGACTTCATGGCACCAATATTAAATTAAATTGTCCAAGTGTAGGTGCGACTGAAACTTTAATAATGGCTGCATCCTTAGCCAAAGGAAGAACTACTATTGAAAATGCTGCTAGAGAGCCTGAAGTTCAAGATTTATGCCATATGCTTAATAAAATGGGGGCAAAAATTTATGACTCCGGTAAAGAAACAATTATTATTGATGGTGTTAATAAGCTTGGCGGATGTACCCATAAAGTAATTCCAGACCGAATAGAAGCTGGAACTTTTCTAATAGCTGCTGCTGCAACTTCCTCTTCAATAACAATTTCTCCAGTAATCCCTCATCATCTTGAAGCTGTCACTAATAAGCTTCAAGAGAGTGGGAGTAAAATTACGATTAAAGGTAATTCGATTTCTATCAAGAGTAAAGAGATTAAAGGAGTAGATATTGAAACAGCTCCTTTCCCAGGCTTTCCTACTGATTTGCAGGCACCATTTACAACTCTAATGACAATCGCCAATGGTGAATCAAAGATAACTGAAACAATTTTCGAAAACAGAATGAATCATATTTATTTACTTAATGAAATGGGCGCCAATATAAAACTAAACAAAAACGTAGCTCACATCAAAGGTGTTAAAACAATTAATGGGATGAACCTTGTTGGCTCAGATTTAAGGTCATCAGCTGCATTAATAATTGGAGGAATCATTGCAAAAGGTAGTAGTAATTTCTATGGATTAGAACATCTAGATAGAGGTTATGAAAATTTTGAATTAAAACTAAAAAATTTAGGTGTAAAAATAATTAGAGAGATCAGAAAAAATACTTTTGAGGAGAATGGAAATAAAATTGAACCAAGAACTGAGAATCTTTCAAAACTCAAAGCAGCTTAGTCATTTCCAAATATATTTTTAAACCTAAGAAGGTTGATTCAAACGTAAGCAATATTGATTAGTGAAATACAACCCAAAAATAATATAAACAAAACTAGAAAGCGATTAGACCAAATTTTATTTAAACCATTAAATTTGAATTCGTTCATGCCCAAGTCCCTATATTAGATCCGAATGTTGTAAGTATAGTTACTGCAATAAAAAGATAAGGGACAAATTTAAGGGATAATTTTTTAACTTGTGCTTTAGACATTTGCTTTTTTAAACAAATATAACACAATATTACTAATTATGAAGTTCTCTACTTTCAGAAAGACTTTTAAGCGCATTTAATCACAAAAATGTATCAGAAATGTTTAATTGTTCCTTTTTCCCTTTATTTATTGTCAGCAAATGCAATAAATAATTCTATGTTTTTATCGAATTGATTAACTATTAACAAACGTTATCTTGATAACTGTTCCTTGACCAAAACAATAGTCAATAAGTTGATTTTTGTTATAATAAAAAAGTTCATTTTTTCAAAAGCCTTGGGAGCGTGGTGGAATTGGTAGACGCACCGCACTCAAAATGCGGCACCTTCGGGTATGTCGGTTCAAGTCCGACCGCTCCCACTTTAATGAATACCTATAGTCGATTCGATATATCTTTCAAAAAAGGAAAAGGTTGTTGGCTATGGGACAAAAAAGGTAAAAGGTATCTTGATGCAGTCGCTGGTATAGCAACTTGTAGTCTTGGACATAGCGACAGAGTTTTAAGAAGAAGGTTATCAACTCAACTTAAAAAGATTCAGCACATTTCTAATCTCTACAACATTGAAGAACAAGAACAATTAAGCAGAACTTTAACGAATATGAGTTGTGCCAAAAGCGTCTTTTTCTGTAATAGTGGTGCGGAAGCAAATGAATCAGCAATTAAATTAATTAAAAAATATGGAAATAAAACAAATAATGGTAAAGAATCAATTATTCTCGCAGCAGAATCCAGCTTCCATGGAAGGACACTTGCAGCCTTGAGTGCCACTGGACAACCAAAATATCAAAAAGGTTTCGAACCAATGATTCAAGGGTTCAAATTTTTTAAATTTAACAATTTTGATTCGGTAAAAAAATTATTTGAAGAGTGTGAAAATAATGATCAAAAAATTTCTGGCGTTTTAGTTGAGCCAATACAAGGCGAAGGCGGCGTGATTCCTGGAAGTAAAATATTTTTTAAAAGCCTGAGAGAAATATGTGATAAATATAATTCTCTTCTCATTTTAGATGAGGTCCAAAGTGGAGTAGGTCGAACTGGAAAAATGTGGGGTTATGAGAATTTAGGAATTGAACCTGATGGATTCACCCTTGCTAAAGGATTAGGAGGAGGTCATGCAATTGGAGCATTATTGGTAAAAGAAAAAGCCAACATTTTTTCTCCAGGTGATCATGCAAGCACTTTTGGAGGGAACCCATTCGCTTGTAAAGCTGCCCTAACTGTATTAGAAGAAATAAATAGAAGAAATATTATCAATAATGTTTATCTAAGAGGGGAACAATTAAGTGCTGGGTTTGAAGAATTGTCAAAAAAATTTCCAAATATTATTAGCGGGAAAAGAGGTTTAGGTTTAATACAAGGTCTTGTGATCAATGAAGATTATGCTGATGCAAAAAAAATTACATTAAAAGCTTTTGATAAAGGATTACTGGTAGTTCCTGCAGGAGGAAATGTTGTAAGGATTGTCCCACCATTAGTAATTTCTCGAAGAGAAATTAATATTCTTTTGGATAAGCTAAATTCAATCTTTGAAGAGTTATAGCAATTAAAATTTTGAAGAATGCAAATTTAAAAACTTTTGAATTATTATCTCCTAAATATGAACGGGATAATATCAAGTTAGGTTTATCAAGAATTAAAAAAGCACTTCAAGAACTTGGTAATCCTTGTAAGAATATCCCTGCGATACAGATTATTGGAACAAATGGGAAAGGATCAATCGCGGCATATTTAGAAAGTATCCTTTTTGAAGCTAAAAGGAATTTCGGTGTAACGACATCTCCTCATCTTTTGGATGTATGCGAGAGGATTAGAGTTAATAAAAAAAATATTAATAAAACTGATTTTGAAAAAATCTATGGATTAATAGAAAAAAATTTTTCAACATTTGAATTAACTCCTTTTGAAAAAATCATTTGCTGTGCACTAAATTTTTTTGACCATCAAAAAGTTGAATTACTCATTCTTGAAGCTGGCTTAGGGGGACGATTAGACGCGACAACAGCCCATAAATCTAGACCAATTATTGCTATTGGAAATATTGGCTTAGACCATAAAGAATTTCTTGGAGATACGATTGAAAAAATTGCGGAAGAAAAATTAGCAGTTATTGAAAAAAACTCAATTGTCATCTCATGCAATCAAAAAAGTCAAGTTGAAAATTTAATAACCAAAAAAGTTAAAGAGGTAGGAGCAGAAATTATATGGAAAGATTCAATTTCAAACAGCTATGAGCTTGGATTAAAAGGAATTTTTCAAAAGCAAAATGCTTCAGTAGCTGTTGGAGCAATTGAAGCGCTAAATAATTTAGGATTTAATATAAAAGAAAATCACATATCTGAAGGTCTTAAAAAGACAACTTGGAATGGAAGGCTAGAAATAATAAATTATTTCAACAAAGAAATTCTCGTAGATTGTGCGCATAATTACCCTGCAGCAAAAGCACTCTCTAATGAGCGAAGCAGTTGGGAGAATGAAGATAAAGGAATTTATTGGATTTTAGGTGTCCAAAGACAAAAAGATATTTACGCAATATTAAAAACACTTCTAAAGAAAAATGATCACTTATTACTTGTACCAGTTCCAAACCAACCTAGTTGGCAATTAAATGATCTCTCTCATATTAAAGAAATTGACTGCCAAAAAATAATTGAATTTAAAACATTTGAACTTGCCATTGAGTATTTATTTTCCCTGGGGAAATGGCCACCTAATCATCCTGTTCTGACAGGTTCTATTTTTTTAGTTGCTGAATTTATTAAATTTGCGAATAAACAGACATGTTAAATTTTAAATTGTTCTTTTACTTCCCATCCTTCCAATTTTCCTGGATTTAATAGCCCTTTAGGATCAAATCTTAATTTCGCTTTTACTTGATCTGCATCCACCACTCCGAGACCTCCGCCTTCAACTGTTAAAACATGAGGATTAAAAATAAACGCGCCAAGTTTCTTGCAATCTTCCATTATTTCATTTAGTTCTTCTGAACCATTCCACTTTAATACAGGCAAGGCCGCTAATCGCGGTGATCCTTGTTGAGAAACTGCCTCTAAATGCCAAAGAACTTTTTTTTTCCATTTTTTTCTCAAAAAATTAATTAAATCTAGTTCATTATTAAGCGGCAAAAGCATCTGTAAATACGTCCAATTTTTATCCCTAGACCTCATATGAAGAGTTGTATGATTCCATACGACTTCAGAAATTCCATTGACAAGCTTTTCTTCTTCCCCAAGTAGTGTAGATTCGACTTTAAATTTTTTACAAATTAGCTCAATGGTTTTTATTCCTCCAAGAGTAGATTGAATTAATATCTTGTGACTTCTAGATTTACATTTAAACCATTTTGGCATTTGATCTACAATTTCTTCTTCAAGAATTGCTCCTAATTTCAGATCAATTGCTGCGCTCGTAAGTGTTTTCAATATTTCTATTGTTTTTTCAAATTCAATACAGTCGATAACTATTGAATACCACTTACGTTTGATATCAGTAGCCAGTAATAAAGAAGTAATTATTCCATTAGTCCCATAAGCATGATTAAGAGGTTCGGATTCTTCAGCATCAAATTTTAATAATTTGGGTTTTTCATTCATCGTTACTGCCTCTAAACCAATAAGATTTCCTGGATCTCTTAAAAATCCCCACCTAATAGACCCAATACCTCCTGATCCACCTGCAATAAAACCTCCAATTGTTGCAGTTTTCCAAGTACTAGGAAGCAACCTAAGTTCCCTTCCATATTTCTCTAATTGTTTATTCAAATCTCCCATAACACAGCCAGACTGTACTTTTACAAAACCTGTATCTGGATCAAATTCCTCTAACTTATTAAAGTGACTCATCTGCATTACAACTCCTTTAAACAATGGGACTGCTTGTCCATAATTACCTGTACCTGAACCCCTTAAAGTAATTGGAATAGAAAATTCCCAACAAATTTCTGCTACTTCCTTTACCGCTTTGTGATCACTAGGTCTTACCACCAAATCAGCAATACATTCGTCTAATTTTTCAGTAAGAATCGGAGAATAGTTATAGAAATCTTTTGAAAGTCTTTTTACATCGGATTGGCTTTCAATAATCTCTAAGTTTTTGACTTCCTTAAATTTGTCTAAAAATTTAAAAGTATTAGATTTCATTAATAAAATTTCTTTAGTTTTATATATAAATTAGTCGATTAGCAATATAAATCGCCTTTTAAATATACCTTTCTCTTTAAATTAGTAGAAAAAACATCTGCCCATCTTTGTGCTTCTAAAATTACAAAGTCAGCAGGGCAACCCTTTTTAATTAAACCATCCCATTTTAAATTTAATAATCTGCTTGGAGCTAAAAAAATAGAAGATAAAGTCATTCTCTCCCAGGGATTTAGTTGAAGCATAGGTATCGAGCAAGACAATATATAAAAAGGGTCAAAATTACCAAATGGGTACCAAGGGTCTTGAACATTATCACTACCAAGAGATACATCCACATGTGACTTTTGTAATTGCTTTATTGGCGCAACTGGTCTTTTCAATGAAGTAGTTTTATTACTTCGATTGAGCAGCCAAAAATTTGTTAGGGGTAAGGCAATAACCTTAATATTTTTCTCAGCCATTTTTTCTCCTAAATTTAGAATCTCTCTATTACTTAATGAAATAAGACTACTCAAATGACTACAAGTGATCGGAATACTATTAATTTTTAAATTTTCGATTGTTTCTAATAAAACTTTTATTCCCGCTCCAGGTTCAATAATTGATTCATCTATATGCAAATCAATTTCTAATTTATATTTACTCGCAAGAAAAAGCATCTTTGCTAGAAATTTGCTTGTATTTTTTTTATTAAAAGGGGGTACAATAACACCTCCTAAAATGCCTCCATTAGAAGAAAATATTTTTGCCAAATCTTCTCCATCAGTTGTATCCCAGAATTCCAATGGTGCAAGAGCAACGTATTGTAAAGTTAACTCAGATGAAAATTTTTTTTGTAATTTAAAAAGTTCAATCCATATATCAATAGATTGACCTTTATAAGTATCAATATGACTTCTAATTGCTCGGTATCCATTTTGTATGGCAAGTTTTAATGATTTCTCAACTCTTTCAAGAACCTTATCTGTAGTTCTAGTTTTATGTTCTTCAAGATTTACTGATAATGCTCCTCCATAATTTGATTCCAGATTAGGAAAGTCTGCCCATGTAAATGATTTATCAAAATGAGAATGCGTTTCAACAAATCTTGGGAATAAAATATTTTTTGGTTTTGTAATTTTATTTTTTAAAGGCTTTAACTCAGAAACAAATCCATCCTCCCAACTAATGGAAACTGAACATAAATCCTCTACATCGATTATGAGGTTATCTATATCTTCTATTAAACAAAGGCTTCTGGGAATTAGAACCTCGGCTGTGCCGGAATTACTCAAATTTTTAAATTTTCTTTTATTTTAAATCATAAGAAAACTTTACTGAATTAGAAAATAATTCAAATTTCGCCAAAAGATAAAAATAACTATGAAAAATTACCCTTGAGTTGTTAAATTTATAAATGTGAGGCGGGCGTCGC
>CACIWI010000026.1 GCA_902590355.1 uncultured Prochlorococcus sp.
CCCTACTTTCTCTCTTCCTTCATTTACTTTTTCAGGGAACACACCATCTTTTGGATGTAAAAATTCAATATCGCCACCTGGGAAAATTCGGTAGATCTTAAAATCTTCAATTCTTGGTTTGAAGGCTCTTAATTGTGTCCCTAATGCAAGGCATTGTTCTTTTCTTGCAAAGTACATTAGATTATCACCTTCATGCATAATAGCCGCTCCACCGGTGGGCAATTCAAATGCTTGTTCCCTAGAACTTTTCCATACAATTGCATATTTTTCTTCGGTTTCTGCTGAGTTTAATAAACCCCCAGTACTTCCTATATGCTTTGGAAATTGACCAACTAAAGTTTCAGTCATCCTTGATTTTGAGTTATTTCTAATAAGAAATTAGCATTCATATTTTGCAAAATTATAAATTTATAAGAAATTTTCTACATTATTTAATATATGTAAAACTTATTTCTCATTTTATTTTGAATCTGAAATCGGAAAAAATACTGTTAAACCTGTATCTCGCCTTTGTGTGACATGCCCTCCTAAGCTAGCTAACAACTTTTGAGTAGCATTTTGACTAAGTTGTAAACTACCTGTTTGAGGGTTCCAATTTAAAACAGGACCAATATCAGAACCATTATCTTTTTTTTGAATTTCTTTTTGATTTCTTTCTATTTTTTGCAATTTTAATTGAAGTTTAAGTTTTTGACCAGCTGGTCTTAATTCTAAAATTAATGTACTACCTTCTTTTAATCCTCTAGTATTTTTATTAATTAATCCACTTAACATTAATTCCAATTTTTCAGAATCACTCAAAATTTGCGGAAGTTGATTGGGGATATCAACCTTTAAAGAAATCCCGCGTCGATTTAATTGTTTTTCCCATAAAGGAGCAAGCTTTTTAAAAATTTCGGCTAAATTGATCTTTGCCAAGTTATTTAATGACGGAACTTCATTACTCACTAATTCTGCTGCATTAAAGATTAAACCAAACCTATCAATTTGTTCATTACATTCATTATCTATTTGAATTAAACGATTTTTCATTGATTCGTCCATCTTGTATTTTTTTAAAGTAGAACTTATAAGAGTTCTTATTGTTGCCAAAGGCGTTCTTACTTCATGAGATATTGCACGTAATAATTTTGCTTCAGTTATTTGCACATTTTTTTCATCGTTATTTACTGAATTCTGTATAGTATGATTTGGAGAAATTTTTGCTAATTTTGCTGATAATGTTGGCCAAAATAATTTTTCAAATTGATTATTAATATTAAGGTCGCCTAAATTATTGATTGCATTACGAAATTTTATTCCTTCCTCATAATTTTCTTGGTTTAATTTTGCATGCATTAATTCAATTGAAAGTTTAAGGCTTTCTTCATCACACTTCATAAATAGAATTTTCTTATCTTTTTCTCCTACAATTGACAATATGCATTGAAAATTTGGGGTAATTATCATCAAAAAAGGTTCATAACCATCTTCTTTACTAAGATTTAAAACTTTATAATTGCTAACTAAATCGAAATCTTTTTTTTTCTTGTCTGAATTATTGACTGGTAAAAAACCTGCATTCTCACTCTGAAAATATGGAAAACCCTCAGGAGACCAAAGCCATCCATAAAATTGATTTAAAAATTTTTTATCATTAAAAGCAGGCAAAGGTGAGGCAACCCAAATTCCCCCATTCTTATAATTATGAGATAAGAAATCTTTTTGAATAACTTCTAAAGAAGCCCACCACATTCTTCTGGATGAATCATCATCCACATGTATAGTTTGAAATCCTTGAATCAAAAGGTCTTGAATTTTTTTTATAGTTATTTTTGATTTCATCAATTTCTTAGTGATCTAGAACGTTTCAATATAGATAAAACAAATCCAATAGATATAAAATTAGTCACCAATGACGTTCGACCATAGCTCATAAAAGGAAGGGGAATCCCAGTCACTGGTCCTAATCCAATAGTCATAAATAAGTTAATAATTATTTGAAATAAAAAAGTTGAGGCAATTCCAATAACAATAAGAGATTCAAAGTTAGTCCTTGCAATTGATGCGGTATTAATAAGTTTTTTAATTAAAAAAAAGAGCAAAAGTAAAACTATAGTGCACCCCACAAAACCTAATTCTTCCCCTAAAGCACTGAATATAAAATCAGTATGTTGTTCAGGTATAAATTGCAAATTAGTCAGCTTACCTTGTAGCAAACCAGTCCCAAATAATCCTCCAGAACCAATTGCAATTTGACTCTGTATCAAATGATATCCGCCACCTAATGGATCTCTATTTGGATCTAAAAATAAAACTAATCTATCTTTTTGATATTCTTTTAAGCCATATTGCCACAAAATTGGTGTCGATTTTGCCACTAATAGATGGAACGAAATAGCGAGAGCAGAAAAAATAATTTTCTTTTTTGAAGATCTATAAGCAAGATATCCTATAACTGGAATCCAAAAAATAAGAAGAGTTGGTAAGGTTACATATAATATAGATGTGATAATACAAAACACTAATATCAAAAGCCACTCTATGGGCATTTGCGACCAATAGAGCATCACACCTGTGAAAACAATTAAAACTAAAGAGGTACCTAAGTCCGGTTGAAAGAAAATTAATAACCAAGGAAAAGCCACTACTAATAAGGGCAATACTAAATCTCTTATTGTTAGGATTATTTTTTTGTCGAGTACTAAAGCAAGAGTTAATACAGTACTTAGTTTAGCTACTTCTGAAGGCTGAAAAGAAAAAACGCCCAAGTTTAGCCATCTTTGGGCTCCAGAAACTGAAATCCCAAAAAAATAAATTAGTAATAATGATATTAAAGTACATAAATAAAATGGAACCACATACTTTCTAATTCTCTCTAATGGTATATAAGAAATAAAAAATGCTAAAAAATAACCTAACAAACCGGTTAGGATATGAGCTAAATAGTTCGATAAAAAAAGATCATCCTGAATACTTTTTATTAATAAACCCGAAATAATGACTAAAAACAGGGGGATTATAAGTAGTGGTGAAAATAAAAAACCTCTATTAAAGTTGTCTTTTTTTTGTAAAAATCCTCTGTTATTTAATAAAGAAATTCTCTTAAACATCAATTAACTATTAACAAATTGATTCTTAATTAATTGAGCTAAATTACCAAATACAACAGAACTTTCTTTATTGGGCTGGCTTACTGAGATTGGTATACCTTTATTACTATCATCAACCAGAGGAATTTCAATAGGAATTTGAGCTAATAATGGTAAGTCATTTTCTTTAGCTAATGTTTGTCCACCACCTTTACCAAAAATCTCATATTTTTTACTTGGCATATCTGGCGGAATAAATACTGACATATTTTCTACAATTCCCAGTAAAGGTACTCCAAGTTGTTGAAACATTGCTAATCCCCTCCTTGCATCTTGCAAAGATACTTGTTGAGGAGTAGTGACAACTATAGCTCCAGAAATAGGCACAGATTGAGAAAGTGATATTTGAGCATCTCCTGTTCCTGGAGGCAAGTCAATAACCAAAAAATCAAGATTATTCCATTCAACTTGGTACAAAAATTGTCGGATAATACTATTAAGCATTGGTCCTCTCCATATAACTGGCTGACCTTCTTCTATGAGAAAACCCATTGATACCAATGAAATTCCATATTTATGAATTGGTATTAACCTTTGATCACTGCCACTACCTTCTGTAACCTTTGGATTTTGTTCGGCAACTCCCATCATTGAGGGAGTATTAGGTCCATATATATCCGCATCCAGCAAACCAGTTTTTAAGCCTAATTTGGCTAGAGAACAAGCGAGATTAACTGCAATGGTACTTTTTCCAACTCCACCTTTACCACTGCTTACAGCTATGATATGTCGAATACCATCAATCTTCTGCAACTCAGGAGCATTACTTTGATTTTGAGATTCAGTTTTGGAAGGATTATTATCTATCTCTATTTGCACATCATTAATATCTTCAAAATCCAGTAGTACCCCTCTAACCTCTTGTACAATTCTATCTCTTTGAGAATTTGCAAACGATGGTAATGATAATGTTACGATTACTCTCGGTATAGTTACTCTTACATTTTTAATCCAAGCTAATTCAATTACATTTTTCTTTGATCCAGCATCTAGAACTTTTTGTAAAGCAAAATTCGCATCTTCTATTGTGGTCATTAAATTTTTAAATATTTTGACAAGGTAGTCGACTGTTTAAAAGATTAAGAACTATGTCGAACTATCAAATAATAGGCAATAAGGACCCCCTAAGAGAAATTATAAAGAGAAACTTATAATTAACCAAAAAATTTTTTTCTTCAAGATTTACTAAATACATGTTGAAAGAACCTCCTAAAAACTCGAGAGAAAAAACTAAAAATCTCTTATTAACTCTACAAGACAAAATTTGTTCAGGACTTGAAAATGTGGATGGCAAAGGGAAATTTACAGAGGAATCCTGGCTAAGAGACGAAGGTGGCGGTGGAAGATCAAGAGTATTGAAAAATGGTTCTATTTTTGAGCAAGCAGGCGTTAATTTCTCGGAAGTAAAGGGAAAAGAATTACCTCAATCTATAATATCTCAAAGGCCCGAAGCAAAAGGGCATGAATGGTTTGCCACGGGAACTTCTATGGTTTTGCATCCTAAGAATCCCTATATTCCTACAGTTCATCTAAATTATCGATATTTCGAAGCTGGTCCTGTTTGGTGGTTTGGGGGAGGCGCAGATTTAACCCCTTTTTATCCTTATCTTTCTGATGTAAGGAATTTTCATAATGAACATAAAAAAGCTTGTGAGAAAGTTGATCAAGATTTACATAAAGTTTTCAAACCATGGTGTGATGAATATTTCTACTTGAAGCATAGAAATGAATCTAGAGGTATAGGAGGTATTTTTTATGATTATCAAGATGGTTCAGGTAATATTTATAGAGGCAATAATCAAAATGGAGAAGCATCAAAAGCTTCGCAAAATATTGGCAGATCTAACTTAAATTGGGATGATTTATTTTCTTTAGCAGAAAACTGTGGGCAGGCATTCCTCCCTTCATATTTGCCTATAGCTGAAAAAAGAGCTTCTCAAACATATTCATCGAAGGAAAGAGAATTCCAGCTATATCGAAGAGGTAGATATGTCGAATTCAATTTAGTTTGGGATAGAGGGACAATTTTTGGACTACAAACAAATGGCAGAACTGAATCTATATTAATGTCCTTACCGCCTTTAGCTAGATGGGAATATGGATATAAAGCTAGAAAGAATTCTCGAGAGGAATTTCTCACATCAATTTTTACAAAACCCCAAGATTGGTTAAATGATAAAGAGTTAGAGAAATTCTGTATGGAGAATAATATTTTTGATTAAAAATTATCGAATAAAAATTTTAAAGTATCTTAAATAGGTGTTTTAAATAAAGAACCGTCACTTTTCAATTGGAGTTTTTCTCCGAGTTCATTTTCTAAAGAGATTAATTCATCCCTATGGGCTCTAAGTCGCATAAAAGTTGAATCATTTTCATTTTCGTTGATCAACCTTAATTCAAATTTCTCCTCTCTTGCTGATTTTTTATAATAAATAATTCCAGACAAAGGGCCGCCAATTAATCCCAAAAGAATAGGCCACCAGCCCAATTCAGGATATATTTGAATAATTACTAATCCCAAAGCACAAGAACCAAAACCGCCAAGAAAACCTAAAAAAATTGCTAAAAATTTACTAGAAACAACTTGACCCTTGAATATTAAAATTCTTTGTTCAAAATCTCCTCCTGTTTGCTTCCATCCCCTCAAATTAAGCCATTCGCATAAGCCATTTAAAACCTTAATTGGCTGCTGAGAAGATGAAATCTCAACGATGGTTGTTCTATCTTTACTGGAAGCCCTTAGAAAAAAAAATAATCCTATGGCCAAGAGAATTGTCAGCAATAATGTTGAATTTAAGAAATATGACATTAAATAATTTTTTCTAGTAACTCGAAAATAAAAATTAAAGTTACATCATATTATAATTTTTTAGAATTATTCTGTAAAATGTTTCTGTTAGACAAAAATTCTTAATTAAATAAAATTTTAAGTAATATTCTAAACCTTAAATTTCCTTAAATACTTATCAAAAATGACTATCGAAAGTAAAAATATTGATCTTCTTTATAGCGATTTAACAGTAGATTTATACAATCTTTATAAAAAATCATCCTACCTAGCCATTGACACTGAAGCGATGGGTTTAATTCATGGAAGAGATAGACTTTGTTTAGTACAAATATGCAATGAATTTAAAAGAACATCCTGTATAAAAATCGAACTTAATACATCTTCTTCGCCTCATTTAAAAAAACTTCTTGAAGATGACAAAATTACTAAAATATTTCACTATGCGAGATTTGATTTAGCAGCTCTAAAATGCAATCTTGAAATTAATACAAAAAATATTTTTTGTACAAAAATTGCTAGTAAGTTGGCAAGAACTTATACAAATAAACACGGTTTAAAGGATTTAATTAATGAATTGTTAGGTATAGAACTGGACAAAAGCTCTCAAAGTAGTGATTGGGGTCGCAACGAAGATTTAACAGAAGATCAATTAGATTATGCAGCAAATGATGTTAGATATTTAATTGAAGCTATGCATAAATTAAAAGTTATCTTAGAAAGAGAGAATAGATATGAATTAGCTCAAAAATGTTTCGAAACAGTTTCTGTACATGCTGATTTAGACATACTAAAATTTTCAAATATATTTGAACATTAAAAATCAATCTTCAGTTAAAAAATTATCTTCACCATCAAGAGTTTCCATAAGCTTATCAAGTATTCTTGAAGAACTTAATTTGTCTCCATCATTTTTTTCACAAATTTTTAAAACATTTTGCGCAACTTGTATTTTTTCTTGAATAGTTTTTGAGCCTTTTTTTGCAATTTGAATTTCTACTTTCTTTTTTGCAGAAGATAAGCTTATACTCATAAGTTTTGCAATCTCTGCACAAATTTTTAGATATTGCCGATCATTTATTGGATAC
>CACIWI010000027.1 GCA_902590355.1 uncultured Prochlorococcus sp.
GTTTAATACCATTTCTTCTGGTTCACCTTTATCTAATTCAACAATAAGTTGTTCATTTCTAGATAACTTCTCCAAAGCCAATTTAATTTTGACAACATTTAAAGGACATGGAACAGATTTAAGATCCAAATGCTTTAAGGAAGTCATTAAGATTCTTTACCAAATAATTTACTAAAAAGTCCACTACTAGAATTAATATTTTTATCTGAATATTGAGAAGCCAAACCCTCTAAAAGCTCTCTTTCTGCGTCTGTTACACGAGTTGGTAATTTTACTTTTACTAAGACTTCATGATTTCCTCTCGCAACCGGATTACCAAGTCTAGGTACTCCTTTATTCTCAAGTGAAAGAGTTGTATTTGGCTGTGTACCACTTGGAATTTTTAAATTAACATCTCCATCAAGTGTAGTAATTTTAACTGTGTCACCTAAAATAGCCTGTAAATAACTCACTGCTATTTCTGAGTAAATAGTCACACCATCTCTTTTAAGTTTTGAATCATTCTTAACCTTTATAAAGACATAAAGATCTCCAGGTGGACCGCCTTTCAAACCAACATTGCCCTCACCGGAAACTCTTAATTTAGTACCAGTATCAACTCCTGCAGGAATATTAATTCTTAATTTTTTTCTGACTTGCTTTACTCCATTACCGCCACAAGTTACACATGGATCTGCAATTATCTGACCAGCACCATTACATGAAGGACATTCAGCTACTTGTGTGAAATTACCAAAAGGTGTCCTTGTAGCTCTTCTAACTTGTCCACTTCCACCACATGTTGAACAAGTTTTAGGTCCGGTTCCTGGTTTTGCACCTGTTCCCCTACAGACTTCACATGTCTCCAGATGAGGAATTTTAATTTCTCTTTGTTGGCCAAATACTGCATCTTTAAAGTCAACATTAAGGTCATACCTTAGATCATCTCCTTGTTGAGGTCCTCTTCTTTGTGTTCTTCCTCCTTGTGGATTTTGCCCCCCAAAGCCATTAAAAAAAGTTTCAAATAAATCAGCAAAACCACCCATGTCTCCCATATCAGGCATTCCAGCTGCGCCTCCAAGACCAGCCTCTCCAAATTGGTCATATCTTGCTCTAGTTTCAGGATCAGATAATGCTTCGTAAGCCTTACCAATTTCTTTAAATTTATCTTCCGCGCCAGGTTCTTTATTTACATCAGGATGGTATTGCCTTGCTAATTTTCTATAAGCCCTTTTTAAGGTATCCGCATCAGCATCTCTTGTAACTCCAAGTATTTGGTAAAAATCAGCCATTAGATAATGCTCAAAAAAGAATTTGGAATTTATACATCTTCAGAAGTATTTACCTCTGAATTATTATCCTCTTCAACTTTATCCTTTTCTACTTCCTGTTGTGAATTTTGTTTGCCAGGTCCCATAGAAACCTTAACCAATGCATGTCTCAAAATCTTACCTTCAAGATGATATCCTCGCTGCAATTCTTCAATAATAAAGTCCTCTTCAAACTCTTCACTAGGTTCTCTTAATACAGCTTCATGCAAGTTTGGATCAAATTGCTGACCAAGAACTCTCATGGGTGACACTCCCTGTTGTTTTAAAATTTCTACTAGTTGTTTATACAATCCTTGATAACTTCTATGAAGAGCTTGAGCTTCCTCATTTTCTGGTTTAAGTTGCTGTCTTGCTCTCTCAAAATTGTCAACGATAGGCAGTATTGCAGTTAAAGTCTTTGAAACAAGTTGGATTTTTAAGTCGTCCTGATCCCTAGACTGCCTTTTTCTGAAATTATCAAAATCTGCTGAAATCCTTACATATTGATTTTTTAATGTTTCATGCTCTTTTTCTAATTGTTCTAATCTTGCATCATTATTTGAAATAGTATTTTTTAATTCTTCAGTATTAATTTCTTCTGTTCTTTGAGAAGATAATTCATCATTTTCAGTAGTTGAATTTTGGTTAAATGATATATTTTCAGGGGTATTATCCTGATTAGGAGCATCATTTTCTTTATTATCAATATTGTCTGATTGATTTTCAATCATTTTTCTAAAATTTAATAAAACTATTCTCCAATAAAGTGATGCACAAAACAAGTTGCGGAAGGCCGCACAAATATTTAGTCAGGAACAAATCTTAATGCTAATCCATTGTTACAGTATCTTTTGCCAGTAGGAAGTGGTCCATCATTGAAGACATGCCCTTGATGACCTCCACATCTAGAGCAATGATATTCGGTTCTAGGGACAATTAACTTAAAATCTTTTTTTGTTTCTACTGACCCTTGAATTGAATCCCAAAAACTTGGCCATCCTGTACCACTATCGAACTTTTTATCTGAAGAAAAAAGTGGCAAATCGCATCCTGCACAGTAAAAAATCCCTTTTCTTTTCTCACTATTTAATTGACTGCTAAAAGCTCTTTCAGTCCCTTCCTCCCTCAAAATATAATAAGATTCTGGACTAAGCCTAGTTTTCCATTCCTCTTTTGAGAAATTCCACTCTTCTTTAGAAGCAAGTGTAGATGCTAATACTTTTATAGGCTTAAAGATTATTTTTAAGATTGACATAGTAGGAATTAGAATAAAAGTTCTTCTCGATAGGAATTGATTCATATATTTAAATCAAAAAAAGCAATGAAATACATTCAATCTAATTCTATTAAAAATATTCATAAATTAAGTATTGCTCCAATGATGGATTGTACTGATAAGCACTTCAGAATGATTATGAGAAAAATAAGTTCTGAAGCCCTTCTGTATACAGAAATGATTGTGGCCCAAAGTTTAATTTATACAAATAAAAAAGAAAAATTTCTAGATTTTAATGGTGAAGAACACCCGATATCGATTCAATTTGGTGGGGACGATCCTAAAATCCTTAAAGAGGCAGCGCAAATAGCACAGGATTGGGGTTATGACGAGATAAATTTTAATGTTGGATGTCCGAGTCCAAGGGTCTGTTCTGGAAATTTTGGAGCTTCACTTATGAAAGACCCTGAAAAAGTAGCAAAATGTATAGAATCACTAAAAAATAATTGCAGCTTACCGGTTACGATCAAACACAGAATTGGTGTAGACAATGATGATAGTTTCTTTAACTTAAATAATTTCGTAAGAATTATCGCAAATGCTGGTGCAGACAGATTTATAGTGCATGCAAGGAAAGCCATATTAAAAGGTCTAAATCCAAAACAAAACAGGACAATACCTCCACTAAATTATGACTTAGTAAAAAAATTGAAAAAATCAAATCCAGAATTACTAATAGAAATCAATGGAGGTTTAACAAATATCGATGAATCATTAAAAGCCTTAAATAATTTTGATGGGGTCATGATTGGACGATCAATATACAAACATCCTTTAAGGTGGTCTGAAATTGATCAAAAGATTTATGGAATTAATACAAAATCCAAATCTGCTTCAAGTATTATATTCTCTTTAATTCCATATATAGAAGAGCATTTAAGTAATGGAGGAAAATCTTGGGATATTTGTAAACATCTCATAAATTTAGTTGAAGGAATACCAAAGGCTAAAATTTGGAGGAATCAAATTACAAAAAAATCTATAAAAAAAGAATTAAATATTGAATATCTATTTAAATTAACAACAACGCTTGAAGAAATGGGTTACTAATTTGTCTCATTAGAAGCATTACTCTCATTAGACACTCCTCTTTTTCTCCTGCTCCTACCATTTTCATATTCAGAGTTTTCAGAAGAATTTCCATAACTTCTGTCTTCCCAACCTTCTGCACCAGAGGATTTATTAGAAAAAGAGCCACTAGATCCAGAATTACCACCACCATAGCCGCCAGCATAGCCAC
This sequence comes from uncultured Prochlorococcus sp., assembly GCA_902590355.1. Classification (GTDB taxonomy): domain Bacteria; phylum Cyanobacteriota; class Cyanobacteriia; order PCC-6307; family Cyanobiaceae; genus Prochlorococcus_A. Next base: position 3,806 of record CACIWI010000027.1, read on the forward strand.
CGCTATTACCACCAGCATAGCCACCGTTATTACCGCCAGCATAGCCACCGCTATTACCACCACCATAGCCACCGCTATTACCACCACCATAGCCACCGCTATTACCACCACCTCTTCCTCCTCTACGAGGTCCCCCAGAACCTCTTGGCTCAGCTTTGTTAATTCTTAATGGCCTACCCATAAGTTCTGTGCCTTGCAAACCATCAATAGCTGTTGACTCAATCGCTTCATCTGACATTTCAATAAATGCGAATCCTCTTTTCCTTCCAGTATCTCTCTCCAAGGGAAGAGAACAATTTAAAACCTCGCCAAAAGGGGCAAATAACTGTACAACATCTTCACGCTCTGCGCGGAACGGCAAATTGCCAACAAAAATACTCACTTTAAACTCAACAAAGAAAATTTAACTTATAAAAAAACTACAAATGCGTAGTCCAATAACGTTGCTCTAATATTCTACTTCAAAGGATACCCTTGTTGTAGAAAAATAATTGAGATTCAAAGTAACAATTTTTTTTGCCAATTATTTACCTCTTTTTCTACCTGTACAAAACCTGTGCCACCCTCGCTATTTCTTGATTTAACGACATTAAGAGGTTTAAGATCTACAAAAACATCTTGTTCGAATTCGGGATGAAATTTTTTAAATTCATCAATTTTGAGATTTTTAAATAACATTTTTCTCTCCAAGCAATATTTAACTATTTCACCAACAACTTGATAAGCGGTCCTAAAAGGAACATCTTTACCAACCAAATAATCTGCCAAATCAGTAGCATTAGAAAAGTCATTTTCTACAGAATCAGCTAAATTTTTAATATTAAATTCAATACCCTCACTTATAAGAATAGTCATTGCTTTAATACAAGAAGATACAGTTTCGGCAGTATCAAATATTGGCTCTTTATCCTCTTGAAAATCCTTATTGTAAGAAAGTGGTACCCCTTTAACCATAGTTAACAATGCCTGAAGATGTCCATACACTCTTCCCGTCTTGCCTCTTATCAATTCTGGAACGTCAGGATTTTTTTTCTGAGGCATTAAGCTACTTCCAGTAGCACATTTATCTGTTAATTTTGCAAAAGAAAATTCATCAGTTACCCATAAAATTATTTCCTCTGAAATTTTACTTAAATGAGACATTAACAAAGCAGATGCAGAAACAAATTCTATACAAAAATCTCTATCACTAACTGCATCAATACTGTTTTTATAAATCTCTGCAAAACCCAACTCTGCAGCTGTAAAGTGTCTATCTATTTTTATTTTTGTTCCAGCTAATGCTGCAGCTCCTAAAGGAGAAATATTAACTCTTGTGCGTACTTCTTTCAACCTTTCACGGTCTCTTTGGAGCATTTCTATGTAAGCCAATAAATGATGAGCCAAAGATAATGGTTGAGCTCTTTGCATGTGGGTATATCCAGGAATTAAGGTATAAATATTAGATTTTGCAAGGCTTAGGAATGATTTTTGCAAATCGGTTATTAAAACTTCAATATTGTCAATCTCTTTTCTTAGCCACAATCTTATGTCTGTACCAACTTGATCATTTCTACTTCTACCTGTATGTAATTTTTTTCCAGTTTCACCAATCAAACTTATCAGTTTTTCTTCTATACAATAGTGAATATCTTCAGAGGGTGGACTAGGAGAAAATTTACCCTCTAAGTACTCACCTCTTATTGATTCAAGGCCATTAATAATTTGTAATGCTTCAGAAGAGGATAAAACTTGTGTTTTGCTAAGCATTTTCGCATGGGCAATCGAGCAATCTAAATCTTCTAAAATAAGTTTTCTATCGAAACCAATTGAGGCATTAAACTTTTCAATAAAAGGGTCAAGTGCATTATCAAACCTTTGACTCCAAACTTTTGCCATATTAATTTTTAACTTTAAGTATCTCTAATAAAGCATTATTTTATATAAGTGACAAAAAATATCTATTTCAATTGAAAAATAACCATTGATGCATCATCTTCCAGATGTCTATTTTGACCTGTAAAATCATCTAACTTTTTAAATATTTTATTTAGAATTTCTTGGGATGAATATGATTGCTTGCATAATTTTGTAAGAGTTTTAATTAACCTTTCCTCATCAAATCTTTCACCTAAAGAATTAGAAGTATCAATTACTCCATCTGTATAATAAAGAACTAAATCGTTTTCATTTAGCTTGATTTCACGACAATAATATTCAGCATCTTTTTGTAGTCCAAGTACAAATCCTTCTGAATCTAATTTTATTATTTTCTGATCTGAACTTTTCCAAAGCAGAGGAGGATTATGTGCTGCATTAGCGAATCTCAATTTTCTAGTTCTAGGATCATAATCTGAGTAAAATAATGTCACAAATCTATGCGATTGATCTAAATCATTTATTGCTAGTTGGTTCAAATCGTACAAAATTCTATCTGGAGGTAGACCCGTAAGAGCCTCAGCACGTAGCATTCCTCTTAACATAGTCATTAAAAGACCAGCTGGAATCCCTTTACCCATGACATCACCTATTACAAAGGCCCATCTTGATTTTTCTTTCCTTTTTTCAGAAATATTAGTCTTTAAGCACATAAAATCATAGTAATCACCACCGAGCTGAAGAGCTGGTCTACAATGCGCAGCTAGGTCTATACCATGGATAATTGGACAATAATCCGGGAGTAATTGAGATTGAATTTCAGCACCAGTGGAAATTTCTCTATCTACATTCTCATGCTTTTTCTTTGTTTTTATTAAGTAGTAATTTTCTAATCCAACAGCAAGACAATTTTCAATAAAATTAAAATTACTATCTTCAGTAATCGAATGTGTAGAAATATCTTCACTAAAAATATAAATAAATCCTCTACATTTGCCTCTGGATATTATTTTTTTTGCTTCAATTTTATAGTCTTTAAATTTATTTTTTAAAGCACTTTCAAAAGTTACAATTTCTTTTATTTTAAAATTTT
>CACIWI010000028.1 GCA_902590355.1 uncultured Prochlorococcus sp.
AATTTAGCTTTGGAATTATCTTTTCAAAAGGCTAATAAAATATCTGAAAATATTCAAAATATATCATTGCCCGAAGAATTTAATTATGGTCCTTTGGAAATACTTGGGTGCGATTCAATTTTTGAATTTAAAGGAGAAGCTTATGGAAAACCATCTAATAAAGAGGAAGCATTTAATAGATGGAAAAAAATGTCTGGAGAATTTGGATTTTTACATACTGGTCATACTCTAATAATTGGGAATTTTGATTCAACTTCCAAAATTTTTAAAATCACTGAAATAATAAAAAAAACAGTAAGTTCAAGAGTTTATTTTTCTAATTTGGAAGATTGGGAAATTAAGAGTTATGTAGATACAAATGAACCTTTATATTGCGCCGGAGGATTTGCCTTAGAAGGTATAGGGGGTAAATATATAGAAAAAATAGAGGGTTGCTTCAGTAATGTAATGGGATTAAGTTTGCCATGGCTTAGAGAAAATTTATATAGATAATAAAATTGAGCAAAAAAAAACCCTATCCGGAGATAGGGCTTTTTTAGTTGAGATAGAAATTAATCTAAATCAGGCATTTCTAGAGCTGGTTCACTCTTTCTGTCGATTCCTTTTTCGAAACCAGCAGCGGCAGCTCTAGCACGTCCAGCATGCCAAAGATGACCAATGAATGTAAACCATCCTAGGAAGAATTGAGCTGCAGCTAACCATTGTCTTAAGTTAACGAAGTTAACAGCATTAGGCTCTGTAATGATTCCACCAACAGAGTTGATAGAAGCGTTTGGAGCATGAGTCATATATTCAGCTGCTCTTCTTACCTGCCAAGGCTGAATATCATTTTGGATTTTCTCAAGGCTCAACCCATTAGGTCCTCTTAAAGGCTCTAACCAGGGCCCTCGGAAATCCCAAAATCTCATTGTTTCACCACCAAATATAATTTCACCAGTAGGAGATCTCATGAGATACTTACCAAGACCTGTTGGTCCCATTGTTGAACCTACGTTAGCTCCAATTCTTTGATCTCTCACTAGGAAAGTAAAGCTTTGAGCCTGTGAAGCTTCAGCATTTGTTGGGCCATAAAACTCTGAAGGGTAAGCAGTGTTGTTAAACCAGATGAAAGTTGAAGCAATAAAACTTGCTACACAAATTCCACCAAGAGCGTAACTTAATAGTCCTTCACCATTCCAGATAAAAGCTCTTCTTGCCCATCCAAAAGGTTTGGTAAAGATATGGAATATTCCTCCAATGATTGCAGTAATACCCACGTAAACATGTCCACCAACAATATCTTCAATAGAGTTTACACCGATTATTGAACCAGCTCCTCCCCATGGAGATCTGAATAGATAACCAAGAATAACTCTTGGGTCTAAAGTTGGGTTTACAAGTCTGACTTCACCACCACCTGGAGCCCATGTGTCATATGCACCGCCAATAAAACACCAGTTTACTGACCATGCTAGTGCGCCTACACCTAGAACAATCAAATGATATCCGAGGATATTTGTCATTTGATTTTTATCTCTCCAATCAGTTGAGAAAAATGGAAAATCTTCTTCAAGTTTTTCTGGACCTGCTAATGAATGGTATATACCACCAAAACCAAGTACAGCGGAAGCTATCAAGTGAACCACGCCTGCTTGGAAGAAAGGCATGATATCGGTAACTTCACCACCTGGGCCTATTCCATAGCCAAACATTGCAACGTGTGGCATACAGATTAAACCTTGCTCCCACATAGGTTTATCAAAAGTAAAATGATTAACCTCAAAGAGCATCATTGCTCCCGCCCAAAAGACTATTAGTCCAGAGTGAGCAATGTGAGCTCCTAATAAACGTCCAGATAAATTGATTAATCTAGCATTACCTACATACCAGGCATAACCAGTTTCCTCAATACTTTGGTTTGGAGCTCTTAATAAATTATTAAAGGGCGTTTCCACGTGGAAGAACCTCCTCAGGGAATACAAAGTTTTCGTGTGGTTGATCCACAGAAGACATCCATGCTCGCATACCTTCGTTCAAAAGTATATTTTTTGTATAGAAAGTTTCAAATTCTGGATCTTCTGCTGCACGGATTTCTTGGCTTACGAAATCATAAGCTCTTAGGTTTAGTGCTAGGCCGACGATACCAATTGAAGATGTCCACATACCCATAACAGGTACAAATAGCATCAAGAAATGTAAGAAACGCTTGTTTGAGAAAGCAATACCGAAGATTTGACTCCAGAATCTATTCGCTGTAATCATTGAATAAGTTTCTTCTTCTTGAGTTGGGTCAAAAGCTCTGAATGTTGAACTTTGAACCTTTCCATCTGTATAAATACTTGTATCTTCATACAAAGTGTTTTGTACTGTAGCTCCATGGATAGCACAAAGTAGGGCACCACCAAGAATACCAGCAACTCCCATCATGTGGAATGGATTTAAAGTGATGTTGTGAAAACCTTGAATGAACAGAATGTAACGGAAGATTGCTGCAACACCGAATGAAGGTGCGAAGAACCAACTATGCTGTCCTAAAGGATAAATAAGGAAAATACTTGTAAATACTGCAATTACGGCTGAGAATGCTAAAGCATTGTAGGGTCTAATTCCAACAAGGCCAGCAATTTCAAACTGACGAAGCATAAAACCAATTAGGCCAAATACTCCATGTAATGCAACGAAGTTCCAAAGACCACCAAGTTGTAGCCATCTTACGAAACTACCTTGGGCTTCAGGACCCCATAAAAATAGAAGACTGTGTCCCATGGCATCACCAGGGGTACTTACAGCTGCTGTTAAAAAGTTACAACCTTCAAGGTATGAGCTTGCAACTCCATGTGTGTACCAAGAGGTAACAAATGTTGTTCCGACGAACCAACCGCCTATAGCAAGATATGCACAAGGAAGTAAAAGTAGTCCGGACCAACCAATAAATACAAAGCGGTCGCGCTTCAACCAATCATCAAGGACATCAAACCATCCTCTTTGTGGGGCGCTACCAACTGCGATCGTCATGAGAAATCGTTTTTAGCTTCGGGATACGCAGTGACTGTAACAAAGATTGAGAGTAATGTGGGGAAATATTTGTATATCTGAAATGCCTTGTAAAGCTTTCCTGACTTTTTTATTAAAAATTAGGTAAGAATACTCCCTTAATTTGTTAAATTATCTGAATTAGGCTCTAAAAAAAGGATAAAAATGAATTCAGACCTCACGTCTTTCGATAAGATCGAACAAAAAATTGGTGGATCAAGAAAAATTTCAAATTATATTATTGGAGGAATGCTAACTATAGGAGGTATTGGTTTTCTTTTGGCCTCCATATCTAGTTACACGGGAAGGGACTTATTACCATTAGGAAACCCTTCAACTTTATTGTTTATACCTCAAGGAATAATAATGGGAGCATATGGAGTAATAGCCAATTTATTAAATTTTTACTTGTGGTATTTGGTTTACATAAATTTTGGTTCAGGAAGTAATTATTTTGATAAATCATCAAAATCTGTAGAAATAAAGAGAAAAGGTTTATTTAAAGATGTTGAGGTTAAATTAAATTTCGATGAAATTAAATCCGTTAAGTTGGATATAAGTGAGGGATTTAATCCTAGAAGAAGAATTGCTTTAGTTTTAAAAGGTAGAAAAAAACCTCTCCCTTTAAGCGGAGCAGGAGAACTTAAACCACTTCTTCAAGTTGAAGAAGAAGGAGCGCGTCTAGCTAAATTTTTAGATGTTAATTTGGAGGGCCTAAAATAAAAAAAAAATATTTTTTAAAAACATTATCTTTTATACAGGTTTTGTTTTTGGTTCAAGCTTGTAGTTATAAAAGTAAGATTGATTCAAGTTATTACTGCCAAAAACTAAAATTAAGTTGTACTCAGAGTAATAAAATAATTAATTTTAAAACTACAAAAGGTGATTTTGATGTTAAATTATTTGGTAATGATAATCCAGTCACAGTATCAAACTTTCTGGAAAACATAGTTAATGATATTTATGTAAATCAAAAATTTTATAAAGTAATAAATTACCCCCAAATAAGGTTTATACATGGTGGTGTTAATCCAGAAAGTGAATTTTATATTGAACGAAAACAAAATCTAAATAAGACAAGTCCCTCAATACCTTTAGAAATAAAATTCAAAAAAGAAATAAAACCAAGGTATAATTATCAAATAAAAAATCCCAATGAAACTGAATATTTAGTTAATACTTTTGAGAGCGGATCAATCGCCATGGTTAAGAGCGGTAAGAATAAGTCTTCATCTACTGAATTTTTTTTTGTAACTAGTAAGATCCCAGAGCTAGATGGAAGATATTCGATTTTTGGAAAGGTTATTAAAGGATTAGAAGTACTCGAAAAAATAAACAAAGAAGACTACATCAAGGCAGTCCAGATATTTAATTAAATTTCTAGAGAATATTTGTTTATTTTTAACATTTCTGTATTAACTCCTGAAGAACGTTTAAGAGCCACCTTACCAGTTCTCGCTATTTCCAGGATACCGTATGGCTCGAGTAATTTTTCTAGAGCAACTAACTTCCCAGGATCTCCAACTACCTCAAGAGTTAAGGCCATATCTGACACATCAACAACTTTTGCACGAAAAATCTGCACTATATCAAGGATATTACTCCTGGTATCTTCTTTCGATGAAACTTTTAGCAACATCAATTCCCTTTCAACGGCTGCGAGATTAGTAAAATCTACAACTCCTAGAACATTAAATAACTTATTAAGTTGCTTAGTCATTTGTTGAAGAGTTTCATCATCACCCTCTACTACCATTGTTAACCTTGAAATACCTTTGGATTCTGCAGGTCCTACTGCAAGGCTATCTATGTTGAATCCCCTTCTAGCAAAGAGACCTGAGATTCTACTCAAGGCTCCAGATTCGTCTTCTACAAGAACTGATAATGTATGTTTCATATTTTAAAAGTTTTTAAATCCCTAATCCATTCATAAGAGATTCTATTGAATAACGAAGGATCTTCATCATGGATACAATGCCCTGAATTGGATACTATTTTTAATTTTACCCATCTATGAAAATTTGCAATCTTTTTACCAACAAACAAAGGTATAAAATTATCTTTTTCTCCCCAAATTAATAAAAAAGGAACTTTTTTTGAGGTGCTAAGTTTTCTCAAAAGGTAAGAAGCTTGAAATTCTTCATCTCTTGAGGACATTCCAATACACATTGCTCTTAATGATCTAGCTGAAGTTCTCCTTAAAACTGGTTTTTTCACTAAATCTATTAGTTCGCCATCAATATTGTCTTTTTTGAAATAGGCAGAATTTAA
>CACIWI010000029.1 GCA_902590355.1 uncultured Prochlorococcus sp.
CTCTTTAGGAATCTTGTCATTATAAAGATCGATAATTTTCTCCACTACCTCGTTAATTGTGAATCCATCCGTAATAATTTCTATTGCGTCATTCGCTTTTTTTAGAGGTGAAATTTCCCTATTGGAATCTTCAAAATCTCTATTCTTTATAAGTTCTTTTAATGTATGAAGGTCTATTGCTTGTAAGTCTTTACTATTTTTATCAGATTTTCTTCTTTTTGCTCTTTCATCGATGCTAGCAGTTAAAAATATTTTAAGTTCTGCATGAGGAAAAACAGTAGTTCCTATATCTCTCCCCTCAGCTACAATTCCGCCTGATTCTCCAATTTTTCTTTGTTCTTCTACTAAGAATTTTCTTACTTCTTTTATTGAGGAAATTTTAGAAACGATGGAACTTATCTTTTGCGTCCTAATTTCTTCAGTAACACAGTAGTTATTGACATAAACATCCTGATGTGAATTTGTATTCGACTTGAAAACAATAGATATATCTTTAAGAATATTCTGTAATTTTTTTTCTTTTTTATAATCAATACTTTCTCTTATTATCAGCCAACTCAATGCCCTATACATTGCACCAGTATCTAAATATAAAAGTTTAAGTTTCTTCGCTATTAACTTTGTTACAGTACTTTTACCTGAACCTGCAGGACCATCAATTGCAATAATCGGCCTTCTTTTCATAAGAAAAACGTGATCAATTAATCTTGTCTCTCCACATCTTATCGCACCAGCCAATAACGAAATATTATCCTCAATTCTTGCTTTTTGGAGTGTATGAGGGTGTAAGTGTTCTAAATATTCAATTGAAATTTTTTTTGTTGATAGCTTTTTTATTATTTGGTTTAAATTGATCTTTTTATCTTGTTGAAAATTTTTTTTTGCTTCTAATAACTCATGTGAAAAGAACCTAATCAATTTTCTTTCATTTTTTGATAGATGTACATTACGTGAACTTAAAGGAATTCCATCAAAATCTCTTTGTGTAGGAATGGATTTAATAGCAACATTTAATTTTTTTCTTTGGACAAGATTTTTTAAAATTAAAAGTTGTTGCCAATCTTTTTCTCCTAAGTAAAGATTTTTTGGCTTGATGAGATTAAGTAATCTATAAACTACAGTACAAACGCCATCAAAATGTCCAATTCGATTTAATCCACATAATCCAGAAGATAATTCTTTTGGTGCTTTTAGGAATTTAATATTTTTATTATTCTGTGGATATATATCTTCATTACTGGGGATGAAGATGGCATCTGCGCCATTTGAAAAGGAGATTTTTATATCATTATCAATTGTTTTAGGGTAATTCTCCAAATCTAACTTGTTATCAAATTGAAGTGGATTAATAAAAATACTTACTAAATTAACATTAGAATTGTCATTTTTTGCTGTTGATATTAGTTTAATATGTCCATTATGAAGATTACCCATTGTTGGAATGAAGTTGATATCACTATTTATATTTCTCCTCCAATTTTCTATTTCTTCAGTTTTCCTAATAATTAATTTCTTCACTTTGTTTTTAAAAAATAAATCTATTTGATAAATAATTACTGGACAAAAGCAATCTTAGGAGGAATATCTATATAGGGAAAGTCTATCATTTTTATTTCATGGATTACAAAACATCAGGTGTTGATATAGAAGCTGGGCGAGAATTTGTTTCCGAAATTAAACAGGCAGTTGAAGGAACTCATACATCTAATGTAATTGAGGGTATTGGCGGGTTCGGAGGTTTGTTTAGAATTCCTATCGATAGTTTTAAAAAACCAGTTCTTGTTTCAGGGACTGATGGTGTTGGAACAAAATTAGAATTAGCTCAAAGTAAAAACTTTCACTTTGAGGTTGGTATTGATTTAGTTGCTATGTGCATGAACGATATCATTACTAGTGGTGCAAAGCCTTTATTTTTCCTAGATTATATTGCTACCGGTAAGCTTGATAAGAAACAATTATTGAGGGTAGTTCAGGGAATTTCACATGGATGCGGAGAAAATAACTGTTCATTACTCGGCGGAGAAACTGCTGAAATGCCTGGATTTTATTCAAAAAATAAGTATGATCTTGCAGGATTTTGTGTTGGAATAGTTGATGAGGATAAACTGATTAATGGTAAAAAAGTCTCTGAAAATGACTTAATAATTGCTTTAAAAAGTAATGGAGTTCATAGTAACGGCTTTAGTTTGGTAAGAAAAATTATTCAAAACAATAATCAAATAGATAAAGAATTTGAAAAAGTTTCTCACTTAAATTTTTATGATGAGTTATTGAAACCTACAAAAATTTACAATAATGTGATTAACCAAATGTTATCTGAAGATATAGAAATTAAAGCAATGTCTCATATAACTGGAGGAGGAATTCCAGAAAATTTACCAAGATGTATTCCTTCTGATTTTATTCCTTATATCAATACCAGTTCTTGGGATATACCTATTTTATTTAAATTCCTTAAAGATAAAGGATCTATTCCTGAAAAAGATTTTTGGAATACTTTCAATCTTGGAGTGGGATTTTGTTTAATTATTGATAAACAATTTAAAGACACCATATTAAATATTTGTAAAGATTATGATATAGATAGCTGGGAAATTGGAAAGATAGTTCGAAAAAATGATTCTACAATTAGTAAATTTTTGCCAGAAATTTTAACCTAAATTTTTTTTATCATTTTTAGATGAGGTTTTAAAAATTATTTTTTATACCCAAATGAAAAAGTTAGGTGTAATATAATAAAATCATCGCCGAATTATATCGGAAGCTTAAGTATTAAGATTTAACCTTTATTCAATGCCCTTTGCAAATAATCAAAGAATTACACGTAGACGTAGTTCAGCTGGTCCTACACCTCCAAAAAGACCAATAGGTAATAATTCTGAATCAATTGGTAGACAGGCTCAAGGCCCAAGACCAACTTTCTTGACACTAAGGGATCATGGGAAAGTTTTTGTTGCTGATTTACCTAATTTGTCCGATGGTCAATTAGCGCATATTAGTAAAGAAGCTAATGAAGTTTTAAATAGTTTGGAAAAAAGACTTAGTGATCTTGAGAATGAACCTAATGTTAATAATCCTGAAAACGATACGCTGATAAAAGCTTCTACCAAAAGAGATGTAACACTGAGGTTTATTAAATCAATAGAAGAAGAACAAGAACATAGAAAGAATAATCCTGCTTTACGAGATGCTGCATCTGAATCGTTACCGAGAACTTTTCTTGAGGTTGCTAGACATAGATTGCCTGGAGCAACTTTTGATTCACTACTTCGAGAGGCTCTTGAAGCTTGTGCAGTTGAGGAGAGTACTGAAGAAAATCAAGTTATTGATGAGCCTAAAGAAACTGTAAAAATTATGGATATACCCTCTTCCAACACTAATGCTTCACTTGTTGTTAGTATCGAATCAAATGATGATTCCAATAATGACTCTATTTGATTCAACACAAGAGTTAACAAGTTTTAAAGACCAAAATAATTCAAAAATTAACCTTACTTCAGAGAAAGATCCCATTTTATGTAATCATTGCAGAAGGACTGCATCAAACGGCGTTAGATGTCTAGGGATGTGTGTAGCAGATAATGATTATTAAAATAATTCAAATTTTTATATAAATAATCCAATGAAAATAATTAATATATCAATTAAATTTTATTTATTAATAGATATCAAGTATTATTTATCAATAATAAAGAAAGATTATTTTTCTGTATATCAATAAGTAATTGAAATTTTATACTTTTTATTTGAAATTGAATTTCTTGGAAAACTTCATAATTAAATGCTTAAAAAAATTTAATAAGGCGGCACCCAGATTCGAACTGGGGATAAAGGATTTGCAATCCTCTGCCTTACCACTTGGCCATGCCGCCGAAAAAGATTCGCTTGAGTCTTTTTATGATCTTAACAGTAAGGTGTCTCATTCTCTATTATTTATATGCAATGGTCATGGAGAAGATGTAATCGCATCGGAGATAATAAAAAGATTACTAAAAAAAATAAAAAATAAGAATATTGAAGTTTTGCCTTTAGTAGGAAATGGAGATGTATTTAATTCCATAAAATCAAATAATTTTCGTAAAATAGGATATTTAAAAGAGCTGCCTAGTGGAGGTTTTAGTAATCAAAGTCTGAAGGGATTTGTGCTTGATTTGTTTGCAGGGTTTTTAATCGATAATTTAAGAAATTTTCTACTTGTAAGACAGAAGTCAAAACATAACTGCAAAATTGTCGCAGTAGGCGATTTCTTGCCATTATTCTACGCTTGGAGTTCAGAATGCGAATTTAGTTTCATTGGAACTCCCAAAAGTGATCATACTTGGAGTAGTGGGCCAGGTTGGGATTTAAGCGATTGTTATCATAAGTTGAAAGGTTCTGAATGGGATCCATGGGAAATGTTTTTAATGAAATCTCCAAGATGTAAAAATTTAATTATGAGAGATAAAATTACAGCTAATAATTTGAATAAAAAAAATATTGATGCAAAATACTTGGGTAATCCAATGATGGATTTTGTTGATGTAACAAACGATAAGATATCAAATATTATTTCTTTTAAAAGGATTATTTTATTAGTGGGAAGTAGATACCCTGAAGCTCTTAAAAATCTTGATAATTATCTAAATTGTTTCCAAGATTTTCATTTATCAAAGGATTTGCTAATACTTTTGCCTTTGAGCATTAATGCGAATGTGATTCAAATTCAAAATTATTTAAATAAACATGGTTTTAAAAAACAGAGTAAAGTTAAATTTCTAATTGATGAAGATTCAGTATGGAAAAAGAAAGATCAATATGTAGTGATTGGAAAAGGTAAATTCAATTCATGGGCCAATATGGCAGAGGTTGGCTTGTCTAATGCAGGAACTGCTACAGAGCAAATTGCTGGCCTTGGAATTCCATCTCTTTCTCTACCGGGAACCGGACCACAATTTACAAAATCATTTGCAAAAAGGCAATCAAGATTATTGGGAGGTAGTGT
>CACIWI010000030.1 GCA_902590355.1 uncultured Prochlorococcus sp.
AGAAAAAAAACCTTTAGTTCTAATTACAAAAAAAATATAAGTAATTTAACAGAGTCTATATTTCCCTTACCTTGGACCATATGGCCTTATGAGGCAAAAATCCTCGTTGTTCTCATTGGAATTTGGTCAATATTAGGAATATGCATTCTTGGATCATCAAGTTGGTGGGTGGCTAGTAGGGAAATGGGAAATTGGGCTTACTTCTTAAAAAAACAAATTATTTGGACAATTCCAGGAATTGGTCTATTTTATTTTGTTCTGAATACAAACATTAGAAATCTTTTAAAGTTTTCAAGAATTATTTTTTTTATTTTATTTTTTTTAATATTACTAACCAATATTGCTGGAATTACAGTTAACGGATCTTCAAGATGGCTAGTACTAGGAAATTTACGTATACAGCCATCTGAATTAATTAAGCCTTTTCTAATTCTAGAAGCTTCTAACCTTTTCGCTCATTGGAATTTGATTAAGAATGATAAAAAATTAATTTCAATATCCTCTTTTGGATTATTAATTTTATTAATACTAAAGCAACCTAATTTAAGTACTGCATCATTAACTGGAATTCTTTTTTGGGTAATGGGTTTATGTGGAGGCGTAAAACTAAGTTCTCTCTGCTCATTTGCCTCATTAGGATTTATTACTGGATGTATTAGTATCCTCAATAACGAATATCAAAAACTTAGAGTTACTTCATTTATTAATCCCTGGAAAGATCAACAGGAAAGTGGATTTCAATTGGTTCAAAGTTTATTAGCTATAGGTTCAGGTGGTCTATTCGGTCAAGGTTTTGGCTTGTCTATACAAAAATTACAGTACCTACCTTTTATGTATACAGATTTTATTTTTGCAATTTTTGCTGAAGAATTTGGTTTGTTAGGGTGCACTTTATTCCTAGGTTTTCTAGCAGTTTTCTCTTATATAACTTTAAGAATTGCTCTAAAGTGCAGGAACAACTATACAAAATTAGTTTCTATTGGATGTGGTGTATTGTTGATAGGTCAATCAATAATGCATATTGCTGTAGCCACAGGCTCTATGCCTACTACTGGTTTACCACTACCTTTCATTAGTTATGGTGGAAATTCATTAATCGCATCATTTTTTATTGCAGGGATGTTACTGAGATGTTCATTAGAATCTACAGGCTTTATAGGTATGATTAGTACACGAAAGACTCTTAATTAGTTAGAATTTATAAGATTTAAGTCAAGCTATCGAATCATTTAATTTAGTTATTTCAGAATTATCTCAAAAGGGTAATCTGCTTATGCAGAATGGCCTTAATAATCCTGGACCGTTTACTATATTTTTGGTTTTCAGCGCAGGACTTTTAACAAGTCTTGGCCCTTGCTCGTTATCATTACTTCCGATCACTATTGCTTATATAGGAGGAACAGAGAAAAATAAATTTAAACTTATTAGTTTTTCAGGAGGAGTCGTTTTTTCACTCGTTGCGCTTGGAGCTGCGAGTGGATTCTTAGGTAGGATATATGGGCAAATCCCATCTTTTTACACTTCGATCGTTGCCTTGATAGCAATAATAATGGGTTTAAATTTACTAGGTATTGTAAAATTTCAGTTCCCGAATGGACCTGATATAAAAATAATTGAAGATAAAATCCCAACATTTATAGCACCTTTTGCCATAGGGACTACTTTTGGACTAGCTTCTTCACCTTGTATTACTCCAGTTTTAGCAACTCTTCTAGCTTGGGTATCACAAGCAAAAAATCCAGCAATATCTATTATTTTTTTATTTTTCTTTGGAATAGGCCAAGTAACCCCATTAATCGTTGCAGGAGCTACTGCAGAAAACTTAAAACAATTTTTAGCGCTTAGAAAATTTAGTCAAATAATTCCGACTTTAAGTGGGATATTTTTAGTTTCCATAGGGTTATTAAATTTATTATCAAATTGGATTTGAATGATTATTTTTAAGAATCTAATATTAAAAATATCAAGTTTAAGATTCGCCATATCACTGATAATTTTCATAGCTATTACAAGCGGCATAGGGACTTTTATACCTCAAGGTAGTAGTAATAAATTTTATATTGATAATTTCGATAGTGCTCCCATTTTTGGATTTTTAGATGGAGAAAAAGTCTTAAAACTTCAATTGGATCACATATATACAAGCTTTTGGTTTTTATTTGCATTAATTCTTCTTTGCATTTCTCTAGCAGCTTGTAGTTTCAGGAGGCAAATTCCTTCATTAAAAGCTTCATTGAAATGGATTGAATATAAGAGCGAAAAAAAATTTAAAAACCTACAACTAACTACAAGTCATCCAATCAATCAAAATGGTGAACATATATCAAAAGTAGATTTATTACTTAAAAAAAGAGGATGGAAAACATACAAATTTAAAAGTCATATTTCCGCAAGAAGAGGTTTAATTGGAAAAATCGGTCCCTTAGTTGTACATATCGGATTAATAGTCTTACTTATAGGTTCAGCATATGGGAGTTTTACAAGTCAATCAAAAGAACAATATTTACTGCCTGGAGAAACTTTGGATCTTATTAATGAGAGCACAAACTCAAAGGCGAATGTAAAGTTAGTGGATTTCTCTATAGAACGAGAAAGTGATGGTGTACCAAAACAGTTTATTTCAAAATTAAATTTTTCTTCTGAAGATCTAAATTTAAATGAAATAAAAACCACCAAAGTTAATCACCCAATCAGGTTTAAAGGATTAACTATTTATCAAGCAGATTGGTCAATATCAAATATTGTTTTAGAAATAGATAATATCCTTTATCAATTACAATTAAAGGAGATTCCCGAAATCGGTAATCAAGTTTGGGGAGTTTTAATTGAATTAGGATCCGAGACTAAAAAAAATTTCCTTTTAACAATAGATAATGAAAATGGTCCACTTAAAATTTCGAATATAGAAAATTTTTCCGGGAATAATCTTTATATCAATGATAATCCTTTAGAAGTTAATTCTTCAAAAGTATCTCTGAAAAAAATAATCCCCAGCAGTGGTTTGATAATAAAAAATGATCCGTCTATACCATTTATTTACTTTTCTTTTATTTTAATAATTTTTGGGACAATAATCAGTCTTATACCAACCAACCAGTTATGGATTTTGGTAAATAAAGAATCACAAAAGTTATCTATTGGAGGCCTTAGCAATAAAAATCTAGTTGGTTTTAAAAAAGAATTTTTTAAATTATCAGAAGAAATAAAAAAATTTTAATTTCTTTTCTGCCCACTAAAAATATCTAACTGCATAGAAACATTCCCTCTGGGATTAAATGCAGCGTTTAAATGTATCCAGTGTGGTGAACCTTCATTCACTAAATCATCCATAATTCTATTAACAACTTCCTCATGTGATATTTTTATATCTCTAAAATTATTAATATAGAGCTTTAAAGACTTCAACTCAAAGACTCTCAAATTAGGTTGATAAATAATATTTAGCTTTGCAAAATCTGGATAACCAGAAAAGGGACACTTACATGTGAATTCGGGTAACTGAATAGAAATTTCATAAATTCTTTTCTTGTTGGGATTATCGAAACAAATTATTTTTGATTCTTCAATAATTCTCTCACCATATAGCGGTCTTTTAGTCGAATCTTCTAATTTAGCTGTACTCATTTTTAGTTGAACTTTTTACTAAACCTATATAAAAACTATATATAAAGATAAAAATTCGCAAAAGTATCAACAAATCTAAGTATTACAATTGACTAAGTCAAAAGCTGTTAAATCTTATTTTTGTATCAATTATAACATTCATAAAGTCGGCCAAAAGGGTTATATGTGTTTAGTTCAACGAAAAATTAATGGACATTTGTTTGATAACTATCGATAACAACTTAAATAAATCCCTTCAACCAAAAAGCGCAATTGGAATGTTATGGCTTCAAACTCACTTTGAGAATGGTCAGTGGGAAGCTTTGTCTAATAGTACAGTAATAATTTCTGAGGAAAATTCCCAACTATTAATTGAAGACGCCACGAAAGCAGGCCTTAATATTGAATGTTTTTCTGATATTTCAATGTTGGATGTTTTCCCAAAAAACAATTAAAATTAGGAATGTTCAATCTTTAATCATGAAGAAAATTGAAGCAATCATACGTCCATTTAAGCTAGAGGATGTAAAAATTGCATTAGTAAACTCAGGTATTGTTGGAATGACAGTTAGTGAAGTCAGAGGTTTTGGAAGGCAAAAAGGACAAGTTGAAAGATATAGAGGTTCCGAATTTACAGTTGAATTCCTTCAAAAACTTAAAGTAGAAGTTGTTGTAGAAGATGAAAAGGTTAATTCAGTCATAGATGCGATTGCTGAAGCAGCAAAAACTGGAGAGATAGGTGACGGAAAAATATTCATCACATCAATTGATTCTGTTGTGAGAATTAGAACTGGAGACAAAGACGAAGAAGCTCTTTAATTTAAAGAGTTTCTTTTACTAAGTTTTTTATATATTCACTATTAATCATAGTATTTGATTGACTTCCAAAGGACATCCAAGCTAAATATTCGTGATTTCCAGCAGGACCTACTAGAGGAGAAGCTATCAAATTCTTTATATTCCATTGGAAATTCTTAGCAGCATAAATAACAGACTCTATAGCCTCAGTATGGAATTTAGGATTGCGAACAACACCGCCTTTACTAACTTTATCTTTACCAACCTCAAATTGGGGTTTTATCAAAAATATTCCCTCAATACAATCACCTCCTAATAAATTACCAATAGATTTAAAAACTAACTTTAATGAAATAAAAGACAAATCAGCAACCACAAAATTTGGTAATTCATTACTTCTAGATAAAAGATCATTAGGTTTTACATTTCGAATATTAGTTCGTTCAAAAAGTATGACTTTGGGATTATTTCTAATCTTCCATGCAGTCTGTCCATAACCAACATCTATCCCATAAACTAACCTTGCTCCTT
>CACIWI010000031.1 GCA_902590355.1 uncultured Prochlorococcus sp.
ACCTTTGACGAAAAACCTATTTAATCTTTCTTGTTTTTCAATCCATTTTTCTAAAGGGACAGCGTTTAATTCGAAACGCATTCTGAGACCATTTTTTTCTTCCTTTGTGATTTCTTCTATTTCTTTTAATTGAGGGGGGTTATCCTCGTCCCACAAATTTAAAGATTCTAATGACGATTCAAGATGAGCTTTTATCCCATACCTCCATCTTGTAACATCTTTAACTAATGCTGTTAGTTCTTTTGGTCTATTAAATTTATTTGTCGCAAAACTTGTCTTATCAAATAACTCTACAGGAGGAATTTCAGAAGTCTTTAAGCCTAAGCCAATTAGGAAAATAGGTACTCCATAAAAGAAAGTAGGTACACTTAAATTCACTGAGTCTGTAAAATAAGCAGTCATTCCAACAAAAGCTAATATACCCCCAGCGGTTACGATTAAGTTTCCAGGCGATAAGTATTTCTTCATTTTGATTTAGTAGAATGAATTTTAAATGGGCTAACAAGTATTATGCAAGATCCTAATACTGCAAATCAAGGAGATTTAATTTTTAAACTTGATCAAGATAGAGCATGGCTACTAGAAAATCTTGATAAGGGTAAATGGCCAGAAATCAGAAGCGAACTTGCCGCGCTTGAAAGAAAAATAAGCAAATTAATTATAAGTGTTCAAGAAAATAATGTTGATATTTGATTTAAAAAGGTATTTCGTCCACTTCAGGTACTAAAGGTGAACTATCCCAACTAGATTTTTTGGCGGTTTCTTTATTTTCAAATGAATCATTATTTTCTTTTTGTTCAGACTTAATAACATCAACCGGTGATATTTGATGAATTTTTGAAGCTGTTAGTTCTGGTTGTTTTTCTTTCGTTCCGTCTTTTCTAGTGACAGAATTCATCTTTAGACGTCCCTCAATAACAATATTTTGCCCCTCCTTTAGTTCATCTACCATTTCTTGGGCAATATTTCCCCATCCTATGATCTTGAGATCTCTGCTTGGATCTTCACTACGTAATCCTTTAAAATTAACAATCATTTCTGCAATTGGAGTTTGGTTCTCTTTGGTATACCTCATTTGGGGAGCGCTATTAATGATCGCCTGAATTAAACAATGATTCATTACTTACTATTTAATTAAAGATATACTGATGCAGAATCAAGGAAATTGCTATAAAAATGTTTGGATCCTATCAGGAACTTCGGATGGACCTGTAATAGCTAATAGGCTTCTTGAACTTAATTATTCAGTCTTTGCAAGTGTTTTAACTTATAAAGCAGGGCAAGCATATATTGAAAATCCAAAGTTACATATCATTACGGGGAAATTAAATAATAAGGATCAAATAATTAATTTCATAAATAAAAATAAAATCACATGCGTTGTTGATGCTACTCATCCGTTTGCCGTAATAATTTCTAATAATCTTAATAATGCATGTAAAGAAATTAATACACCTCTTTTACTATTTGAGAGGAAATCTCTAATAAATAACACTAATAATTTTTTTTATATTGATCATTTAAAGGATATAAATAATGTTGATATAGAAAATAAGAATATTCTTCTTGCAATAGGATCAAGATTCCTTAACGATACAGCTAGTTATTATATGAACTGTAAAGCAAATGTATTTACAAGGATACTTCCAACTTATGAGAGTATAACTAATGCTTTTGGATCATGTATTAAAAATTCAAACATAGCGATACTTGAACCGAGTAAACATGATAAAAGCATTTTAGAAAAAAAACTTTGTGATTTTTGGGAGATAGATTATGTTCTATGCAGAGAATCTGGAAGTTATTCTCAGAAAAACTGGGAGAGTATAGTTTCTGGAAGTAAGATGAAGTTATTTTTGGTTAAAAGGCCGAAAGTTAAAAATGATTATTCTTACTCTTTTGATCAATATCACAATTTGATAAATCACATAATTAAAAAATATTGATGTTTAATTCATTATGGAAGTATTAGTTATGATCACAACTGAATCAAGTAAAGCAAATGCTTTGCGAATGGCTAAATTACTAATACAAAATAAACTTGCAGCTTGTGTTTCGATAAAGCAAATTATTTCAATTTATAAGTGGGATGATGATGTTGAAGAAACTAAAGAGTTTGAAATCACAATAAAAAGTAAACTAGAATTTAAAGATTGTTTAATTGATTTCGTAAATAAAAATTCCACATATGATGTCCCTCAGATTATTTACAAAAAATACCATGCTGAGATGAAATATTATGATTGGTTGGATAAGACTATTTGATTAAATCTATTTTATTAACTCTTTAAGATCAATATCTGTTCTAGATCCAAATTGCGTAATTATTTGCCCCGCACAAATTGAAGCTATCTCTCCACACTTTTTGAGGGAACAATTGTTTATTAATCCATGAATAAATCCTCCTGCATAGATATCTCCCGCTCCTGTAGTATCAATAATCTTGCCTTTCGTTATTGACTCAATTATTTCAACATTACTTCTGTTAACGATCAGAGAACCATTGCTTCCAAGAGTTACTATGACTAATTCACATAAGGAAGATAGGTCCTCTTGGCAGCTTGATAATTTATCATTTTTAAATAGACTTAATACCTCGGATTCATTACAAAAAACAATATCTACATATTCATAAATTAATTCCAAGAAACTCTCACGATGTCTATCTACACAAAATGAATCAGACAAAGAAAGAATTATTTTTGTACTAGATTGTTTTGCAATTTGGGCGGCTTTAATAAAAGCTTTTTTAGCTAATTCGCTGTCCCATAAATATCCTTCTAAATATAAGTATTTACTTTCCTTAATTACAGTAAAGTCAATGTCTTTTGTTTCAAACTCTACAGATGCTCCTAGGTAAGTGCACATAGTTCTTTGTGCATCATGTGTAACCAAAATGATTGAATGAGCTGTTGGAGCACCTTCAATAGTTGGTGGAGTATTAAATATTGTGTTACTTTTTTTTATATCTTCAGAAAAGAAATTCCCAAATTGATCATTTTTCACTCTTCCTATGAACTGCACATGATTGCCTAATTCTGCTAAAGAAACAACGGTATTTGCTGAGGACCCACCTGAAATTTGTTTGATCACTTTGCAATTTTCTAATAATCTCTGAGATTCATCAGAATTAATTAGATTCATTGATCCTTTATCCAGATTATTTATTTCAAGAAACTCATCTTCAATATTTACAATAATATCTACTATTGCGTTTCCCAGACCAATTAGATCAACTTTTTTATGTTCAAAATGTCTAAAGGATTCCTTCATTAATTTGGAACTAAATTACCTTAGCAGTGCTCTTTTAGGACCATGTATTGGGTCTTCAATTACTATAGTTTGATCTCTATTCGCCCCCAATGAGACAATAGCAATTGGAACCTCCATTAATTCAGCTAAAAATCTTAGATAATTCATAGCATTCTCTGGGAGATCAGATAGTTTTCTGCAATCTGCAGTTGAACATTGCCAACCTTTTAATTTTTTGAAGATTGGCTTACATTTTTTTAAGTCATCTGAATTTGTAGGAAAGTAGTCTATTTCCTCTCCATCAAGATCATATGCAATGCAAACTTGAATCTCATCTAATTCATCTAACACATCAAGTTTCGTGACGGCTAAACAATCAAGACCATTTACAGATACAGCATATTTACCAATAACTCCATCAAACCACCCACATCTTCTCCTTCTCCCAGTAGTGGTTCCAAATTCACTGCCTCTATCACAGAGTTGATCATTAATACTTCCTTGTAATTCAGTTGGGAATGGCCCTTCACCTACTCTTGTGGTATAAGCTTTTGCGACACCTATGACTCTATCAATTAAAGTTGGACCCACTCCAGCGCCAATACATGCCCCTCCTGATATAGGGTTTGATGAGGTGACAAAAGGATAAGTCCCATGATCTAAGTCAAGTAGAGTCCCTTGAGCACCCTCGAAAAGAATATTCTTCTTGTTTTTTGAGGCTGCATGGATAGTCCTAGTACAGTCAACTACATGCTTTGATAATCTTTCCCCATAGTCAAGATATTCTTCAATAATATCTTCTAATTTAAGTGGTTTAATGCCATAGATTTTTTCTAGTAGACCGTTTTTTTCTCTTAATGGAATTTCGATCACATCACTTAGCCTTTCCTTATTGAGCAAGTCTCTTATCCTAATGCCATTTCTTTGTGATTTATCTGCATAAGTTGGGCCAATCCCACGACCTGTTGTCCCTATTTTGTTTGAACCTCTATCAGCCTCCATCGCTTCATCTAATATTCGGTGGTAGGGCATTGTTACATGTGATGTTGATGAAATTTTTAATCCTGAGATATCAATTCCATTATCAATTAACATGTCAATTTCTTTAAGCAAGATTTTTGGGTCTACAACAGTTCCCGAACCAATTAGACAAGAAGTATTTTTATAAAGTATCCCTGAAGGAATTAAATGTAATTTTAAGACTTTATCATCTACGACTATAGTATGACCTGCATTTACTCCCCCTTGATAGCGAACGACAACATCTGCCGATCGACTAAGTAAATCCGTTATTTTACCTTTTCCTTCGTCACCCCATTGGGCTCCGATTACAACAACATTGGCCAATTTTAGAAGAGCATTATTTTTGTGCGAATATTTAATATATTCAAAAATCTTGGTTTACTTTTAAAAAGTAAATGAATTGTATCAACTTTCTCTTAGAACCATTTTTTCAGCAAGAGAAAATTCTTTGGTTAAACGCTCCTTAAGTTTATCTGGT
>CACIWI010000032.1 GCA_902590355.1 uncultured Prochlorococcus sp.
TTCTATAAGAAATTATCCATTTGCAAATTCTACTAATAGTTCAAAAAATGAATCTGAATATCTACCAATTTCAAAATATGATTTAAAGGTCTTAGAAAGAGAAATTAAGAAGAGTTTAAATAACTTTTTTCTCAATAAACAAGGAGATTACAATTTCAAATTAATACTATCTGGTTTCAATAGCGCTCATCCAAATTTAACTAAAGAATTATCAGAATTCCTCAAGATGCCTGCCTATCTTATATCCCCAACTGGAAGTAAAGAATTTGGTCAAATAAATTATGTTGATGAAAATTTTTACGAATGTATTTTTACCAAACTCTTTGGGCTCAGCCTTGGATTAATAGATCCTATGATCGCAGATGAATTAGCAAATATAAGTAGTAATGATGATTCCTTGAGATTTATTGAAAAAAATTTTCCCTTAGTTCAATCAACTCCAGATAAAAGGATTTTTAATCAGATTAGAGAAAATAAGAATAATAAAAAAAATACTTTAAAAAAAGCCAATAATATTGAAGAGATTTCCACCACCCAAAAGGGGCTTTTTCTTAAAAAGAATACAGAATCTGAAGAGGAAATGGAGCAAAATAAAAAACTAAAATTGATAGAAAATAAAAAAGATATTTATAATTCAGAATCAAATATCAAGGAAAATTCAGAAATGATTGATAAAGATAAAGATAAAGAGGTAGATAATTCTAATTTTAAACTTGATACAGATTTTTTAGAATCGAATGATTAGGAAAGTTTAATAAATTTATCTGCTAATTTATATTTTCTCCAAAAGTGAAAACATAGGTAAATATAAAGCAATAACGATGGTCCCAACTATAGCAGCCACAACAAAAATAACGGCAGGTTCCATTAATTTTGTAAGTATTGAGACTGAATCCTCAACTTCTCTCTTATAAAAAAGAGATATATTTTCCATTATGTAAGATAACTCACCGGTCTCTTCTCCAATTTTAATCATTGATATAAATAATCTTGGAATCTCTCTTGAAAGACTAAATGAATAACCAAGCAATTGACCTTCTTGAACAAGAACAACAGCCTTTTTAATTGTATTTTTGATAATCTGATTAGAGGCGGATAAGATACATTTCTCCAGAGCATCTGTTATTGTTACACCTGCATTCATAAGAGTAGAAAGTGTATCACTAAGAGAGGCAAGTTCTGATCTAAGAATTAATTCCCCAAAAATCGGTATTTTTAGAAAAAAAGAATCTAGTAGTAATTTTCCTTTATAAGTAGAGTAAAATTGTGTAAATCCTATAAAAAACAATATTAAAACAATCGGGGCTAAAATTATAAATAATGGTGAGGTGACAAATCTTGATAAGTTAAGCATAAATTGAGTTAGACCAGGCAATTCAGCCCCTAGCCCTCTGAATAAGTCCTCAAATGTAGGAACTATAAAAATAAGTAAGCCCAAACTTACTGTCAAGGCAAGAACTAACAGAATTACTGGATAAATTAGGGCTCCGGTAATTTGTGATTTAAGTTTATTTTTTGCATCGAGAAGAGAGGCGATTCTATCGAGAACATCAGGTAAGATCCCGCCAGTTTCACCAGCTTCTATAAGCCCTAGGACAACCGTATCAAAAATTTTTGGATACTCTTTTAAAGAGCTTGATAAGTCTTTCCCTGAATTTAATTGCAATGCAATGTCCTGCACGCAATTTGCGAAATTCTTATCTGAAATATTTTCTGATAATAACTGTAGGCCTTGAGATAAAGGCACACCACTACTAAGTATTATGGAAAGCTGTCTAAAGAAAATTAGTTTTGTTTCTAACTTAGTTGAAATCCTTCTTTTTTTTCTTGAATTTATCGGAGAAAAAATTGTATTTTCTTTTCTTTCATTATCTAAAGAAGTAAACCTTTTTAAATCTGCTTTTTTGTTTAAATCACCATACTCAGCCATACTCAAATTTAATTATTTAAAAGCTGCTCTATAGCTTTTGGATTAGTAGTTTTACTAAATGCTTCTTCTAAAGATATTTCACCTTTCTTTACAAGATTACTAAGACATTGATCAATAGTATTCATACCATCATTTTGACCAGTTTGTAGTTGACTGTAAATTTGAGTTACCTTTCTTTCTCTAATTAAATTTGAGATTGCAATATTATTTATCATTAATTCATAGGCCAAGGATCTTTTACCAAAATTATTTTTACATAATGTTTGTGAGAATATTCCAGCTATTGAGGTTGAAGCTTGTAATCTTGCTTGTTCTTGTTGATCACCAGGAAATACATCCACAATTCTTTCAACAGTCTTTGCAGCAGATGAAGTATGAAGTGTACCCAAAACTAAATGACCTGTTTCAGCAGCAGTTATTGCTAATTGAATTGTCTCAAGATCTCGCATTTCACCTATATAAATCACATCTGGATCTTCTCTTAATGCTGCTTTTAAAGCACTTTTAAAGCTGAAAGTATCTCTTTTAACTTCCCTCTGATGGATTATAGATTTAGAGGTATGAGAAAATTCATATTCTATGGGGTCTTCAATTGTAATTATATGTTTTCTTTTAGATTCAAGAATATAATTAATAAAAGCTGCTAGTGAAGTTGACTTTCCAGAACCTGTTGGTCCGGTGCATAATATAAGACCTTTATGTAAATCTGCAAGTTTAATAAATTCTTTTGGCAGTCCAATATTTTCCCAAGCAGGAGGATTATTTGGAAGAATTCTTAAAGTAAGGCATCTTCGATTATTAGAAATATAAGCATTTATCCTAATTCTAGAGAGGCCCTCAATTCCAATAGAAGTATCTAGATCGCCACATTCATTAAATTTCTTAGTATCCTGATCAGATATTATTTCTTTAAAAATCGAATTCATCTGTGATGAATCAATATTTTGAGAACTTATTTTAATATCAGAATTTATTCTTACTGCAATAGGGGCCTCTTCTTCTAAATGAATATCTGAAGCTCCAGCTTTAATAGCATTACTGATTATTTCTCTTGAAATTGACATTTTTAGTTTTTACATACTCTCATTATCTCATTTATTGTAGTTAGTTCTTCCTTGACTAATTCCATTCCATAAGATTCTAAAGTAAGCATACCGCTCTCTACCGCAATGCTTTCAATCTCTTTTTCGCTTTTCTTTTCTCTTAACGCTAACTGAATTTCTCGATTAATTGGAAGAAACTCATAAGTTCCTATTCTATTGTTATAGCCAGTACCATTACATATTTTACAAAGTGTTCCTTCTTTTTTTCTTTTTTCTCTTTCTTCTCCATTATAAGTTGAAGCATGTCTTATATTAATACCTAGACTTAAACCAGTAACACTTGCTTCTTCTTTAGTTATAGGTCTTTTAACACTGCAATGAGGGCATACTTTTCTCACCAATCTTTGTGCAAGAATTCCTCTTATAGAGGAATTTATTTTGTAATCAGGGACACCCATGTCTAATAACCTTACAAGTGAACTTGTTGCAGTATTTGCATGAAGAGTAGTAAATACTAGATGTCCTGTTTCCGCTGCATCCATTGAAGATTCTGCAGTTTCTGGATCTCTCGTTTCCCCAATCAAAATAACATCTGGATCTTGTCTTAAAAAAGTCCTTAGGAAATTCGCAAAAGTTTGTTTTTTTGCTCTATTTATTTGATGTTGAATAATATCTCCTCCAAGATCATATTCAATAGGATCTTCAGCAGTTACAATTTTTAATTCTCCATTATCTTTTTCTCTTAGGACAGAGGCTAAAGTCGTGGACTTTCCAGAACCTGTTGGTCCTGAGACGATTACAATCCCATTATTAGCTTTAATAATTTTCCTAAATTCATTTCTTATACTCTCTACAAAAATAAGTTTATCTAAATCAAGTATTGATTTATCGCTATTTAGTGTTCTCATTACCATCCCTTCTCCAAATTTAGATGGTGCTGTTGAGCATCTAAATTCCAGATTATTTCCATTTAGTTTTCTTAAAATTTTGCCGTCCTGAGAAGCTCTTTTTTCAGCAATATCCATTTCAGCCATATTTTTTAAGCAAGCAATAAGTTGCCTGCCAGCAAGATTTGGAAGAGTTAGAAATTTTTGTAGAACACCATCTTTTCTAACTCTTATTTTATAATTAGTTTCTTTTTTTTCTATATGAATATCAGAAAATCCTTTCTGATATGCATTTATAAGAATTAAACCAGCCGCTTTTTGAGTTTTACTATTATACATTTCTTCGTTTAAGTCAATTATCTGTTCTTCTACAATTTCCTCTTCAAAATCGTCAAATTCTAAAGCAAATCCATTGGCGTCATCATCAGAACTTTCTTGAAGCGCCTCTAAAACTGCATCCTCGGTAAATTCTTCGAGATTTACACTATCTCCAGATATAAAGCTTTCTTCCGCCGCCAAATCCAAAATCTGTTGTATCTCATCTGTTGAGAGTTCTATAAAGTTGCAGGTATAATTTGTGTTCCTAAGACGCTCCTTTATCGTTTGACCAATAGTTCCTAAAAAAATAATATTTGCTACTCCAATTTTCAAAACCGTCTGAGAAGGAGGCAGTGCAGGTTCTAATGAAATTGGAACAACGAGGTTATCACGACACCACTGCAAAGAAAAATAGTCATCTATTATTGTTTTTATATTTTTTATTTTAATATCTGATATTTTCATTATCTCAAGGTGTATAACATGAA
>CACIWI010000033.1 GCA_902590355.1 uncultured Prochlorococcus sp.
TAAACCATCAAGATCTAGGCCATGCAAAGCTGCTTTAACAATTAATCCACTTACTATAGGGTCTGCACCTAATGTCAATCCTGCTACAGCTTTTGATCTTGTGTCCTTTAACTCTAAAAA
Organism: uncultured Prochlorococcus sp.; assembly: GCA_902590355.1. Lineage (GTDB taxonomy): Bacteria > Cyanobacteriota > Cyanobacteriia > PCC-6307 > Cyanobiaceae > Prochlorococcus_A. The sequence goes on from CACIWI010000033.1 coordinate 121, forward strand.
TAAATCACTTATTAAGTTTAAGCCTTCGCCATTTAATGATACCGGTTTACAGTTTAAGTAATGACTGCTTTTTTTCCCTGAAGATAAAGTAAAGTTTCCTTTCTTGTAAGATTTTTCAATTAACTGTTTTAACAATTTTGCTTTATTAAGATCATACTTATCAGAGAATTTGCCCATTAGTAAAAGTTCAATTTATATTTAAAGATTAGAAGAAAAAAAAGAAATCTCACAAAAACTTCCTAATGCGGTGTTTTTTGAAATATTATTTTTATATTGTATATTGAAATTCAATGTAATTAAAATTACATAATTTCCCCTGGGGGTGTAGCAATCTGGTGAATGCACCAAACTCATAATTTGGCTAAGGCGAGTTCGATCCTCGCCACCCCCATTATTCATTTGTCATTGAATGAAAATAACTCTACTTTTATTTCTTTTATTTTTACCAGCTTTTTTCGCAGCGAGTGAACTCTCTTTTTTATTAATAAGGCCAAGCAAAGTTTTAAGGTTAATAGAAGAAAAAAAGAAAGGAGCATTTTCAATTTTAAAAATTCAAAAACGCTTTAGATCTTCATTAATTGCTTCTCAATTTGGAGTAACAATTTCATTAATTGCAATTGGATGGCTCAGCAATAATCTGGCTAATGATTATTGGAAAAGCAATAATTTATCAAATAGATTTTATGATCTTCTATTATTTTTACTTATTGTTTTAGTTGTGACTCTTGTTTCAGGACTAATTCCAAAAGCTTTAGTAATTAACAATCCAGAATCTGCTGCATTAATGTTAACCACAATATTTGATGCTGTAAGAAAAGCTATGAATCCTATAGTGAAAACAATAGAATTTTTTGCTAGCGCCTGTTTAGGCTTGTTCAATTTAAATAACAAATGGGATTCTTTAAACTCGGGTTTATCTGCTGGAGAATTAGAAACTCTTATAGAAACAGATAACGTAACGGGACTAAAACCAGATGAAAAGAATATTCTTGAAGGAGTTTTTGCTTTAAAAGATACGCAGGTTAAAGAAGTAATGATTCCAAGATCTGAAATGGTAACTTTGCCAAAAAACATAACCTTTTCAGAACTTATGAAACAAGTAGATAAAACTCGACATGCTCGCTTCTTTGTGATTGATGAGTCTTTAGATGATGTATTAGGTGTATTAGATTTGCGTTATTTAGCTAAGCCAATATCAAAAGGTGAAATGGAAGCCGATACATTATTAGAGCCATTCCTTTTACCAGTAACAAAAATAATAGAAACATGTTCACTAGCAGAAATATTTCCAATAGTAAGAGATTACAATCCCTTCTTACTAGTAGTTGATGAACACGGTGGAACAGAGGGACTTATAACTGCAGCTGATCTAAATGGCGAAATAGTTGGAGAAGAAATGCTCAATAATAGAATTTATTCAGACATGAGAATGTTAGATAATTTCTCTAAAAAATGGTCAATAGCTGGAAAATCAGAAATTATAGAAATCAATAAAAAGTTAGGATGTTCTATTCCAGAAGGTACTGATTATCATACCCTTGCTGGATTTATGTTAGAAAAATTTCAAATGATTCCAAAAATTGGCGACGTTTTAGATTTTAATAACATTAAATTTGAAGTTATTTCTATGTCAGGTCCAAAAATTGATCGTGTTAAAATAATCCTTCCCAAAAGCTAAATGTGACTCCCATAGAGGATAATGATAATAAATATATGGATTAGAAATTATGCAACCAACCTCATCACCCGTAAAGGTTGGAGTCATAGGTATAGGAAATATGGGCTGGCATCATGCTCGAGTGCTAAGTTTACTCAAAGATGCAAATCTTATTGGAGTCGCAGATCCAAATGAAGAGAGAGGAAATTTAGCTATTGAGCAATTTCAATGTGAATGGTTCAAGGATTATAAGGACCTAATTCCAAAAGTTGATGCTATCTGTATAGCTGTCCCTACACTACTTCATCACAAAGTGGGACTAGATTGTCTCAAGGGAGGTGCTAACGTTCTCATTGAAAAACCAATTGCAGCTAACGAGTTTGAAGCAAAATCTTTAATAGAGGCCGCCAATGCAAGTAACTGTCTATTACAAGTTGGTCATATTGAAAGATTTAATCCTGCTTTTAGAGAATTAAATAAAATAGTAAATGATGAAGAAATTGTTGTTTTAGAAGCAAGGAGGCACAGTCCTCATGCGGACAGAGCAAATGATGTATCTGTAGTAATGGATTTAATGATTCATGATATTGATCTTATTTTGGAGCTCGTAAACTCAAAAATACAAAAATTAGCAGCAGTTGGAGGAAGAAATAGCGAAGGATTAATAGATTACGTTAATGCTACTTTAGTTTTTAAAAATAATGTAATTGCAAGCTTAACTGCCAGCAAAATGAGTCACAAAAAAATAAGAAATTTAAGTGCTCACTGCCAAAATGGGCTAGTAGAAACTGATTTCTTAAATCACTCTTTACAAATCCATCGAAAGTCTCATGAATCATACACAGCAGAACATGGCGAATTAGTATATAGAAACGATGGATATGTTGAAGAAGTTAGCACAACCTCTATTGAACCTCTTTATGCAGAACTAGAACATTTTCTCAAATGTGTTCAAGGCAAAGAAACACCTGAGGTAGATGGTGAGCAAGCTTCCAGAGCTTTAAAAATTGCTGATTTTATAGAGTGTGCTGTAGAAAATTCTGGAGATGCGATTTTACTTGAAAATCCCTTCTAATAGTAACAATCTAAACTAATAGAATTTTATTTAAATCCAACTGCAGCTTGCCAAACAAATACCAATAAAAAGAAAAATAAAGGAATCAGTGGAAGAACATCAACAGTTGGGGCAAAGGCCTTGTAAGCCTCAGGCAATTCAGCGAATGTATTAAATAGAGTTAGCACCTTTTTGATAATTTAATTAATTATGATAAGACGTTACCATGTATGGTGAGCAATAGAGGATGTTTTCCATGGAGCGAAATCATTTGTAAAACAATTATCACTAATTGCAGCAGAAATTGCATTAGTAAATCTTATTAGGTGAGCAATATTATGCAAACTTATGAGGGTTAAGCCTAATATTTCGTCATTTCTAATTAGATGATGCAAATATGCACGAGAATAGGACTTACAGGTTTCGCATTTACAAGTTTTATCAATCGGAGAAAAGTCATTTTTAAATCGAGCATTTCGCAAATTCAATCTTTCATCATTAAAAAATGCAGTCCCATGTCTTCCTAATCTTGTAGGCAAAACACAGTCAAATAAATCAAACCCATTTGCAACAGCCAAAGAAATTTCTTTTAAAGAGCCAATTCCCATTAAATATCTTGGTTTATTTATTGGTAAGAATTTCGGGACGTAATTAATTACACTATGTATTTGTTCGACTGCCTCACCAACACTTACACCTCCTACTGCTATTCCAGGAAGATCAAAAGAACTTGTAAATTTTGCGCTATATTCTCTCAATCTCGGATATTTACCACCTTGAACTATTCCGAATAATGCTTGATTGGATTTCTGATGAGTCTTAACACATTTTTGTAACCATGAATGAGTTCTTTGTAAGGATTCCTCAATATCATTTTCGTTAGCTGTATGTGGAGGACAATGATCAAAAGCCATCGCTACATCCGATCCAAGATCCATTTGAATCTGCATCACTTTTTCAGGTGATAAAAATACATGACTACCATCTCTTGGATTTTTAAATTCCACACCTTTATCAGAAATATTATTTAATTTGGCCAAACTAAAAACTTGATATCCTCCCGAATCAGTAATAATAGGCTTAGGCCAATTCATGAACTTATGTATTCCGCCAGATTCCTTAACTAATTTTTCCCCAGGTTGTAAATGAAGATGAAAGGTATTTGAGAGAATCATTTCTGATCCTGTAGAGGTTAACTGCTCAGATGAAATTCCTTTAACCGTTGCCAAAGTACCCACAGGCATAAATTTTGGTGTGTTTACCTGACCATTTGGTGTATGAAATATGCCAGTTCTTGCCCCTGTATTAATGCAATTCGATGTAATTTCAAATTCAAACACGATAATTTATAAAATTTTTTGATCCTTTTTCATTAATCTACCCTATTATTTAATATTGATTCTATTTTTATCTCATCAAAAAATATTTAATAAAAAATTTGGCAGGCTCTTGGATTTTCTATACGACATTTCCAAAGATACCGTTTATTAATCCCGAATTTAAAAATATTGCACAATTTGCGCCGCCTTTAGGATTTTTTATTGGAACAATACAGAGTTATATTTTTCTTTTTTTAAGAACAAACTCTTGGTCAATTTATGCATCTGCATTAATATGTTTGGCTTCAGGATATTTAATTACTGGTGGTTTACACATCGACGGTTTAATGGATACTTTCGATGGTATTTTTGCAGGTAAGAAGAAACGTTTAAAAGCCATGAAAGACAGTAAAGTTGGGTCCTTTGGTGTTCAAGCTTTAGTTTTTATAACTTTAATTCAAATTGCTTGCATACTGAAA
>CACIWI010000034.1 GCA_902590355.1 uncultured Prochlorococcus sp.
GCTACTTTTTAAACTATATTTTATTTTTTTTGATGAAGTATTAATACTTAAAAATTTTTCTAGAAAAGCTTGTTTTGATAATGCTCCCGAAGAGTTATCCACTTTTTAAGCGTTTTTCAACAGGGTTTTCCACAATATGTTGATTTAATTTGAATTTCTATGTGCAAAATAAAATATTATCTTCTTTTAAGAAATAACTATCCACAAATTTTTTTTTGGATCACTATTATTACAACTGTCTTATGAATAATTTCAAGAACAAATCTCGTGAATCTAAATGAGACAAAAAAGGATCTAAATCCCGAAATCAAAAAAGATTTGAAAAAATCTAAGCTCAAAGTTCTTACTAATGAAAATGATTTTTTAGTAAAAAATCTCAAAAAGGCTGGATGATCTACCAGAACTTAAAAATATTTTTAAACAACAAAATTTTCAAAAATCCTTTCAAGGGCGAAATAATTATTTCTTGAATGATCATCTAAAATACTAAATTTGCCAAATATAAAATTTCTATTAAATATACAAATTAATACTCTTTAGACCAAACGTATAAAACAAATCTTAGTTATATTATTCAGTACTCCGTAAGAGATCAGATTAGAAATATAAACAGGAAATTCAGGTTTTAATTCATTAAAAATTCAGTTTTCCTGTATCTCCATCATATTTTCAATAAAGATGAATATTCAAGAACTTAAAGTCAACTACAAAAAGCTTTTAAACAAAGCTGCAAAGGCTAATGGTCGTAAAGAAACTGTTTCTTACTTAAATCGTGCTGCTAAAATTAAATCAAAAATCTATTCAAACACTAAAGTAAATTGTTTTAGATGTAATGGAGCAGGTTTTCTAAGAATTTCTTTAGATGAGACTAAAACATGTCTATCTTGCTATGGGAAGGGTTTTTTGATTAAAGAAATTCAACAGGTTTAAAAAATTTGATTGTTTATGAAAGATCTCATTCAAGCTCATAAAAAATTAATTAAAACAGTAAAAGAACAAATGGGGTTTTCTGATTATGGGATGTACTGGTTGGCTTTCCTGGAAGGGGGTTTAACTATATGGTTACTGGATAGAATATTTTTCCACTGGTTGAAGTTTTAATTTTTATTTATGTCAAAAAAAATTCTGGGCGTATAAATAAATTAATTTATCGAAACCATTTAAAAAGTTGTAACATAGTAAAAAAACCAATATGCAACTACTGGGATTAATTCTTCTTCTAGCAAGTAGCTGGTACTTATGGAAATTAACATCAAACTTTCTTGATGAACCAACAAAAAAAGAACTGACTAATAGTTTAAACAACCTCAAAAATAAATTCTCTGAGGGAAAACAAAATTTCTCTAAAGCAAAAATAAGTGAAGCTTGGGAAAAATACAAAGAAGAAGGTGGTGCCTTATCTAATAAAGAAAAAAGCTAGTGGACTTTTTTATTATTACGAGTCTCACTAAAGATATTTCTAGAATTGATCTAATTGGTATTTTGTTTGGTCATCTAGTTTTTGGTGTTGCATTGACACAGCTTTTAGATTGGAAGTGGTTAAAGAACCTTATGAGTGAAGAAGATAAAACAAGGATGCTTAAAAGTTATACATGGAAAGACTTATTAGTAGATGGAGCAATTGTTACGGTAGTTCTAGGAATAATCTTTTTGATAATTAGCATTTTTTTATAAATGAACGTAACTTATATCCTTTTAGTTTTTTTAATGATATCAATTGTGATTTTCACTCAAATAATCAATTCCTCCGATAAATCAAAATAAATGAACGAAGTAACTAGCAACTCCTCAACTGGTTGGTACTTAATCGCTTTGGTAAGCACTTTATTTTTTTTAGCTTTAATTTACTTCGGCCAAAAAAGATAGAGCAAATTTTGAAAGACTATTTAAATTCATTAAAAAAGCCCTGCAACTTCATGAGATGCAGAGCTTTTAATTATTAAGTAAACTGATTTATATAAATCTATTAATTATAAAACCTTTTTTCTTAATCAAAGAAAAAGAGACCGATGAATGTGATGAAGATACTGAATTCACGGCCCCTTTTATAACCGCATTTTTCGGTAGATACGACAATGAATCACCTCCTTTACTAATATTTTCTTCAAGATAACTAAAAGAATGAGACAAGGAAAGAAATTCATTAAAAATTTAAAAGTTTTTTAACAAATTAACGATATAAATCTCTTAAAAATAAAAATATAGATATTACCAAGGCAAAACTTCTCCGTTGGCATGCCAAAATGTACCCGAGTTATTTTTATTTAAAGAATCAATACGTTTTAAGAGGCCATTTGCTGATTCTTCAGGATTAATTCCATTTCTTGTAAAGCCAGTCATTCTTGTACTTACTAACCCAGGATGCAAAATAGCTACATAAATATCATCTCTTGATAAATCTATAGAAAGTGATTTTGCTGCCATTGACAAGGCTACCTTAGACATCCTGTAACCATAAGAACTTCCAGATGAATTATCTTCAATAGATCCCATTCTACTTGTGATAAAAGCAACTTTAGAAGATCTTTTTAAAAGGTGTTTAAGTGATTGGGTCATATATATTGGGCTCAATGCATTAACTTCAAATTGCCGCAAAATACTTTTTTTATCTAAATTTTCAAAAGAATTAAATTCATAAATTCCTGCATTATGAATTAAGCAATCCAAATTAACTCCAGATAGTTTTTTACACAAATTTGTTATCGACTCATCAGAAGAAATTTCTATATTCTCTTCAATTCTCACTCCTAAATCTCTAAGTTCTTTTGAAGCTTTCCTACACGTCGCAATTACATTATCTCCCCTCTTATGAATTTGCCTACATAGTTCTAATCCAATACCCCTATTTGATCCTGTAATTAGATAAGTAGACATCTCTAAACTAAAAAATAAAAAATTAATCTAAATCCAAATATAAAAGAAAACAAACTAGAAAAAGAAAAAATTTATAAAATTCCTTATTAGATTTTTTAAGGTTATGATGAGTTAGGATTTTTTAAATTTTTATAAAAGAAAGCAAAGATATTTTTATTATCAAAATTTAATGTTATGGAAATTTTCAATCAAGAATTTATACAAGATATTATTAGGTTAACCTGGAGAAACCCTGCTTTCATGGCTATAGCTATTGCGTTAGTTTGGCTTATCCCACAATTATTTATCAGAAAAATAATGGCAAAAAAATATGAAAGAAGAAAAATAGAAATTCAGAAAAATAAAATTCAGAAGCTTTACCCAACTAATAATCCTAAATAAGATTTTTATTTATAAGATGAACTAATGAAACAAAAAAATACTTTTTGCATCTAGGTAAAATATGACTTACAAAATAATTAGAATTGATGGGAAAGAAGACGAATTAACAGCTCAAAGTTTTGATAAATATTCAGATGCGTACGATTTATTAGAGGAACTATATGGAGATTTATGTTGTTCAGATGCTGATTATGGAGACATAACCTATTACGATATTGTGGAAAAAAATTTAAAAAATATTAATGGAGAATAAAAAATGGGCTCCCTCCCAAGAAGATAATTTAGGAGTAATAACGAGTGTATATGAATTCATTAAAGAAGAACTTTCAGAACTTCAAAAAAAAACTGGATGTCCCGATTCATTTATTTATGATTTTATTGGCAGAATTCAGAACGAATGGCATCCTGAATCTTGCCACTCCATAGTTAGAAATAAAAAAAGGAAAAATTAGAAAATATTAAATCTTCAACGCAAATTTATAAAATTTCTCTAATATGACCTGAATTTAAAAATATTAAATAATGATTATTAGAATACTAGGAATCATACTTATCCTTGGTACGATTGCATACTATGGTTTAGTGTTAACTGGGCAAAGCAACATTTAGTTTTTTAACTTTTAAAAATTTCTCATGAAATGGCCTCCTACTTTGTGTTGGACAGCACCAAAAACAATTAATGGTAATAGGCATTTTCAAGTTAAAGCTTATGGTGGGAAAAATGAAGATAGATGGGTTGATATTTTTCCTACCAAAAATAAGAAAGATATTAAAAGAATCTCATGGGCAAAACTAAAATCAGAATGGACTACTGGATGGTTAAGGCTCCCAAAAGATAAAGATTAATTTGTCTATGTAAACAAATATTATTAACCAGAAAACTGTAAAAAATAATACCTAACTCAAAAAAAATAACTTCTAAAATTTTTTAAATTGCTGTTTAATATGAAGTCAGAACCGAAGAAAAAACTCCCTAATAAAAAAGTTATAAGTTCAGCAAAATTTGAGGCTAAAGAACAATTCACAA
>CACIWI010000035.1 GCA_902590355.1 uncultured Prochlorococcus sp.
AGCAACTAATACACAACCTAAGAAATCCTGGAGATCCAATAAAAGTTGCCCTTGTAGGCAAATATATTGAACTTGGAGATGCATATTTATCCGTTGTTGAAGCTTTAAGACATGCATGCATTGAACAAAAGGCTTTATTAGATTTACATTGGGTAAGTGCTGAAATGATAGAAAAAAATTCAGCAGAAACTTACTTAAATGAAGTTGATGCAATTGTCGTACCCGGGGGGTTTGGTAATAGAGGTGTAAATGGCAAAATTTCGGCTATAAAATTCGCAAGAGAAAATAAAATTCCCTTTTTAGGTTTGTGTCTTGGTATGCAATGTGCAGTTATAGAATGGGCCAGGAATGTAGCTAATCTTCCAGATGCATCTAGTTCAGAATTAGACCCAAACACTCCAAATCCAGTGATACATTTATTACCAGAACAGGAAGATGTAGTTGATTTAGGTGGAACAATGAGACTTGGAGTTTATCCATGTAGATTGACAAAAAACACAACTGGAAAAAACTTATATGATGAGGATGTTATTTATGAGAGACATCGACATAGATACGAATTTAATAATTACTACAAACAAAGTTTTTTAGATTCTGGATACAAAATTAGTGGTACATCTCCAGATGGCAGATTAGTTGAGTTAATTGAGTTAGAAAATCATCCATACTTCTTAGCCTGTCAATATCATCCTGAGTTTTTATCACGACCTGGCAAACCTCATCCTTTATTTAAAGGATTAATAAAAGCCTCTCAAGATAAGTTAACTCAATCAAATTAATATTCTTTATTTTTTTGAATGAAAATGACAAATTTTTTACCCTTAGTCGAACAATTTCATTCATTACAAGGTGAAGGTTATCATGCTGGAAAAAGTGCTTTTTTTGTAAGATTAGCCGGATGTAAAGTTGGATGTTCGTGGTGCGATACCAAGAATTCATGGGACGAGAAAAAACACCCTTCTATATCAATTAAAAAAATAATAGATCGCATAAAAATTGCAAGAAAAAAAGGAGCATCTTTTTGCGTTATTACAGGCGGAGAACCTTTACAACATAACTTGGATAATTTTTGCAATGCCATAAAAAAAATGACGATAGAAGAAGAACAAAAACCAATGAAGATTCATATTGAGACAAGTGGAGTTAATTCAATATCAGGAAGCTATGACTGGATTACTTTATCTCCTAAAAGACACTCACCTCCAAAAAATTATTTTTTAAAAAACTGTAATGAAATCAAAATAATCATAAATGAAATAGAAGATATTGAATTTGCTATTCAAATAAAAAAAGATACTTTAAAACAATATCAACTCTCTAAAAGCGAAGATGGCTTAAAAAAAGAAGATAAAATTTTTTATTTACAGCCAGCATGGAACAATGCGCGAGGTTTTTCTCTTGCGATTGATTTCGTAAAAAATAACCCCGATTGGAAATTGAGCCTTCAAACTCACAAATACTTGAAAATTAATTGAAATCATATGACTCTTAAAAATAAATCGATAGTAGTTTTATTATCTGGAGGCTTAGATTCTTCTACAGTCACTGGTATCGCCAAAAAATCCGAAGCTAAAATTTTTGGCCTTTCATTCGACTACGGTCAACGTCATAAAAAAGAATTAAATTCTGCATCAATAATTGCAAAACACTTTGATATCGAAGAATTTAAAATCATTAAGCTTGACTTATCTTTATGGGGAGGGTCGTCATTAACTGATACTCAAAAAAATATTCCAATAGAAGGATTACAAACTAATGCAATTCCTAATACTTATGTTCCCGGGAGAAATACTATATTTATTTCCGTTGCACTAAGTTATGCCGAAGCAATAAATGCTGATTTTATAGGATTAGGAATTAATGCACTAGATTATTCTGGTTATCCAGATTGCAGACCTGACTACATTAAAAAATTTCAAGAGTTAGCAGATTTAGCCAACAAAAGAGGAAGAGAAAATAATCCAATAAAACTTTGGACACCACTATTAGATTTAAATAAAGAGGAAATTATTAAATTAGCTTTTGATAATTATGTCCCTTTAGATAAAACATGGAGTTGTTATTCGGGTAATTCAAAACCATGCGGTAAGTGTGATAGCTGCAGAATTAGAAATACCGCTTATGAAAAATGGCTCAATAACAATAATAAAAAATGAAAATAAAAAAAATAATTCTAGAAAAATGGATAGATCCAGCACTGATTACGCATCATCTAACAAAAAAATTCGGAGATAAAGGATTAGCTTGGCTAGACAGTGATGGCAAAGAAAATGGAGAATGGTCAATAATAGGAATTAAACCTAAAAAAATAATCCAATCAAGAGATATCAATAACTTAGACAAAACTAATAATCCATTTAACAATTTAAGAAATATTGAAAAAGGATTTTGGATCGGATGGTTAAGTTATGAAGCCGGAGTTTTCATAGAACCCAAAAACCCATGGCGAAAATCTAATATGGCAACTTTATGGATTGCATCATATGATCCGATCATTAAATGTAATCTAATAAAAAAAGAAATAATTATCGAAGGAACAAACTCATCTGAACTGATAAACTATAAGAACATAATCAACAATATTAAAAATATTGAAGAAGAAAATATTATTAAAACAAATTTGAATTTTGATTTTTCAAAAATCAATTTGGACGAAATGGCTGAAAAATTTCAGAAAAATATTCTAAAATTGAAAAAATTAATTTCCTTAGGGGATATATTTCAAGCAAACCTAACAACTAAATGCGAAATTGAATCTTCCAAAAACTATAATCCTCTAGATATTTATTTGAAAATAAGAAGGAAATTAAGAGCTCCCTTTGGAGGCATAATAATAAATAATGATAACTATAAAGAGGCTGTATTATCTACCTCGCCAGAAAGATTTATAAAAATAGATAATAAAAATTTTGTAGAATCAAGACCAATCAAAGGAACTAGATCCAGAGATAAGGATTTGAATCAAGACGCACTTAATGCTATCGATTTAATTACGAACGAAAAAGATAGAGCCGAAAATATTATGATTGTTGACCTAATAAGAAATGATTTAAGTAAAGTTTGCGAAACAGGAAGTATTATGGTGCCAGAAATATTAAAGCTTGAAAGTTTCTTAAAAGTTCATCATCTAACATCAGTAATCAGAGGCAAAGTAAAAAAAGACAAAAACTGGGTTGATTTACTAAAAGCTTGTTGGCCTGGGGGCTCTATAACTGGAGCACCTAAATTAAGATCATGCCAGAGACTTTTTGAATTAGAAGAATGTGAACGTGGACCGTACTGTGGCTCATTTTTGAAGCTTGACTGGAATGGGGAGTTTGACAGCAATATACTAATAAGATCATTTTTAATTAAAGACAAAAAAATCAATATATATGCTGGTTGCGGAATAGTTATTGACTCAAACCCTGAAGAGGAAACTAATGAACTAAAGTGGAAACTTTTACCGTTAATTGATTCACTCAAATGATTGAAACATTAGGCTGGCACAAAGATCAATGGTTGGATATTAAGCGAATATTTATTTCTGCTAATAATAGAGGATTAAAATTTGCTGATGGTATATTTGAGACCATTTTGATAAAAGAAAACAAACCTGTTCTTTTTGATGAACATCTGCAAAGGTTAGAAAAAAGTAGCAAGATTTTAAATATTAATCTCAAAATAAATAAATTAACTTTGAGACAACTTATTCACGATGGAATTAGAAAGTTATCGCTTAAAAATGATCAATTTGCTTCAGTAAGAATAAACTATAGTCGAGGAACTAATGAAGGTCGAACACTAACAATTGATAGCACTTCAGAGACAAAAGATTTAGAAAATATATGGCTTGAGTTCTACAGAATCAAACCAAATTTTAATCCAATAAGCGTTTGCATTAGTCAAACAGAAAAAATAAATGAATTCAGTCTTATAAGTAAATGCAAAACATTTTCATATAATCAGGCAATACAAGTTTTGACAGAAGCTAATGAAAAATCATTTGATGATTCTATACTTTTGAATACATCAGGTGAACTTTGTTGTGGAAGTACATTTAATCTGCTAATTAAAAGAAATAATCAATGGATAACTCCTAGAAAAGAGAGCGGCTGTTTAGAGGGGGTTATGATTTCTAAAGCTTTAAAATTGAAAATTGTAAAAGAAGAATTAATTCCTCCAGAGTTTCAAAATGATGACATAATAGTTGCAATCAATAGCTTATCTTGCAGGCAAATTAATCAAGTTAATG
>CACIWI010000036.1 GCA_902590355.1 uncultured Prochlorococcus sp.
TATTGGTATAGATAATCTATGTCCTTATTACGATGTCTCTCTTAAGAGAAGCAGATTAAAAGAAATAGATAATTTATCATTGAAAAATCCAGGCTGGCAATTTTATCAAATTTCACTTGAAGATAATAAATCATTATTAAAAGTTTTTGAAAAGCATAAACCTGAAATTGTTATTAATTTAGCAGCTCAAGCAGGAGTTAGATATTCACTAAAAGATCCAAATTCTTATATACAAAGTAATTTAGTTGGTTTTTCAAATTTATTAGATCTAACTAAATCTTTTGCAGTAGAGAATTTTATTTATGCTTCTAGTAGTTCAGTTTATGGAGGGAATACAAAGTTACCATATAAAGAAACGGACTCTGTAAATCATCCTATCAGTTTATATGCAGCAACAAAGAGATCTAATGAAATAATTGCACACTCTTACAGTCATATTTATGGAATCCCATCAACAGGTCTAAGATTTTTTACAGTTTATGGTCCATTAGGTAGACCTGATATGGCACCTATGATTTTTGCTAAATCAATTCTTAGTTCTAAACCTATCCAAGTTTATAATTATGGAAAAATGAGTAGAGATTTTACTTTTATTGATGATGTCTCAGAATCAATTTTTAGATGTTCTTTTAAAAAAGCAACATCAAATCACTTATTTAATTCGGAATATCCTGATCCATCAACTTCAAAAGCGCCTCATATTATTTTGAATATTGGGAACAGTTCTTCAGTAAATCTTTTAACCTTCATTGAAATTTTGGAGAGAAATCTAGGTAAAAAGGCCATTAAAGATTTTCAACCAATGCAACCAGGGGATGTGCAAAATACTTTTGCAGATATATCTAAACTTAAAAAGTGGATAAATTATTCTCCAAATATATCTATTGAAGAGGGAATAAATATTTTTGCTAAATGGTATAAAGATTATTATGGATATTTATAAAAATGATTTGAAACCTATTAAATTTAGCTTCAATATATAATTAAAAATGAAAAATTTTTTTAGTAAATTGTGAATTATTATTTAATATGAAAAATATTCTTATTACGGGAGGTGCTGGTTTTATAGGAAGTCATATTTGTGTTGATTTATTGGAAGAAAACTATAATTTATTTATTGTTGATTCATTTGTTAATAGCTCAATAAGAGTAATTGATTCGATAAGAAATATTTGTAAAATTGGTAAAAATAGGCTTTACATTTATGAAGGTGATATAAGAAATGAGGTTTTTTTAAATAAAGTTTTCGAAGAGGCTTCAAACAAAAATAAGCCTATTGATGGAGTTATACACTGCGCTGGATTAAAGGCAGTTAGAGAATCTATTCTTAATCCTCTGATTTATTGGGATACAAATGTTAATGGTTCAATAAATCTACTAAAGGTAATGAATCAAAACAAATGCAGAACTATACTTTTCAGCAGCAGTGCAACAGTTTATGGTGATTCAAAACAGATTCCATTTAGAGAATCTTCTACTTTAAATCCTATTAATCCTTATGGTGAGACTAAATTAGCGGTTGAAAAAATCCTTCATAATCTTTTTACTTCATCTATAAACAAATGGAGGATTGGATTTTTAAGGTATTTTAATCCTATTGGAGCGCATCCTTCAGGTTTGATTGGGGACAATCCCTTAGGCAATCCAGAAAATATCTTCCCTCATATTTGTCAGGTTGCTGCAGGTCTTAAAGAAAAGTTTTATATATATGGAAATGACTGGCCCACCTCAGATGGAACATGTCAAAGAGATTATATTCATATAGTAGATTTAGCTATAGCCCACAAAAAATCAATTGAGTTTTTATTCCAGAAGGATTCAGCAAACCTAATACTTAATGTGGGTTCAGGGAAATCTACTAGTGTATTGGAATTAATAAAAACTTTTGAAAAAGTTAATAATTTAAAAATTAACTATGAATTTGCTTTTAGAAGAGATGGCGATATTGCAAAATCGTTAGCAAATATAAATTTGATGTTAAAGACTTTAAATTGGAAACCGCAAAAAAATATAGAAGATATGTGCAGAGATGGATGGAAATGGCAAAAAATGTATTATTAATTTAATAGAGATTTTAATTTGATATATTTCTGATTTTTATATATATTTTTGGATTTTTTTCTTTTCTGTTTGATATCTAAAGCTTCTTAAGCTCTTTAGTAATAATGAATTCTTTTGAGAATTTTATTATTTAGATGTACCATCACCAACTCTCCATAAGTTTAGATTTGCTTTTTTAACTTTTATCGGGTCAACTATTGATCTTGCATCAAAAACCCAAGAAGGATTAACCATTCTTTTTGATATACCTTCCCAATCGATATTTTTATATTCGTCCCATTCGGTTAGCATTAATACTGCATGGGCATTATCAAAGATGTCAAAATTTTTACTGAATTGCCATCTTCCATTTTTGTTTATAGGTTTATTTTCCTCACTGTCTCTGTTATAAATTTTCCCAATATTTAAATCTTTTTCTATTTGCAATTTGTTTACCTTTGGGTCATGAATCCATATTTCTGCACCTTCATCCATTAAATCTTTACATATTTGTATAGCTGCAGATTCCCTTGTATCGTTTGTATTCGCTTTGAAAGCAAATCCCAAAACCACTATTTTTTTCCCTGTTACAGTTCCAAATAATTTTTTTACAACAAGTTTTGAGATTCTATTTTGATGCCAATTATTTAAATTAACTACACTTTCCCAAAAATTAGCAACTTCATTGAGGCCAAAATATTCCGCTAAATATACAAGATTCAAAATGTCTTTTTTAAAACAACTACCCCCAAATCCAGGACCTGAATCAAGGAATTTTGACCCTATTCTGCTATCAGTTCCAATTGCTCTTGAAACCTCTCTTACATCTGCTCCAGTTGCTTCACACATAGCAGCGATTGAATTTATAGAGCTTATTCTTTGGGCTAGAAAAGCATTTGCCGTTAATTTAGCTAACTCACTACTCCAAATATTAGTAAATAGTATTTTTTCTTTGGAGACCCATCTAGAGTAAATTGCATGCAAAGCATTCATTGCCTCTAAATTATCTCCTCCAATTAAAACTCTATCCGGATTTTCTAAATCCTTAATGGCTGTACCCTCTGCTAGAAATTCTGGATTTGATAAAACATTAAAACTGATTCCATTTAGTTCATTATCTTCTTCTGAAGATCTTAGTATGCTCTGAATTACTTCTGCAGTCCTAACTGGTAATGTGCTTTTTTCGACTACAATTGTATGTCCACTGGAAAATTTAGCTACTTGCCTGGCGCTTTCCTCAACCCATCTGAGATCACTAGCTTTACCAGCTCCCAAACCTTTTTTTTTTGTTGGAGTATTTACGGAGATAAATACCATATCTGCATCATGAATTTTTTCTTTTATAGAATTGGAAAAATGTAAATTCACATTTCTGCATCTTTCAATAATTTCTGCTAACCCAGGCTCATAAACAGGTAAATTTTTTAAATCTTTATCATTCCATTTTTTAATTCTTTCTTCGTCAATGTCAACTACATTCACATCAATTTTAGGACACCTATCAGCAATAACGGCCATAGTTGGACCGCCCACATAACCAGCTCCAATACAACAAATATTTGCTACTTTGATCATTTTAGTAATTATTTTTCAACTTATTTGTTGAATATTGTTGATCTATTAT
>CACIWI010000037.1 GCA_902590355.1 uncultured Prochlorococcus sp.
ATTTTGTTGCTATACAAGCAAAATCATTTATCCTTATTTTTAGTCTTATTGAACTAGGAGGATGAGGATCATTAGTAGTTTGTGAATATGGAAACATCCAGACGAAATTTCCTATAGAAGTGTGTTTCGCAATATGAACATTACTGTGTAATCTTACAAAATCTCCTATTTCTAAATCTCCTTGTAAATCTCCAAGAGTTCCTACCCTTAAATTCCTACCCGCTTTAATACCTTCTCTAAGAGTAACTTGGTGTCCAGTTTCTAAATTACATTCATAGTTAGAACCACCATAAATTGCAGTATGTGATCTGATAGTAGAATTACTCCCAATTATAAGTTTTTGGTTATTACCAAGGCCTAAATCGCAATGAGAACCAATAAAAGTATTTGAATTTATTTCAACATTTTTTCTAATAATTGTATAAGGTTCGATATGTACATTATCCGCTACTTTAGCACCATCTTCAATGATCACTGATTCTTGAATAGGCATCTTAGAATTTTTAATTATCTCCAATTTATTTTATTTTTTCATTATTTAAAAATAGTTTTAATTATTTCTTAATCAATTAACCATCTTTATATTTTATTATATCGTTTTTTACTTTTAACAATTAAGATGAAGAAGCTGTGAGAGGTAAACATGCTCACATAGATTTAGAGCAAGTAATAATTTGCGCGAACGGGAATTTTAGATTAGATTTAGAAAATGCATACGGAGTCAAAGAAAGTATCTTATTAAATCAAAATAATGTTGGAGTGCATATTCAGAAAGGTTTAGTTTGGAGAGAGCTAAAAAATTTTTCAAATAATTGTGTGGTTTTTGTATTCGCAAGTAATCATTACGATGAATCAGATTATATAAGAAGTTACGATGATTTCAAAGAAAAGTGTAAATCTTATAAATGATTTAATTGATCTGTTGAGTGCTAAATTTTAAAAAATTAGATTTTTAAATAATCTTTTGATTAAAAAATATTAACTCTAGAGAATATACTTCATAAGGATATTCAAGTATATATTTAGGCTATTTATTATGTAATAATAAAGGTGAAATATTAAACCTTTTTATGTTGAATTTAATTATTCATAATAAATTTAAGTTAGAAGTAAAAAAAGGCAAATTTCGTTTCATTTTCTTAAAGAATCTCAATAATAATGCGATAATTCATAAGTTGATTGTGGGAGAAATTTAATTGTGAAGAATATAAAGTTTTTAGATCTTCAAAAAATTAATCATAGATTTAGAAAAGAAATTGATTCTGCGATAAGTGAAGTACATAATAATGGTTGGTACTTGTTGGGGCAGCGGACAGAATTGTTCGAAAAAAGTTTTTCTAAATACTGTGGTGCAAAGTATTGTATTTCTGTTGGGAATGGATTAGATGCGATAGAGCTAATTCTCAAAGGTTTTGGTATAGGATTTGGAGATGAGGTAGTAATTCCTGCACATACTTTCATAGCTACTGCTTTAGCAGTGTCTTCTACTGGAGCGAGGCCTGTTTTTGTTGAACCAGATGAAAAGACGTTTAATATTGATGTTAATTTAATAGAAGAATGTATTACAGAAAAAACAAAAGCTATTATAGTTGTTCATCTTTATGGCCAAGTTGTTGATATAGATTCAATAACAAAAATAGCAAAAAAACATAATTTAAAAGTAATAGAAGATGCTGCACAAGCACATGGAAGTTTTTATAAAAATGATAAAAGGACTGGGAATCTTGCAGATGCAGCTGCTTTTTCTTTTTACCCTGGAAAGAACTTAGGAGCTTTAGGAGATGGGGGTGCGGTCGTTACAAATAACTCTGAATTATCGATAAAAATTGCTACATTAAGAAACTATGGTTCAGAACAAAAATATAATCATAAATATAAGGGTTTTAATTCTAGATTAGATGAAATCCAAGCAGCAGTTTTAGATATAAAATTAAGAAATTTAGATGCAGATAATAAACGCAGAATGATAATTTCGAAATATTATAGAAATAATATGATAAACCCTCATATTCTTCTGCCAGAAGTTTCTGGCTTAGAGAATTCTCATACTTGGCACTTATTTGTAGTGCGAGTTAAGAAAAGGGAAAATTTCCAAAGTTTTCTTCTGGCTAACGGTATAGCAACATCTGTACATTATCCAATTCCAATTCATAAACAAAAAGCATATAAAGAATTTAATAATCATACATATCCTATTTCTGAAAAATTATCAAAAGAAGTTTGTTCAATTCCTATTTCACCAGTATTAACGGATGAAGAGTCTGAATATGTTGTGAAAATTGTTAATAAATGGGAAAATTCCTGAATAGACAGTAATGAGGTATCAAGAAAGTTTAATATCTGTTGTAATTCCCGCTTATAATCATGAAAAATATATTGAAGAATGTATTGATTCAATAATTATTCAGACATATAAAAATATAGAATTGATCATTATTAATGATGGATCTACAGACAGGACATTAGAGAAAATAAGGTCAAAATCTGAGTCATGTAATAGAAGATTTAGAAGATTTTTGCTTATTGATAAAGAGAATGAGGGAGTAGCAAAGGCTCTTAATTATGGCTGTTATGAGGCTCAAGGTGAATATATCTTATTATGTGCTTCGGATGATGTATTGGTTTTTGATGCAATAAGTATAATGCATGAATTTTTAAGAGTTAATCATGAATATGTTTTAGTAGTCGGAGATAATTATCTAATAGATGAAAATAGCAAAAGATGTTTCTGGAATACTGAAGGTAAAGTAACTTATAATGTAAATGAAGCTGCTGACTTATCCTTTGGCAAATGTTTAGAGAGAAATCGTAAAGACGTTGAATTTAAATCAGAAAATTTTGGTATTTATAAAACATTTTTAAAAGGTAATTATATACCTAATGGATATTTGTTTAGAAAAAAAATTCTAATAAATTATATAAAAGGCTTTTATGATAAGAATTATCCAGTAGAAGGGGGAATACTAGAAGATTTATTTTTGCATTTGCAACTATCAAAGTATGGAAAGTATAAATATATTGATCAACATCTATTTAATTATAGATGGCATTCAAAAAAT
>CACIWI010000038.1 GCA_902590355.1 uncultured Prochlorococcus sp.
TTGCGTAATTTTTTTTAATTATTGTAGTGTTGATATGGGTTTTGCATTCAAACCAAAATATTTAATAAATAAATATTTTTAGGATTTTCCTCAACAAATTCCTACATATGAGCGCAGTAAGTTCATAATGCACCCAATATTAGTAAAAGATTCCCATTAAGAGATGAGCTTCGGTAACAATCCAAACTTTGATCAATCGAGAGAAATCCTTCCAAGCCAAAACGCCAAAATAGAAGTTATTGGTGTAGGTGGTGGTGGCAGTAATGCAGTCAATAGAATGATAAATAGTGATTTAGAAGGTGTTTCATTTAGAGTCCTCAATACCGATGCACAAGCCCTACTACAATCTTCAGCAGAAAGTAGAGTTCAACTTGGACAAAACCTCACTAGAGGTTTAGGTGCAGGTGGCAATCCTAGTATTGGGCAAAAAGCAGCAGAAGAATCTAAAGAAGAGCTTCAACAAGCTTTAGAGGGATCTGATCTAGTTTTTATAGCCGCTGGAATGGGTGGAGGAACTGGTACAGGTGCTGCACCCGTTGTTGCAGAAGTAGCCAAACAAAGTGGGGCTCTAACAGTGGGTATAGTAACCAAACCTTTTTCTTTTGAAGGGAAAAGAAGAATGCGTCAAGCAGAGGAGGGGATCGCAAGACTAGCTGAAAACGTAGATACTCTGATAGTTATTCCAAATGACCGATTAAAAGACGTTATAGCAGGAGCTCCTCTTCAAGAAGCATTTAGGAATGCTGATGATGTTTTAAGGATGGGAGTCAAAGGCATTAGTGACATAATTACTTGCCCGGGATTAGTTAATGTTGATTTTGCTGACGTCAGATCAGTCATGACTGAGGCTGGAACTGCACTTCTCGGAATAGGTATAGGTTCAGGAAGATCCAGAGCTATTGAGGCAGCACAGGCAGCAATGAATAGTCCTTTATTAGAAGCAGCAAGAATTGATGGAGCTAAAGGTTGCGTTATAAATATTACTGGAGGCAAAGACATGACTTTAGAAGACATGACCTCTGCATCTGAAATTATTTATGATGTTGTTGATCAAGAAGCGAATATTATTGTTGGTGCAGTGGTCGATGATGCAATGGAAGGGGAGATACAAGTTACTGTAATTGCTACAGGATTTGAAACAACCCAACCATTAAACCAGCAAAGAATAAAAAACAGATTATCTAATCAACCCTTATATAATTATTCCGAAAATAAAGAATCAGGAGCCAGTATTCCGGAGTTTTTGAGATTAAGGCAAAATAAAAAAGATATAGGTTAAAAGGTAAAATAGAGTGACTCGGTTATCTCGCCTGCCTCAAGCATCCCTTGTGGCTGCTACCTTCCGGTCCTGACCAGGTTTAGGCGTTAAAACCGCGAAAGGCCGAGTCAAAATTATACTAGCAATTCTTGATTAAAAAAGATACATAAATTTATTATGTTACCTTCAGACCTGGTTAATTATAAAAAAAAATCTCGCAAAATCATTGCACTAACTGCTTGGGACTCCATATCAGGATCTATTGCAGAAGAAGCTAATGTTGATCTCGTACTAGTAGGAGATTCATTAGCAATGGTCTGTTTAGGATACAAATCGACATTGCCAATAACTTTAGAAAACATAATTTATCATACTAATGCTGTATCAAGAGGATTTAAGAAAAAAATTGAGGAACAACCTCTAGTCGTTGCAGATATGCCTTTTCTAACTTACCAATGTGGGGAGGATAAGGCTGTTGAGTATGCAGGGAGAATTATTCAGAGCACTTATGCAAAAGCTGTAAAAGTGGAAGGAGCTGAACCAGAAATACAAAAAGTTATTTCTAGATTAGTAAGAATGGGAATCCCTGTTATGGGTCATATAGGTCTTACACCACAAAGCTATCTAAATATTGGATTAAGGAAACAAGGAGAAAGCTTAGCAGGCCAAGAAAAAATTAAGAAAGAGGCTTCAATTCTTGAAGAATTAGGATGTTTTTCAATAGTTCTTGAACATATTCCTGATTTGCTTGCTAAAGAAATACAAAATTCTTTAACAATTCCCACAATAGGTATCGGCGCAGGTAATTATTGCGATGGGCAAGTAAGAGTTACTGCCGATTTGTTAGGCCTTAATGATGATCAACCCCCATTTTGCCAACCAATTATCCAAGGAAAGAAATTATTTAAGGATAAATTAAAAGAATGGGTAGACTCTGAAAGACTTAACTAATCTCGTCCCACCACTTAAACATAGAAACAATAACTTGATTGCTAAGTTCCATTCCTTTAGGCTCATTTAAAAAGAATCTATTACCCTTTCTTACTAATAATCCACTTTCAAGAAATTTTTCCCATTCTTTAAGCAATTTACTAAAATTTTTTTCAAATTTGTCGTTTTCCCAGTTTTGTTCTTTAAACACCTTATAAATATCAATACCCTCTTTGAGTCTTAGTCCCAACATTATTTTTTCATCAAGTTCTTTGTAGACAAAATCCTTATTAATAAGAGATGAATCTAAATGAAGTTCATATTGTCTAATTACCCATTCTTTATATTCTTTGCTAACTCTTGGCCTAGTAAACTTTTCCCCCCAAGGGGCACTAGTTGAACCTTGACCAAAACTCCACCAGCCTAAACCACTCCAATAAACTCTGTTATGTCTCGATTGATGTCGCGGAAGGCAATAGTTTGAGATTTCATATCTTGAATAACCTGAATTTTTTAAAATTAAATGGGTTGATTCACTGTTCCTAAAAGCTTCTTCATCACTTGGGAGTTTTAATTTTCCTAAACTAACTAATTTTTTGAAAACAGTACCATTTTCAATATTTAAATCGTAAATAGATAGGTGCGGTGGTGAAAATGTTATTGCTTTTTTTAAGTCA
>CACIWI010000039.1 GCA_902590355.1 uncultured Prochlorococcus sp.
CAATAGTCTATTTGATTTAGTTCATGAAGATTCTGATAAAAGAAAGCTTATTCAAATTAGTTTTCAAAAAATGATGAATGAAATCATTTTAAAAGCTGAATCCGAGGGCCTCAAAAACTCATTTTTCCTTCATATTTCACCAAATTTAGGTAATAAAAATGGTATAGAAAAAATTAAACTTTCTTCTCAAGATGATATTGGATCAACAGACATACAATTACTTATTAAAGGAGCAGTTAAAGATTCTGGAGTTTTATTTCTTTTAAATAAATTTATTGCGGATAAAACTGGTAAAGCTCCTTTTGGAAGAAATTTTAATTTTAGAAACTCTCCAAATTCTGTTACGGAAAAAATCGATTTATGCAAAAGAACTATTCAAAAAGAAGATATGCCTTTGATTGTAGGAGTTGGTGACACAGTCACATCAAAAAAAAATAATGATGAAAAAAGTTATTCAAGAGGAGGAAGTGACAGGTCTTTTCTAGAATTAATACAAATATTGGGTAATGAATATGGGATTAAGAATAAAATAATTTTTGTAGATAGTAGTTCTGGTGAAGTTGAAAGACCCTCTACAAAAAAAACTGGTTTAATAGGGATCAGTGATGTTCATGACAATTTAAAATTTGACATAGTTTTTAAAAATGGTCCCAAAGAATACATAAGTTGGTTTATTGAACTTGCTAGTAAGAGATCAAACTTTAAAAAAAATAGTTGACTTTTAAATTTTCGAATGACAACTTATAAAAAATAGATTTATGAAAGAAAAATTCCCTCAAATTTATAAAGAACCTATAGAAACATTGCAAATTAACATAGGTTATAAATGCAATCAGGTATGCAAGCATTGTCATGTCAATTCGAGTCCCCTAAGGACTGAAAAGATGTCCAATGAAATGATATCTCTTATTCCAAAAATAATTGAAAAATACAAAATCAAGACTTTAGATATTACAGGTGGTGCACCAGAACTTCACCCAGAATTTAAAAACCTAATAACCAGTTTGAGCACAAAACAAATTGATATTATTGACAGGTGCAATTTGACAATTTTCTTTGAAGAAGGTTATGAAGATCTTCCTCAATTTCTAGCAAAGAATAAAGTGATAATTACTGCTTCCTTTCCGTGTTATGAAAAAAATAATGTTGATTTCCAAAGGGGTTTTGGGGTTTTTGAAAAAAGTATTAATGCCATAAAAATTCTTAATGATTTAGGCTATGGGAAAAAAGAAAATGGATTACAATTAAACCTTGTTTATAATCCTGTAAGCCCAATTCTTCCTCCTTCTCAGGAAATATTGGAGAAGGATTATAAAAAAATACTATTTGAAAAATACAATATCGTTTTTAATAATTTATACACAATAACTAATATGCCGATAAATAGATATGAAGAATCTCTTAGAAGAGAAGGGAAATTAGAGACTTATTACAAATTACTAAAAGAAAATTTTAATGAAAAGAATTTAGAAAATCTTATGTGTAAAAAGACAATTAGCGTAAATTGGTTAGGAGAAATTTATGATTGTGACTTTAACCAACAAATAAATTTCCGAGAGGATAAAGGACCAAAGACACTTTTTGATCTATTGGATGAATCATTTACTTTTGACTACGGGGTAGCTGTAAAAGAACATTGTTTTGCTTGCACTGCAGGTGCTGGGTCAAGTTGTGGAGGAACTTTAAGTTAAAACCTACTAAATGCAATTAGGGCAAATAGCTCTTACATTTAAAGAGGATTCAATTAGTTTAAAACCATTAACTTTTGCTGCAACTTTGCCTGCTTCTAAAACTTCTTCATTTTCGAATTCTTCTGTTCTTCCACACCTAATACAAATCAAATGATGATGGTCCGGTGTGTCGTTACTAAGCAATTCATATCTGTGTCCGCCCTCACTGAGTTCTAATTCATGAAGCAAACCCATTTGTACTAAAAGCCTTAAAGTTCTATAAATTGTTGCTAGTGAAACTTTGGAGCTTGTTTTAACTAACTTTTCATGCACCTCTTCAGCACTAAGATGCTTTCCTGAGCCAATATTTTCAAATAAATTAAGAACTTTTAGCCTCTGAGGAGTTAACCTTTTCCCATCTTTATGTAATCCATCACCAAGAGGAGATGTGATGACTTTGTATTGAGAGGATAATGACAAAATTAACCCATGGCTATTCTCAATAATAACTCTAGATGAGAGTAAAACAACTTATTGATTTAAAATGTTTACTAAAGTTCTTCAAAATATTATGTTAAATGTACCTTTATATATAAATGATGAATGATCAAGAAATCTCTTCTGATAAATTATCATCGAAAGTAAACGCCTTGATAATTATTGATATTCAGGAAAAAATAATAAGACCAATTTTTAATAAGGATTCAATAATCAAAAACATTAAAAAGCTAATAAATGCATACCAAATTTTAGAAGAAAACATATATATATCTGAACAGAACCCACTCAAATTGGGAGAAACGATCCCTGAATTATTACCCAAAGCTCGATTTAAAAAGATTGAAAAGATGGTATTTAGCTTAGCTAATATACAATATTTTTTAAATGAACTTAAAAAGAAGAAAATTAGTAATCTGATAGTTTGTGGGATCGAAACGCATATTTGTATTCAACAAACTGCCTTGGATTGCTTACAAAAAGGATTTGAAGTTATTCTAATATCAGATGCCATGGGCAGTCGAAATAGGGAAGATCATGAAATAGCATTGCAGAGAATGATTCAGAGTGGGGCGATCCTAACAACAACTGAATCAATAATTTTTGAATTATGCAAAACTGCGGATAG
>CACIWI010000040.1 GCA_902590355.1 uncultured Prochlorococcus sp.
GGCCCATCTTGCACGAATTGCATATGGACATCTTCGAAATGAATATAAAATATCGTTTTTCATATTGTAAAAACTTTAAATTTCCTTGATTCTTTTAGTATTATTTAAGAAGGAACAGTATTAATTTTACAACGCAAATGTCGGGATATGTTTACCTCATTAGAGTAGGAGATCTTTACAGGATTGGGAAAACGGATAATCTTGAAAAGAAAATTAAGAAATTAAAGCCAGATGAATTATTGACATCAATTATGACAAAGGAGCCAGAAACTCTGGAAGCAAGATTACTAAGAAAATATAAGTTGCAAAGAATTCCTGAAACTGGTTATTTGAAGCTCTCTAAAAGACAAATTAGAGAATGCAAAAAGCAATTTGAATTAAAGGGTAGCTTACCTCACACTTTAGATGCTGAAGTTTCAATAACTCTATTTGCATCATTTTTATTGTTTTCATTAAGTTCATTTATTTTTAATTATTTAAATTTTGGATTTGTAAAATCTATATCTTATTCTTTCGGGATGGCATCCTTACCAATGGTTATATTATTTATAACAGGTAGTTTTGGTGGATACTTTTCTGAAGATTTATCTCTTTTTTCATTGTTAACTAATCGAATAAAAGGTTTATTTATTGCAATTGCAATGCTTTCTATGGCTTACTTAATTTTCAATTTAGGTTAATTTTCATAATTACAATTTAAGGCAATTTCAAATGGAACTGATTGGCTAGGTAACTTCAGAATAGTTGAGCATATTTCAGCAATATCTTCTGGTTGCGTCATGCTTGATTTGTCTAAGGAAGAGATATTTTGGGCCATTTTGGTATTAACCCAGCTTGGACAAATTGCTGAAACCCTTATATTTTTATCCCAACCTTTATTTTTCATCGTTTGGCATAATCCCATCAAAGCAAACTTTGAAGAAGAATAAGCCGCTAAATCGCCTTTAGATCTTTTCCCGCTCATTGAAACTAAAACAATAATTCTACCTCTGCCTGAGGTACATAAATGATCCCAAGAAAGCCTACATAAATTCCAGATTGCTAAAAAATTGATATTTAATGTATTTAAAATATCTTCTTCATCACCATCTTTGTATAAGAAAGGAACTTTAGATAATACTCCAGAACAATTTATTACTGAATCAAATCCTCCAAATTCATCTACGGTATTCTTTATCCAATTTTCGGCTGTAATTTTTTTTAATGCATCATAGTGGTTGATTATAATTTTCCCTTCTGGCCATTTATTTGGATCAATAGCGCTTCCTTTTAATGATTCTAAATCTCTTATGCCAACACTAATTCTATTGCCTTCTTTTAATTCTTTATGTGCAATATTTAGTCCAATACCTCTACTAGCTCCACTTATTAGTATAGTTCTCATTTTTAAACTATATGTTTGGAAATATTATCCTAAGTAACATTTTAAATTCTCTTCCATGCATAATCATAAGACCTTTCTTTACACTCCAAGGAGCCTTTATAAACATTACGCACATCGCATATACAATCTCTTTTAAAGAAAGAGTATCAGTTAGAAAACCATACCATTGATTTTTAGGTAGTTGGAAAAAACTACCAAAAAATTCTCTCAATAATTTCTCATCAAACCTCATCAGTTTTTCTAATCCAAATTGATAAAGTGATTTCTTCCTAATTAATTCTTTTGACCATAAAGTTTCCCAACCTTTTCTAGCAATATGATAGGTACTTAGATTTTTGTTTTTAATTGCTTCTGAGACTGCCTTAGCGACAAGTGGAGCCCTTCTTAAAACATTACCAATTAAATATCCAGATGCAGGATGTACCATTGAAGCAGCGCCACCATATCCTAGTATTTGTTGTTTGAAATCTGGGATTGGCATATTCATAGGGAGAAATAAGCCAAGCTCTTCATGTTGCATGCTTGTGATTGATATATTTCGATAAGAAAGCCTCTTCTCTAGTCTCTCTTTTAAATTTTCCATTGTTAGAGGATTTACTAAACCTAGAGATGTCTCTTCAAGAAAATATTTCCCATCCCCCATATCCATAGCATAAAGAAAAGTGGGCGGTTCTTTTTTTTGCTCATGGTTAAGATGGTCATTTCTGTAGTCCATTAATACAAACTGCCCTTTTTTAAGTGGAGGTTTACTAAAATTGCCTACTATCCCATAACAAGTTTGGACTGCTAGAGGACCACACGATTTTAATTTAAGAAAAACAGGATCATATCCTGTTGCATCAACTACTAATCTTGCAGAGTAGGTCTTGCCATCTTTTGTTGTTACTGTACTTTTGTATTTTTCAAAATGTATTTTGTTTGCAAAGCCTTGATGCCATTTAATGAGGGACTTATTGCATTCATTAAACCAATGATTATGGAGTTTCTTTTTATCAAATAGTCCATAATCTAGTGAATGTTCCGTGGCTTTATTCTCATCGTCTTGTTCTTCTAACGCTCCATGCCCAAAAAAACTTACAGTATTCTTCCATCTATATTCAAGTAAATCCTGAAGTCCGAGTTGATCAACTTCTTTCCCCCAAATGCCATATGTGTTTGGCCAAGGTTCATCTGGTCCATTTGGAGAAAGCACTTCAACATCTAATTTTTCCTTACCTAAAGCTGAGGCAATTGCCATACCTGCAGGCCCTGCACCCAAAACAAGAACATCTGGCATATTTGCATTTGACATTAAATATAAATCTTATGATTAAAGAAATTTATGGAACAAATTATTACTACTGCGAGTAGTAT
>CACIWI010000041.1 GCA_902590355.1 uncultured Prochlorococcus sp.
ACCTGGTAGTGCAATAAAGGACTATTGGGATTTAGATGAGACAAGTTTGTTGATAGTTGCGGATCCTAGAGGAGGAAATTTGCTGAACTTTAACGTCGGAGAGGCTTATTTTAATTTTATGCCAAGGTTATTTTGGGTTGAACTTCAAACAAGATTTGGCAACCAATACTATGTTAAAGATCATGGTGAGGATGGTGCAGTATTAGATGCAATTGATTCAGTAAAGATTTGTCTCGAAAGAGGAGGATGCCAAGTTGTCCCTGGTCTACCCAAAGAACAATATATATGGACTTTATGTACATCTATTCTTGGAGGTTTAGTAGCAGGTTTTGCATCTGCGCCACGAAAAGAAGGTCAATTGATATCAATTGGATTTTTAGCTCTTCTTTCTCCTTTATGGGGAATGTTATTTGGAATTTTTGGTTTGGCACCGATAATATCCAGGACAAATGATTTATTACCATTATTTAAAAATGGTTTAGCTTTCACAGCAGCAGGAATTGCGGGATATATTTTATCTCAAACATTATTTTCAAGATATGAAAAGCCCAAAAATACTTAAAATATGATCAGAGATATTAATCCTAAAAAAATTTATCTTCTTCACGAATTTCACCAGACTCTGAATACCATCTATGAGAAACATGCCTTAATTCCTTATTTTCAAACTCAATCCATGAAAAGTTAATTAGCAATTTCCCATCTTCATCAGTTTTATATCTTGGTACTACAGCAGTGTTGAAATAAATTGTTCCTTTGCTATCAATTTTAAACATCTCTCTTAAACCAAGATTTCTTTTAAGCCGGTTGTGCATATGACCAAAAATTACAAGATCAACTTTTCTTCTCTTTTGTATTTGAGAAATAGCAGCAGACAAATCTCTATCTCCCCAATCTAAAGAGGGTAATTTCCAGTCTTTCCCACAAATGCTTTTAGGTTCTGAACCTAAACCCGAAGGACCAGCATGAGACATAATTATTAGAGGTATTTCTTCAATAGTCTCTTCTGAACATTGGATAATTTTATTTATTGAATCTTGTTCGGTTATAGGTCCATAAACGCCTTTAACTTCTTTTGAAAGATAATATCCGCCGCCAGAGCTACATGGTCTAGCAGACAATAAATTTATTTGATTATTAAAAACTTTCAAATCCCATGCACAATATTTTTCACCAAGAACACGTATCTGCTTTGAGAGAGTTTCGCCTGTAGAATCTTTCCCTCTATCATGATTTCCTAAAATCACAAAAGTAGGAATTTTGATCTCATTGATTTTTTTAATTATTTTGACACTTCCATCAGAAATATCACCAACAAATAAAACAATATTTGGTTTGATAATCGATAAAACTTTCAAGTCAAATTCAGACCATTGACCATGACAGTCACCAACAATAGCAATTTTTAAATTTGTCAGAATTTTTTCTGTTTAAAGGCATATAATCTATTTAGAGATATTCTAAATCCTGACCAGTATAACTTCTACTGCAAAACAGAAATCAGTTCAAAACGAAGAGGATTTGATTTCTGAAATAAAGGAGCGTTGCCGAAAAGCTAATGCAATTATTCTTGCGCACTATTATCAAGCTCCAGAGATTCAGGAAATTGCAAATTTTATTGGCGATTCATTAGATCTATCTAGGAAAGCTGCAAATAATGACGCAGATATAATAATTTTTTGTGGTGTGCACTTTATGGCCGAAACCGCAAAAATACTTAGCCCTAATAAAACAGTCCTATTACCAGATATTGACGCAGGATGCTCATTAGCAGACGATTGTCCTTCAGATAAATTTCAAAAATTCAGGGAAGAAAATCCAGATCACTATGTCGTAAGTTATATAAATTGCACTGCAGAAGTAAAAGCTCAAAGTGATCTGATATGTACAAGCAGTAATGCAGTCTCATTAATTAAAAAGATACCTGAAGATAAAAAGATAATATTTGCGCCAGATCAGAACCTTGGGAGATGGGTACAGAAAAATTCAGGAAGAGATCTTAAATTATGGCCTGGCAGCTGCATTGTTCATGAATCATTTAGTGAAGAAGCACTTCTAAAATTAAAATATCAAAATCCAGGATCAAAAGTAATTGCTCATCCTGAATGTAGTCAAAATTTGCTAATTATCTCAGACTTTATTGGATCAACAAGTAAGCTGCTTGATTTCGTAAGTAAAGATCCATCTAAAACTTACATGGTACTAACTGAACCTGGAATAATTCATCAAATGAAAAAGAAAGAACCTAATAAAATTTTTATTGAAGTTCCCGATGTAGAGGGTTGTAAATGTAACGAGTGTCCATATATGAAATTAAATACTTTAGAAAAAATTCTTGATTGTTTGAAA
>CACIWI010000042.1 GCA_902590355.1 uncultured Prochlorococcus sp.
TTTTGTGTTTATCTATATATAACTTTTAAGTTTCGATGGACAATTTCATTAGAAGAAGGATCGACATTGCAACCTGTTGGGCAACCAACAGAATATCTTCAATGGATACTCTTGAAAGATATGAAGACAGTTACGCAATCGCAGAAGAATTTAGAGAGTGGATATTACATATTGGAGAAAAGAACGAAAATTTAAAAGATTCTGTTTTAAACTTCCCAATGGAATTAAAAAATTTGTTTGACCAAAAAGTCAATGATTAATTACTAACTCGATCGAGTGAAATCCGCCCTACATTATTTGAGTTTGTTTATTACTATAAGAAGTGAAATTAGAAAATAAATGGAAAATAAAGAAAAAAATTCTAAAGTAGAAAATGTTGTAATTATTGGTTCAGGTCCTGCAGGTTATACAGCTGCGATTTATGCAGCAAGAGCTAATCTTCAACCATTGCTCGTTACAGGATTTAATTCTGGTGGAATTCCTGGTGGGCAATTAATGACGACAACATTTGTTGAAAATTATCCAGGTTTTCCAGATGGTGTTCTAGGTCCTGAATTAATGGATCTCATGAAAGCTCAAGCCGAAAGATGGGGCACTAATTTATACGAAAGTGATGTTGTCTCAATAAATACTGATTCACATCCCTTTGAATTAAAAACTTTAGAAGGAACAATAAAATCTAACTCAATTATTATTGCAACTGGAGCAAGTGCAAATAGATTAGGCGTGATAAATGAAGATAAATTTTGGAGTAAAGGAATAAGTGCTTGTGCAATATGTGATGGAGCAACCCCTCAATTTAGAGATGAAGAATTAGCTGTTATTGGAGGGGGCGATTCTGCGTGTGAAGAAGCAGCCTATCTCACAAAGTATGGAAGCAAAGTGCATTTGATTGTTAGATCAGAGAAATTAAGAGCTAGCGCAGCAATGGTAGATAGAGTAAAATCTAACCCAAAGATAGAAATTCACTGGAACACGAAAGTTGATAAAGCCGATGGTTCTGAATGGCTTGAGAGAATAGAAACTATTCACTCACAAGAAGGTAAAGGGGAAATTAGTATAAAAGGTCTTTTTTACGCGATAGGACACACACCAAATACGAAGTTCTTAGGCAACAAAATTGATTTAGATAATAAAGGATACATTGCTTGCAAATCAGGACGACCAGAGACATCTATTGAAGGCATTTTCGCAGCAGGTGATGTTGTTGATTCTGAGTGGAGACAAGGAGTTACTGCTGCAGGAACTGGGTGCATGGCAGCATTAGCTACCGAAAGGTGGCTAGCCGAGAAAAACTTAGCAAAAACAATAGCAAGAGAAACACCCGAACCAGAAAAAAAACTTAATTCATCAGATTTTAATGAAGAAGAAGTTAATGAAGATACCTTCGATTCAAATTCTGAATGGCAAAAAGGCAGTTATGCATTAAGGAAACTTTATCACGAAAGTAAAAAACCTATCTTAGTAATCTTTAGTTCTCCAAGCTGCGGCCCATGTCATGTTTTAAAACCTCAGTTAAAAAGGGTAATTAAAGAACTTGATGGTGCAGTGCTTGGTGTTGAAATAGATATTGATAAAGATCAAGATATTGCAAAACAAGCTGGTATAAACGGCACTCCAACAGTTCAACTTTTTAAAGAAAAATTATTAAAAAAACAATGGCAAGGTGTTAAACAAAGAAGTGAGTTCAAAGAAGCAATAAAAAATATTATCTAAAATAACTTTTTACTTATTATTCCTCTTAGGGTTATTTTTATTAGTTGTGGGTTTAGCACCCCCTGCATTTCTTTCTCTATAAGTTATTCTTCCTCTAGAAAGATCATAAGGACTTATCTCTACTAACACTTTGTCTCCAGCTAATAATTTTATTCTAAATTTAGTCAATTTACCCGCAGCTCTACATAAACATTGATGTCCTTCAGGTTGTTCTAAGGTAACCAAATAAAATCCATTTCCCTGCTCTTTTTCTATTACACCTGAAGTTTCAATCATTAATTAATCTTTTACTAAGTTCATATTATCAGAAAAAGATTATACAAAATTGATTTAAGAAAAATTAAAAACGTAAAAAATAAAATTCAATTCAAATTGAAAATTTAATTTCATTAATTATTTGGAGTTGACCGTAGTAAAAATTTGCCTTTGCAATTTTTTCAGAATCTTCTAATTGATCAAAAAAAACAAACCCAAGGCTTTCCCATAATGAAGATCCGC